>CAVHFC010000105.1:4808-6035 GCA_963635025.1 Eubacterium sp. CAG:786
GCGTGCACCGACTGCACGATGCCCGAACGGGAGATGAACGTGCCGACGATCACGAAGGCGAACGTGATGCAGGCGCACATGACGCTCCAGCGCTTGAACGCGCCGCGCTGGCGGTACACCGTGAAGCTGTGGATGAGCGCCAGGCCCACCAGCCAGGAAAGCAGCGAGGCGTTTTCGACGGCGTCCCAGCCCCAGTAGCCGCCCCAGCCGAGCACCACGTAGGCCCACACGCTGCCAAGGCCGATGCCGATTCCCAAAAACAGCCATGCGAACAGGGCGTAACGCTGCGAGCGCACCACCCATTCGCGGGAGGAGTCGTTGATGATGAGTGCCGCGATGGCGTAGGCGAACGGGATGCTCAGGCCCGCGTAGCCCACGAACAGCGCCGGCGGATGAAACGCCATAGCCCAGTGCTCCAACAGCGAGTTCATGCCGAGCATCTTCGCCGCGCTCGTGAGCGTGCCGTTGGAGTTGTAGTACTTGTCAGGCGTGACCGTGAAGGGCATGTTGTCCTCGCTGAACAGCAGTACCGCCACGAACGCCGCAAGCACGATCTGCGACACCATGAGCGCCACCGCGTCGAGGCGCTTGGTGCTCTTCAGGTTGCGCACCGCGATGACCGTGTTGTACAGGCTGATGAGCCATGCCCAGAACAGAAGCGAGCCCTCGCGACCGGCCCACAGGCCGGAAAGGCGGTAGAGCGCGCCCATCACGCCTTCGGCGCTGGAATGCTGCTTGAGCACGTACTCGATGGAATAATCGCCCGTGATGAAGCAGTACACCAGCACGCCGCAGCACACCGTCAGCGCCACGAACGTCAGGATGGCCGCGATATGCCCGCCCCAGGTGAGCGTCTCGCCCGTGGAGCTTTTGCCCTTGCGGCTCAAAAGACCGCCCACGGCCAGGCACAGCACGGACACGACCACGCCGGCGAACGCCACCAGCAGGCCCATCAAACCGATTGTCGACATGGATACCCCTATCTTCGAACGGCGAGGCGCCCGCCGGTAACCGACCGGCGGGCCAGGCGCCGCGAAAGCGAAGCGGAAAGCCTCGCGCTTAACCTTCTAACGCCACGTCCGTGGCCTTGAACGAACCGTCTTCGGACAAGCTGCCCGTCACCACGAGCGAGCTGCCCTCGACGATCTCGTCGGACAACGCGCCATCGAAAGCAACCGAAATGCTTTGGGAGGAGGAAGCATCGGACAGAACGAAGCGCTCCGCCGA
>CAVHFC010000106.1:0-6002 GCA_963635025.1 Eubacterium sp. CAG:786
CTTCCTTCACGGCCATAAACGTGCACAGCTGCATTTAACCAAAAAGGTCGCCTCGTTTCTATTTTCGCAAGGCTGCTATTTTCCTTGAGAACCGTCGGCGGTGCGTGCCAGGATGTTGGCGTAGATGGCGCCTGAGATGTTGTGCCACACGCTGAAGACGGCACCCGGCACAGCTGCCAGGGGGTAGCTGGCGAAATGCACCGTCGCCAGCGAGGTCGCCAAGCCGGAATTTTGCATGCCCACCTCGATGGAGATGGTGCGAACTTGTGCGCGCGAAAGGCCGAGCGCCCGCGCCGCCCCGTAGCCGAGCGCGTAACCGCCAACGTTGTGCAGCATCACCACGACGATGATGAGCCAGCCGACGGTCATGAGCTTCGCGGCGTTGGCGGAAACCACGGCCATGATGATGAGCGAGATGGCGATCACCGAGACGAGGGGCAGCACCTTGCCGCAGCTTTCGGCAAGTTTCGGGAGGGCGGCGTTGACGATGAAGCCCAAGACGATGGGGGCAAGCACCACTTGCACGATGGAGAGGAGCATGCTGACGTAGGAAACGTCGACGGTCTCGCCAGCGAGCAGGAGCACCAGGGCGGGCGTCACGACGGGGGCCATGATGGTGGTGCAGGCGGTCATGCCGACGGAAAGAGCGACGTCGCCTTTCGCGAGGTAGGTCATCACGTTCGAGGACGTGCCGCCGGGGCAGCATCCGACGAGTATCACGCCCACGGCCAATTCAGCGGGGAGCTGGAACGCCATGCACAAAACCCACGCCAGAAGAGGCATGATGATGAACTGCGCGAAGATGCCGACGATCACCGCCTTCGGCTTGGTGAACACCACTTTGAAGTCGCTGGCGGTAAGGGTCATGCCCATGCCGAACATCACGATGCCCAAAAGCGGGTTGACCCAGCTGGTGGGCAGCGCCGCATGGACGGCGTCGGGGGCCACCAGGGCAGCAACGGCAACAAGCAGGGCGATGACGGCCATCCACTTCCCCGCAAAAGCGCTGATCTTCTCAAGAACCCTCATGACTGAAATACCCTTTCTGAATGGAGGAAAATCCTTTTTGACATGGTAAAGCAAGGGAACCGGACGAGGCGGCTGCGCAACTAAATTTTTGTACTACATTTTTTTGTTTCTTTGTACTACGTTTTTGTGTTAATCTATCCTCGCTGCAGCGAAAGGAATAGCGATGAAGTCTTATAACGTTAAAGAGATTGCCAAACTCCTCCGAACGAACCCTGAAACGGTGAGGCGCTGGATTAGGAAAGGAAAGCTGAAGGCAACAAAGGGGCCTTCAAGGACAGGGGGAAGCTCCGTGTCCGGTGATTCCCTGCAAGCGTTCCTGGACGAATATCCGAAATATGCCGCCGCAGCCGCAGGAGCCGCCTCTTCACCAGCGGTACGCATAGCGGCGTCGGCGATAGCAGTGGCCGGAGGGGCCCTTGCGGTAAAAAAAGGATCAGATAATGCCATAGAGAGTGCAGCCATCGATACCGCTCAAATTAGCGCATACCTTGCCAAAGAGGCGCATTCGCTAAGGGAATCCATCGCTAGAAAAAAGAAAACAATTGCTCAGATTACAGAGGAAGTGGAAAAAGACGAGCGGAGACTAGAAGAGATACAGAGTCTTTTGGGACACCTAAAGAATCAAGAAACCAGCAATCACGCCGGGAAGGTTGGCCACAATGTCAAAGAGCAAGAAGAAAAAGGCACCAACTGAACTCAAGTCCAAAAACATTACCAACGACCATCCTCAAGAGGGCCTTTCCACAAAAGACGTCTCGTCCAAAACGAAAATAGCGGTAAGAGCGGCAGCGGGAATCGGGGTCGTACTTACAGTAATAGGAATAGGTATCCTCATCAACCGCAAGTTAAACTTGACCAAATTACTACCCACTCCCACAGCAAGGCAAACAAGGCTCCTCGCAAACGAAGTAGCTAAGGCAATGGGCGAAGAAAGCGCACGCGCCGCCAATGACGCCATGACATCAGCAAGCAAGTGCACGTCGATAGTTTTCTACGCAATCTGCCAGAGAACTGGAAAGCTTCGGAAGATGCTAAGGCGTATGCCAGGTCCATCGGGGTCAAACTCGCCGAGCATCAGACCGTTCTTAGACCGTAAGTAAGACATTATGAGCGGGTAGCATAATCGCCGACTCCAGCATGCCACCAAAAAACGAATCAGAAACGGAGCAGCCAAATGAACCTGATGAAGAGGCAAAATCGCAAGCTACAGCTCAACCCGAAAAAAGAAATTGCCATCATACTGATCGCAGGGTTGGCCATCATCGCCGCCTGGGCGGCTTTTCATGCCACATTTGGCTGGCCTTTTGGGCGCTGGCTGTAGCAATCATTAGAGTCTACTTCTAAGCTGCAATCAAAAGCTCCGCATTCGAGACAGGAGGAATAACGAAATATAAGGTAGTCATGCACTATCCCGATGGCACGGACGAGGAAGAAGACACACTCTACGACACAGAAGATCAGGCAGAAGAAGCCGGCTGTTACGGCTGCTCCTGCTACAGGCTGGGCGGAGAGATCCTCAATCTATCAAACCCCGGCGATTACCCACTTGACGAAGATGATGACTGCGACTTCGAAATCATCGAAATCGACGAGTAACAAATAACGAATCGAATCTATAAGTCCCTGCGACCGCATAGTACGCGGGGACTTCTTTCTGCCGCGCCGTCAAGTACCCGGCAATCGCCGCCGAGTCCTCCTGTATCATCGCATGATCAGACCCGCCCGAGCTGAACACAGCGCCATTGCGCCCACCAGCAACCTGCAGCCGCAAAGCGCCATCGAGCTGAGAGCTGGACGAGAATCCCTCGAGAGCGTTTCTCGTCCTCAAGCGGTCACCTTGACGTTTGCCGATCGAACCCGCCCGCCTTCCCTTTTGACTGTTGCTTGCTTCCTAGTTCAAAAAGAAGTCATCGACTTCGTTCTTTGAATGGAGGATCTCGTCTTCCGGGACGTTGAGGCTGGCTGCCAGCTCGATGGAGCCCTCAAACGCAACCGTAACATCGGGAGAGAAAGCTTTGCCGAGCAGGCCTATGTAAGCGGTCATGCCCTTCCTGAGATCCTCTACGCAAGCCGCATAATCCCGCTCGAGCTGATCGTCGAGGTCGCTGATCTCCTCGGTGTAGCGTTCAAGGAGGGCCGTTTCCTGGTCGCTGCAGAAGTCCTTCCCGAGCTCGTAGACGGTTGCGCCGACCGCGTTTCCGACAAGCGCGCCCAGAACCGGAACGGGGATAAGCGCCTGGCCGACGAAGCTCGAGAACGCGCTGACAGACGCATCGAGGCACGCAATTTCCGAACGCTCGATGAACTCGACTTCCGAAAGCTCTCCGCTGCGGAACCTGTATGCGCAGTCGGCGACGCCGAACGAGGCGGACACCAGCGCGCTCGCCACCGAAGCCGGCGTGGCCGTGTAGTTGTTCAGGCCGTACACCGCTCCGCCGCGAATCCCGCCTTTTGCGAACCCCATCCCGGAGTCCTTCGCGATTTCCATCCAGTCGTCTTGAGTAAGGTCGCCGATTCGTTTCCCGCCTCCCAGATGGCGTTTAACGGAAAGGGCGAACGAAGTGGCTGCTTCCATCGCCGCGCCGCCGGCGGCAGCTTTAGCGCCTTCCTGCAAGGTGGGCTTGTGGTCGATGTAGATGCCCTTCTTCACCTCTGCGTCTTCGGCGATAAGTTTCCGTTTCTCGTTCGCCATCGTTTCATCGATGGCTCCCTTCTGCACTTCGGAGTACTCGAACAGCGAGGGCTCGATGTCCTTTGGCTCGATGCCTGAGGTGGAAAAGAATTCCTGGACGCCCTTCCAGTCGCCGTAGGACGGTCCGCCATTCTCCCTGGCAAGCTTCTTGGCGGCCTCTTCGGGCATCTCGTAGAGCATTTGGACGGTCTCGAAATGGTCTTTGGCAATCACGTAGACGCTGTGGTCGTCAAGGAACCAAGGGTATTTGTCCAAGTGGTCCGCGACTGCGTTGAGGGAGAATTTGCCCCCGGCTTCGCAGAACTTCATCTGGACATCGGTAAATCCGCGCAGCAGGTCGACTGGACCGTTGTCGTCGAGCAGTATCACGTTGGCCTCTTGGCCGTGGACCTGGCGTTGGGCGTTCTGCATTCCGCATTCGGCGATTTCAGCGATAAAGCCGTGCAGCCCCTTGTCTCCGCCCCTGTTGCTCTCTATGCACGCGTGGATCTTCTCTAGCGTATCGGCATGGGTCGCCAACGCCTCTTCTAGGTTCATGTCCTGGCTGTTAAGCGCCTCGATAAGCGACTCGACCCTAAGCTGGTTCAGCAACCCCACCCATGCGGCGACGGCTTGCTCTTGGCTGGTCTTGACCAGCTTCTCGATCCTCATTTCTGCTCATCGCCCTGGACGGATACCCTCTCGGCGACGAGGCGACCGAGGGCCTTCGCGTTGTTGACCAATAAGCCGAGGGGCAGCTTCTCGTCGTCGGAGAGGGCCAGGTAGTCTGCGCCGTGCAACCGGCATGAGGACACGAAGGACGCCGAAAGGCCCTCGCGAAGGGAGTTTGTCTTTGACCTGAGGGAGCAGATCGCCGCAAGCGATTCCCTTATCGACTCCGTGTTCTGCTTGACCGCCATCAATTCCTCGTGCTTCTCCTTTGCTATATCGTGCCTCTTCTTCGCGAAGAGGGCGATCGAGGTCAGCAGAGTCGCTCCGGCGACGCCCCAGCCGATGGGGCCGGCCATCGCCAGGAAGGCGCTCCCGGTAGCCATCCCGCCGCCGCCAGCCGCCAACGCGCCGCCGCCGAGCCAGGCCATCGCGGCGTTCGTCGCCGCAGCTCCGGAAAGCGTCGAGATGGCAGTGCCCGTAGACGCCGTTCCGAACGTTGTGGCAACCCACATGGCCGCCGAGGGCGCTATGCTCGCGACCGCCATCCCTGCAGCAACTCCGGCGCCTGCACCGGCCGCGGATTTCCTCGCGGAGCTCAGCTCTTCGCGCGCGAACGACTCGGACTCTTTGAAGCACCTCTTCTCATGGGATATCTCCTCGATGTCCTCGGAGAACGATTTCGGGGTGTTTGCGATCGAGTTGACCAGCTCGGTTACAAAGTCGAGGAGGTCGATGCTCCTCAGCCTGGATTGGTAGAGGGCGATGCCCTCCGATTCGAGGTCGGAGTAGGTTTGGTTGTATTCGATCACGGCGAGCTCGAGCTCATCAGGTTCCTTTTCCTTGGCCCTTTCGATGCTCTGCTTCGCCCCGTCTGCGATCTCTCCGGCCTTGCTCGAGACCACCGACGCTGCGCTTTGCGCTCCGGCCATTGCCGCGCCGGCGATGCCTGCCGCACCGTTGGCGACGTTGCCCACCCCTTCGCCTATGGCGCTGCCCGCGCCCTGGGCTGCATCGGCGGCCTTGCCCGCAAGCTCTCCTGCGGTTTGCGCCGCTTGGCCCACCGCTTCCTTGAGGGCTTCGGCAGCAAAGGCTTTTGCATCGATGCTGCTAGGCGAGTTTGCTTCGTGGTGAACGGCAGGGTCTTCGGCGACGTCGGCGAATTCCTTGTTGTATTTGAACTCCTCGGGATGATGAGGGCCGTTCATGCCGTTGGTTATGCCCTGAACTGCGTCCTTAGCTTTGTCCGCAAGATCTCCTGCGGCACGGCCGGCCTGGTCGGCTGCGCCTTGGGCCGCGTTGGCGGCCATTCCTGCTGCATCGCCGAGTCCCTTCCTTGCGGCATCGGCCGCGTTCTGGAGATTTCTCAACGGGTCGAATCCTTTGTCGAACAAGCCCATGACGTCGCCTTTCCTCGTTTTCTTTTCGGTGTCATTATCCCACGCCGGGTCACAGCCCTCTTGCTAAACTCGCAAAAGTAGCTAGCAAGATGAAATAGGAAACCTGAACTGGGCATAGAAGAGGCCAGAACAGCAAGCCAAAGGTTCGCCCCGCGCCCTGACGCTTACTCGCCCTTCGACAGGATATCGTCGATGACCAGCGTGCGAGCTCCTTCAAGCTGCGGAACCGGCTC
>CAVHFC010000107.1:0-1586 GCA_963635025.1 Eubacterium sp. CAG:786
TTGCAGGCTTCCGACACGCTTGAGGTGCGCCAGACCGTCGCGCAGCTGAAGCCGTTCTTCGCCGCAAGGGATCGCGTGAACCGTTACAAGGCGCTGGTGGCGACGACAAGCTCGCGCGAGCAGCTGGCGCGGGGCGTGTTCGCGGCAACGTTGCGCGCCGCATCGCCGACGGTCGAGGCGATTGTGCGGGCGTATGTGATGGCGCTGATTGATGAGGCGGACCCTCTTGCCGACCTGGCGAAATACGGCGCCGAGGACCTGTTCGCCGGCTTCATGAAGGCGAAGCTTGGCTATGAGGGTGACTTGAGCGACGTTGACGCTTTGGCAGCGCACTTGCTCGTAAGCGCGCTTTCCGCCACCATGCCCGCCGATGCGCTTGTTGGCCTGGAGAGCTTCATCGCACCCGGCAACGCGCAGTTCTGCCTGGGCATTTTCCGCGAGTGGGCCAACGGGGGTGACGACGCGCGCATGCAGCTGCTCGACCTGTGTCGCAGCGTTGAGGGCCACCTGCTTCTGCCGCAGCGCTTCGCCAACGTCTCGATGGGTGCGCTTGAGGACAGCGACGTGTTCCCCGCAATCGACGAGGCGATCCTTCTGCAGCTTATGGCTTCGATAGCGGCGGGCGCCGATCGCGGCGAGGAAGCTCTGCGGGTTTTGCAGGTACGCCGCGAGGCGCGTTGGCATGCCCTGTTCGCGCCGTTTTCCGATTGCCTGGCCGCCGCCGTGCAGATGGGCGATTTCAAGCGCGCGCATCCGCAGGGTTTCCACGAAACCGATGCGAAGCGCGCCTGGGAGGCCTACACGCAGGACTGGTGGCGCATGGATGCGGCGTATCGCGCGTTCTGCAACGCGTACCGGCTGTGCGTTCGCGAGGGCAATGCGGCACTTGACGAGGCTGTTCACGAGCTTGCCCAGGCGATGGACAACCTGTACGCGAACTGGTTTTTGGCGGGCTCGAACGCTTGCTGGGTGAACGCGGCGGCTGACGCGTGGGAGCGCGCGGGGTACGTTTCCGGCGTGGGGCTGCAGCGGCGCTTCTACGACGACTACGTGAGCGCGGAACTTGCCGGCGGCGCGAAGCGCGTGCTGGTCATCGTTTCCGACGCGCTGCGCTTCGAGGTGGCGCAGGAGATTGCCGCGCGGCTCGACCGCACGATGCGCGGCACCTCGAAGGTGGAAGCCGTGCAGGCGGCGTTTCCGAGCGAAACGAAGTTCGGCATGGCGGCCTTGCTGCCGCACAGCAAGCTGGAGTTTTCCGAAGCCTCCGGCGAGGTGTTCGCCGACGGCCAGCTCACGAAGGGGACCGCGGCGCGTCAGGCCGTCCTTCAGGCGCGTCGGCCCAAAAGCGCGGCAATCCAGTACGCCGATCTGGTGGCGATGCCGGCGGCCGAGCGCAAGAATTTCGCGGCGGAAAACGAGGTCATCTACGTGTACCACAACACCATCGATGCGGCCGGCCATGGTGAGCAGACCGGGCAGGACGTCTTCGATGCCTGCTCGGATGCCGTCGACGACATGGCAAGCCTCGTGCGTATCGCGGTGAACAACATGGGCATCTCGCGCGTTGCCATCACGGCCGACCACGG
>CAVHFC010000107.1:1981-5975 GCA_963635025.1 Eubacterium sp. CAG:786
CGGTGGGCGGCAAGGTGCTTCCGGCTGAATACGCGCTGGTGATGGTCGACGAGATGGGCAATGAGGTGTCGGAGGTGCGCCGCGTGCATGCCGACATGGAGGCCGCCGAGGAGAAGGCGCGCGTCATGCGAGCGCAGATCGGCCTGAAGGCCGGCAGGGTGTACGACGCCAAAGACACGTATTACCTGCTGTGCCGCAACGCCGATTCCGGGCAAATCGCCTGGAAGGAAACCTATCAGATAGACATAGCATTCGCCCCCATGGACGATTTCGGATTCTAAGCAGCGAAGGAGCTGATGGCATATGGCCGAATACACGCAAGACGCAGGCACCACCCAGCCTTCGGGAACCATGACCGTTCCCCATTTGGAGACCGACGATCTAGACCGGAAGGTGATCGATCATTTCGGCGGGAAAATCGTGCGCAAAGACCTCACCTCGATGATGAAGGCCGAAACGAACGTGCCCACCTTCGTGCTGGAATATCTGCTTGGGCAGTACTGCTCGACCGACGACGAGGAGGTTGCCGCCGAAGGTGTCGCGCGCATTCGCAAGATTCTGGTGAACAACTACGTGCGCCCCGACGAATCGGAGATCATCAAGTCGAAGATTCGCCAGCTGGGCGTCTACACCGTCATCGACAAGGTGCATGCGCGCTTAAGCGAGCGCGACGACTTCTATGTTGCGGAATTCACGAACCTGGCCATCGAGCCGTTCGTGATGCCGGAGGAGTACGTGGTCCAGTATCCGAAGATCCTGCAGGGCGGCATTTGGTGCCTCATGCGCATGGAGTACGTGAAGGCGGGCGATGAGGGGGACGAGCTTGCTGAAATCTTCGGCGACGAACCGAAGCCCAAAAAGAAGAACGGCGGCAGGCGCACGGCGGCGGACAGTCCGTTCCAGGTGCTTTCGTTCAAGCCCATTCAGATGCCTCGGCTTGACCTGGAAGAGCTCATTTCCAACCGCGCAGCCTTCACCACCGACGAATGGACGAGCCTGCTGTTGCGCAGCGCCGGATACGAGCCCGCTACGCTAACCGAACAGCAGCGGATGCACTTCCTTGAGCGCATGGTGCCGCTGGTGGAGCGCAACTACAACCT
This sequence comes from Eubacterium sp. CAG:786, assembly GCA_963635025.1. GTDB lineage: Bacteria > Actinomycetota > Coriobacteriia > Coriobacteriales > Eggerthellaceae > Senegalimassilia. The sequence continues at coordinate 3,082 of CAVHFC010000107.1, forward strand.
GTGCGAGCTCGGGCCGCGCGGCACGGGCAAATCGCACATCTATAAGGAGGTTTCGCCGTATTCCATCCTGCTTTCGGGCGGTCAGACCACCACGGCGAACCTGTTCGGGCGCATGTATTCGAGCCGCAACGACACCGCCGCCGTGCGAGCCGGCCTGGTGGGCGCATGGGATTGCGTGACGTTCGACGAGGTTGCCGGCATGCGCTTCAAGGACCTGAACGCGGTGCAGACCATGAAGGACTTCATGGCGTCGGGAAGCTTCGCGCGCGGGCGCGACCAGATCAACGCCGACGCCTCCATGGTGTTCGAGGGCAACATCAACGACAGCGTGCAGAACATGTTGAAGACGACGCATCTGTTCGATCCGTTCCCGCCGGAATTCAACAACGACTCGGCGTTTTTCGATCGCATCCACTGCTACCTGCCGGGGTGGGAAGTGCCAAAGATGCGCTCGGACATTTTGACCGACCACTACGGTTTCATCACCGACTGCATCAGCGAGTTCTGCCACGAGATGCGCAAGCGCGACTATGGGCACTTGCTCGATCGGTATTTCCGGCTGAACAGCGAGTTCAACAAGCGCGACGAGATCGGCGTGCGCAAAACCTTCAGCGGCCTGGCGAAGCTTTTGTTCCCCGACGAGCAGATGACGAAGGAGGACGCGGCGGCCGTGCTGGAGTACGCCATCGAGGGGCGCCGCCGCGTGAAAGAGCAGCTCAAGATCATGGCGGGCGTTGAGTTCATCGACGTGAACCTGGGCTACTTCGACCTTGACGAACCGGGCTGCGCGCACGTGGTGTACGTGCCCGAGCAGTCGTCCGGCACGCTCGTGCCCGACGGCCCGCTGCTGGCCGGCCACGTGTTCGGCATCGGGTGCTGCCAAGGCGGCGAGATGGCCCTTTACAAGCTAGAGAACAAGGCCGTGGCGGGCGAGTGTAAGTTCAAGTGCGAGGGCCTTGGCAGCAACCGCAAGGTGCGCGAGACCATGGACGCCGCGTTCAGCTTCTTCGAGAACAACGCCTCGCGCGTGGCGGCCGGCATGAACATTCTTGCGAAGGATTACCTGCTGTTCTTCAGCGACCTGCAAGCCAAGGGGCTTTCCGAAGAGGTGTCGCTTGCCGAGTTCGTGGGCCTGTGCTCAGCGGCGTGCGGGCGACCCGTGCAGACGGGGCTGGTCATCCCCGGCATTCTGCGCCTGTCGGGCACGATGGACCCGGTGCGCAACCTGGAGGACATCATGCGCGTGGCGAACAACGCCGGGGCGCGTCGCGTGCTGTTGCCGTATTCGTCCATCGGCGATTTGCAGTCGATTTCCCCCGAGGTGATGGGCAGCGTGGGCACCGATTTCTACACCGACGGAGACGCGGTGGGCGCGGCGAAGCGCGCGCTGGAGCTGTAGGGCAGGAGGCTTTCGTGGAGGAGAAGGATGCCGAGGCCCTTGGGCGGGGGCTGGCAGCGGGTTTGGCCGAGGCGCTTGCGGGCGCGCTGGATCAGACCGTGGGCTCGACCGGGAAGGACGCGCGTCGCCGTGCTGCCAAGGAGCAGGATCGCGCCGAGACGCTGCGGCAGATGCGCGACGAAGCGCTTGCCGACTGCCGTGAGCGGTGGAAGGGGGATCGAAAGCGGTGCGCCTCGACGGCGGAACGCGCGGTTCGCTCTTATTGCGTGAGCGTTCGCAAGGGCGTTTTCGAGAAGGGAAAAGACGACCCGCGTGTTCCGGAAAACATTAACTACCTGCGGCGATACGATGCGCTGCGCAAGGTCGAGTCGCGCAGCGTGATCGTTGAGCGCCTGGAGCAGACGCTTGATTTGGCCGACAAGGTTCTTGCGAATACGGCGAGCGTTGATCCGGGGGCGTATTTCGCCGAGGCTGCGGATGCTTATCGCGATCAGGTGTTGAAGCTTGAGGGCGTTGCCATTTCAGAGCCGAAGTGCGACGAGGCGGAAGAGCATGCGGAGCAGCAGGAGCGCAGCATTGCCGAGGCTCTGCGTTTTGGCGACGATGCGGCTTCCGCGAGCTATGAGGACGCCCTGGCTGCGTTTGATGGCCAGATGGAAAAGGAGTTTGCCGACGAGGTTTCCGCGTTTGCGGAGTTGAGTTCCTTGGTGGCGGCGGACGATGCGGAAGGCGATTTCGAGGGTCAGCTGGACGCCCTTTCCGAAAAGCTCGTAGAGGTGGAGGAGCGCATGGCGAAGCGCTACGCCGAATCGTGCGCGGCAAGCGCTGCTTTGGTGACGGGCGGCCGCATGGGTTTGGGGGACTTGCCGCGCTTCTCCGGCACGGTGACGTGCGAATGCCAATTCGATTTGCATGAGGTGACGGCTTTCGCCGCCGAGGTGCGGCGTTCGTTCGCCACGTACAAACAGGTGGTTTGCGACAACGGCGTGTTCGTGGCGTTTTCAGGCGGATCTGATTTTGGATACTGCAATGCGGATCTGGGCTCTTTCGGCAGTTGGCTCAGTTGCGTGCTTAGTACGCCGGATGACGAAGATGCCGAGCTGCAGCGCGGCGAGCGGGGGATTCCGAGCGCCATCGAAGAGGACGACGTGGAAGGCGGCGACAGCCCGGCGCGCGCGACGGAGAAGCTTCGCCAGCTGAACCAGAAGCGCTATTTCGGGCTGCTCGACGAGGATTACGACATACACGTGGACGCATTTTGGTACGGCTTCCGCAAGTTGATGGAGTTCACGAACGGCCTGTTCAAGGTTGATTTGCGCGAGTTTTCCGCCTACTGCAAAGCCCTGCAAGATTCCGCCGAAAAACGCGCCCGAGCCCTAGGCGTTCTCATGAGCGAAGACCAAGCAAGAGACTTCGACGATCAGGTAAAGACCCTGGCGGAAGCGCAGGTAGGCGAGGATTAACCGGGTGTGTTTCGTTGCAGTATCTGAAAAAA
>CAVHFC010000108.1:0-5939 GCA_963635025.1 Eubacterium sp. CAG:786
GCACGGTGCCGTCGGCGGCCACATGGCTCGCCTCGGTCGGGCACACCTTCACGCACTCCGGGTCGGCGCAATGCTGGCACTGCACGGTCATGAAGTACATCTCGACGTCGGGCCACGTTCCGCAACCGTCGGCCTTCGGGTTCGGGCCGATGCGCAGCGTCTTGTTCCAGAAATTGCCAACCGGCACGTTGTTCATAGCCTTGCACGCCACACTGCAGGCCAAACAGCCCACGCAACGGTTCAAGTCCGTTGCAATCGCATAATGGGTCATCTTCTCGCACCTCCCCTTAAGCTTCTTCGCGAACGTTGTAATCGGGCACCCATTCCTTCAAGCGCGGGTCGGACGCATCGTGAATGATCTCGTTACCCTTGTGATCGCACGGAACCGGATTGCCGAACGGCGAGTTCTCTGCCGTTGCCTTGTAGATCTTCACCGGATACGCGCGCAGGTAGCTGGTTCCGGAAATGCGATCCTGATAGCCCTTGCCCGTGGTAACCAGGCAGTTGCAGCTGCACAGGTCGTAACCCTTATCGGCTTGGTCAAGCTCGGGGAACCACCACTGATGCTCCAGGTTCACCGTGTTCGGTGCAATGCCGTGATACAGGTCGGCCACCTGGCGGATCTTGCCGTTGTCGTTCTCGATCCACACCCAGTCGCCCTGTTCGATGCCTAGGCGCGCCGCATCTTGCGGATTGATCTCGATGCGCGGCGCCGGCCACAGCTCACGGCACCACGGCAGCTGGCGATGCTCGGAGTGGAAGTACACCGGGATGCGGCGACCGGTGGTGGCGGTGAACGGGTACTTCTCGTTCATCTCGGGGTCGGCGATGGGGCTCAGCGGCGGCTCCTTGTACGTGGGCAGAAGATCTTCCTCGTCATCGGGCATAAATGTCTCGATACGCGTGTTCCAGATCTCCATCTTGCGCGTGGGCGTGCCGAAGCCGGGTTTGGCGAACTCTTCGGTGGCAATTTTGTCGCCGAACGCTTTCAGCGGCATCATGCCCGTCTCGTAGCGACGGTACGTGCCCCACGTTTCGGGAGCCACCACCTTGGCGTCCTTCCAGCCGTTCTGCTCGAAGTCCTCCTTGTACTCTTCCCACGTGGTCGAAGCACCCTGGCGGCCGGTGTTCAGCATGATGTCAAGATTTTCAGTACGGCTCGGCCACTTGTTTTCATCTGGACCCCACTGCTTGCCCATGTACTTGTAGATCATCGTGGCGATCTCGATGTCGTGCAGCGTGTCGGCCGGCGGCTCGATAGCGCGCACCGTCGCACCCTGACCACCCGAGGGACCCTGCGACATGCGCGGGCAGTCGGTCTCGAGCCAGTGCTGCGCAGGCAGCAGGATGTCGGCCATGCCGGCAGTCGGCGTCTTCCACAAGTCCTCGCACACGAAAAAGTCCAGATTGGGGAACGCCTTCCACTTCTGCAGGGAGTTCGACATGCACATGAAGTCGCCGGTAGAGCACCAGCCAGCCTTCACAGGGTACGGCTCGCCCGTCTCGATTGCCTTCCACACGCTGGCGTCATCGGCCCAGCCTTGCCACCAGCCCAAAAGCGGGTAATCATCGATGCCAAGCGTTTTGTTGAATTGCTCGGCCGAGATGTTGGGGATGCCGGGGGCGACCGCGCCGAGACCAGCCTTGAACACGAACTCGCCCTGCGTGCCACCGCGATGACCAGCCGGAACATCCCAGTTGCCCGACAAGCCGATATAGGTATCCATGGCGCGCACCATGGCGATGGCGTTGCAGCTGTGCTCGATGGCCAGCTGATACTGGATGCCGCCGTTGCCGTAGCCGGTGGACGGGTCGATGCGCGTAGCGTGCGTCAGGCATGCTTGCTTGATGGTCTCGGCCGGCACGCCGGTGATTTCGCTCACGCGCTCGGGCGGATACTCGTTCACGCGCTCAACGAAGTACTCCCATACCGGACGCACCTTCGAAGTGCGGCCGTCCTTCAGCGTCACCTCGAACTCGCCGTAGAGCGCCGGGTCGATCTCGGGGTCGAACGGCGTGGGGTCGGGCACGAATCCCTGGCTGACACCGGGCACCAGATGCTCCTGCTGGCCAAGCTTCCCGGCGGTGGCGGGCTTCCATGTCTCGCCCTCCCAGCAGCCGGTGCCGCAATCGTAGTACGTCATGCGGCTGTTCAGGTTGTCCCACACCATGAACTTGTGCGGGTCGCCGCCTTCCTTCAAATCGCTTTCCTTCAGCAGGCGCGTTTTCACCTCATATTTGCCACTGGTGAAGCGATAGTCCTCGAAGCCTGATGGCTCTACGTCCTTGCACACCAGGAAGGGGCCGTTCGTCCATTTCTTGGCGAACAGGTCGTCGTACAGCTCGTTGTTGATGAGGATGTTCAGCCAACCCATGGCCATGGCGCCGTCGGTGCCGGGGCGCAGGTTCAGCCAGATGTCGGCTTCCTTGCCCAGATTGGTCATGCGCGGGTCGACCACAATGTGCGTGTCGGCCTTTTCGGCAACATCAACCACGGTACGGCAGCTGTCGTCGTAATTGGAAAGCTCCGGTCCGGTGCCCCAGCTTGTATACACCTTCGGACGACCGACCGTTTCCATCCACGACGACTGCATCATGGAATTCAGCGCACCCGCGAAGAAACGCGGGCCTTTGCATACCTGCCACGGGATGCACATGTTCGGGCTGCTCACCAGCTGACCCAAAGCGCCGTAGGCGAACATGCCCCAAATGCGGCTGGTGCCCGACATGCCGAAGATGGCCTCGCCGCCGTAACGGTCCATGGTTTCCTGCAGCTTGCTGGCGATCGTGGTCATGGCCTCATCCCACGTGATGCGCACCCAGCCGGGATCGTCTTCCCCCTTGGCGTTCGTGCGCTTCATGGGGTGGTACAGGCGATCGGGATGATATGCCGCCTGCAGGCTCGCCTGCCCCTTGCCGCAATGGTTGCCCATGGACTGGAACGCGCTCTCGTCGCCCTCCGTGCGGATGGCGCGGCCGTTCTCCACAATCACCCAAACGCCGCATTCCATCTTGCCGCAGCCGCGGCAGCAGGAACGCACGCGCTTCGTTTCCCCCACCTTGCTTTGGGCGGTACCGCTCGATTCCGCAAGCGCGGCGCCCGCAGGCACGGCGACGGTGGCGGCTGCTGCAGTCGCGGCAGCCAGCTTCGAGAACGCCCTACGCGTCATCGTAAGCTTGCCCATGTCTCCTCCTTCTCTCGTCGTCTCGCAACAAACCCGACGATACGGGAGGCGCGGGATGCCGAAATCGGGCATGAGGACCGATTTTGCAATATCGTGCGATATGCATGATGGCCTCTGACCTGGGGTTTTCTTTAAGCACAGAAAATCAGCCATTTTACAGCAATGAGCTTCCCTATAATGATTGGGAAAGCGAGCCGGCTGCGAGGAGTCGCTCTCGGCTCGCTGTTTATCAAGAAGTTCGGGGGACTTGATCGTGGGGAATTCGAAAATGGGGAACGCGAGCGCGCGAAAGCGATCAGATAGGCTTCTCACACCCGCCATCGCGGGAATCGGCATCGCGCTCGGTTGCACGCTGGCCTGGCAGCTCATGGCGTTCCAATGCATGAACCTCTATAAAGGGCTGCCCAACTACGAATCGGCGCTCGACCAGTCTTATCTGCTCTCGATAACCGCGACCACCATCACGCTGGCACTCTGCAGCATATTCCATAAGCAATTCGATCAGCTGCTCGGCTCGATGCTGGCACGCATCCTGTTCCCTGCCGGCATGGCCGCAAGCACACTACTTATCCTGGGCGCTGGGATCGACGGCACGAACGGTGCCCTGAGCATCGCGTTCGGCACCGCGTACGGTATCGGCACCGGCGTGTTCTCCGCGTTGTTTCTCATGAATTTCGGCGCGGTGCTCGGCCTGCTTTCGCTGAAGCAATCGGCTACCGGCATCGCCATCGGCTACCTTTCATCAACCCTGCTGTTTTTCGTGTTCCTGTTCTTCGGCCGGCTCGAAGCGACCATCATGTGCGCAAGCATGGGGCCAGTTGCGGCCGCATTTCTGTACTACGGCGCGAGCAGCTTGAAAATGGACAAGAAGCAGGCCAACTCCCTGCCGCGTCAAACCGACCCCGACGACCCCGCCGAGCAGCGCCAGCTTCGCGGCCTTATGACGGCGTTCGGCCTGACCATGCTCGTGTGCGGCGCGTCCTACGAGCTGTCGCGCACTCTCTACGTGCAAATGGGCCAATTCGCCGCCAGCGACGTTATCCCCTACGCCATCGCGCAGGGCGGCATCACCACGCTCACCACCGTCGGCACCATCGCCGTGACGCTTGTGCTCATCACGAAGTCCGGCATCCGCGGCCCGGAGGTGTGCTACCGCCTGATTATCGTATTTTTGCTGATGGGCGCCCTGCTGCTGCCCGCGCCCTTGCTGTTCCCCACCGTGGCTCCCTACCTTCCCATGGCCATCGACGTCGGGGCGTTCCAGTGCCTGGGCATGGGCATGTGGATCCTGATTTCGGGCCTGTGCCGACGGTTTCAAACGCAGTGCTTGTTCGCGTTCGGCATCATCCGCGCGGCATGGTCGGCCGGCCCGCTTGCGGGCATGCTGGCAGGACGCTGGCTGTGGTACGGCGTGGGGCTCGACGTGCGCGGCGCGTTCATCGCGGCGTGCATATGCGTGCTGCTTGTAGCGGCGGTGAACAACTTCATCTTCACCGAGAACGCGCTGGCCCAGGCACTTAGCATCATGCCCACCGACCGCAAGCAGCGCTTCCATGACCGCTGCCGCGCCGTCATCGAGCGCTACGGCCTGACCGAGCGCGAGGGCCAGGTGATGGTCTTATTCGCGAAAGGCCGCAACCTTCCCTACGTGCAAGAGGAACTGTGCCTGTCGAAAAGCACCGTGAGCACGCACCGCCAGCACATTTACCAAAAACTCGGCGTGCACTCGGCCCAAGAGATGATCGATCTGATCCAGGAGGAAAAAGGGTAACCGGGGCAACGAAGGCGCGCAACGCGCCCTGAGACGCGAAGGGCAGCGCTTGCGCGCTGCCCCGGCTTCAAGCTGCCGTTACGCCGTTACGCGTTCATAGCCTCCGTGTGCGGCGCGCTTGTTGGCGCTTCTTCCGGCTCGTCGGCGCAGGCCAGCTTCGGCAGGCACAGCGTCAGCCCCGCCACCGCCACCGTCATGACGATGTAGCACACCTGCACCATGTCGTAGTTCATCGAGCCGTCGGCACCCGTGATGATCGGCCCCACCACGAACGAGGGAATCAGAAACGCGAGCGCGTTCTGCACCGTCGCATGCAAGCCGCCCGCCGCTCCGAGGTTCTCTCGCGCGATGTCGGGAAGCTGCGCGGGCAGCGCCTTGGTCAGCGGCAGATAGCCGCCCACCAGGCACGACGCTACGGCCACGCCGGCGACGCACAGCTCGGCGGGCAGGCCCCAGTAGTACAGCACTGTGCCGGCGGCCACGGCCAGCGACAGGCCCACGATCCACGCCTTCTCGCCATGCACCTTCGCGATGATGGCCGGGAACAGGATGCCGCCGAGCGAGCAGGTGATGTTGCACAGCGAAGCCGCCAGGGCCGCCGCGGTCACGTCGACGCCCTTCGCGCCCGAAAGCCACGCCACCAGGTTGCCGTTGTTCACGGCGCCCGCGGCCATCACCAGGCCGATGATGACGCATGCGATCCACAGGCTGCGGCTGCGGGCCACCACGCGGATCTGCTTGGCGACCGGCTCGACCACCGGACGCTCGCCCTCGGGGTGCGCGCGGTAGAAGAGCGCCCATGCGATAAACGTGATGGCCGACAGGGCGGCCACGATGACGAAGACCGGCTGAACGGAGGTGAAGCTGCTGGCCAGCGGGATGAAGATGGCCACGCCGACCGTGGCGCATGCCAGGTAGACGCCCATGGCCACGTTCACCATGTTGCGCGGGAACCACAGGCGCATCATCTTCGCCACGTTGGC
>CAVHFC010000109.1:0-5688 GCA_963635025.1 Eubacterium sp. CAG:786
CTCGATCCTTCCCGTTTGTAGGGGGCTGCTTTCTCGGGTTCTTTTCCACACGCTACCGTCTTGGCAAGGGCGGAATTTTTCGGTGCCGTATAATGAGGGGGAACGTCAGGCGTTCCGGGGAGGTGCCCCATGTTGTATCAGCTGATGAACAAAGACGTGGTGGTTGCCACCTATGAAGAGAGAATGGGGCTCGACGAGTATCTTTACGATCCGGTTGAGCAACACGACTCGTATACGCCTTACGGTTTCATTGATGTCAATAGTTGGATAGAGGGACGGCGGGTTGCAAGGCGTCGGGCTCCCATCGAGAGATTGATACGGAGCGCCGGCGTTGCTTCGCGTCATGATTTTATCAACAAGGTGCATTGCCTTTCGCTCATCGATACGTTTTGGATGAAGCGTGAGAACGAGCCGCTCACCTGGGACGATGTATCCCTCTATCGCAATCCCTTCGATGACGTCATCGCGCGCATCGCCATCGCGCGCGCCGTCATGACGCCGGATATCAAGGCGAAGCTTATCGAGTTGAAGGACTTCGAGTACACAGACCCCGGTTTCGATTATCCCTGTTGGAAGCTCGATGCGGTGAATCGCCTGAAAGATAGGCAGATCAAGCTGCTGCTCGAGTAGGGCAGGACCAGGCGCTTGAGTAGGGCCCGGCCGGGCGTCGCTGCCTGGTCTGCGGCTATGATTCCAACCGGAAAGGTTAACGGAGCAATCCAGATTTCGTGGGTGCGAGCCATGGCTCGCACCTTACTGGAGAGCGCCGCAGGCGCGACACAGATTTTAGAGCGGGATGCCGGCGAATATCGGCACGTAAGCTACGCCATTGATATCTCTAACTCCCACATTTTACCTAGGGACTTTTGTGGTTCGCTCCCACATTTTCCCTAGGGACTTTTGTGGTTCGCTCCCACATTTTCCCTAGGGACTTTCGACATGAAGCTATACTGTCTTCTTGGAAATCGATAGTCCAGGGAGGTTGGCAATGCATAGAGATTTAATGCCGCAGCTTGTCGCTTGGAAGGAAAATCCGCATCGCAAGCCCCTTCTTTTGCGCGGAGCGCGCCAGACGGGCAAGACGTGGCTGATGGAGCGATTCGGTCGCGAACAGTTTGACTCGGTCGTCAAGGTCGATTTCATGTACAACGCAGCCGCTCGTCAGGTTTTCGACGAAGATCTTGACCCCGCGCGGATTATCAAGCAAATCGAATTGAGGGCGGGAACAAGGGTTGAGCCGGGCCGCACCTTGCTCGTGTTTGACGAGATTCAAGAGGCGCCCCGAGGGCTGACGGCTCTTAAGTACTTCTGCGAACGCGCGCCTGAATATCACGTGGTGGCAGCTGGGTCGTATATGGGCATCGCTGTCAGGCGCGAAGGCGAGTCGTTCCCGGTCGGCAAGGTCGATGAGTTTGTCGTTTGCCCCATGGGTTTCTGCGAATTTGTGCGTGCTCTTGATGGGGACCCGCTGGCCGATGCCCTGCAAGCCGCCGATATGGAGCTTCTTGCCGGTATGGCCGAACCCCTTACTCGCCGACTGAGGGATTACCTGGTGGTCGGGGGCATGCCCGAGGCGGTTGACTCCTTCCGCGCTTCTAAGGATCATCGGGAAGCGCGCCGGTTGCAGCTCCAAATTCTCGATGATTATGACGCCGATTTCGCCAAGCATGCTCCTGCGCGCATTCTTGAACGCATGCGGCTGGCGTGGAGGTCTTTGCCGGCGCAGCTTGCGCGGGAGAATAAGCGTTTTCTGTACGGCGCGGCGCGTCCCGGTGCCCGTGCGCGGGATTTTGAGGAGTCTATCCAGTGGCTGTTGGATTACGGCGCCGTTGCGAAGGTGCCGCGCGTCAGCGCGCTTCGCATGCCGCTTGCGGGATACGAGGATGTGGGGGTTTTCAAGCTCTTCGGCGTGGACGTGGGGCTTCTTGGTGCCATGGCGGGACTTGATGCCGCTGCTGTGCTGGATGGTTCGCGTTTATTCACGGAATTCAAGGGCGCCTTGACCGAACAGTATGTTGAGCAGGAACTACGCCTTTTGGGACTTCCCCCTGTGTATTGGTCGTCGAGTACGGGAACGGCGGAAACCGATTTCGCCGTTAGCGTTGATGGGGCGGTTGTGCCCGTTGAGGTGAAGGCGGGGGAGAACCTGCAGGCGAAAAGCCTCAAGGTGGCGTGCGAGAAGTTCGAGCTGAATCGCGCTTTGCGTACCTCGCTGTCCGCGTATCGCGACGAGGGATGGCTGGTTAACGTTCCCTTATGGGCGATAGGCCAGGCGCCAGCGCTTATAGGCGCACCGGCGCAGTCGCATTAGGTCAGCGCGCGAAAGCGCGTCGCACTTTTCGGAGCAGGCCGTCAAGGGCGCCCCGGCGCAATCGATTTCGCGTACCTTCCCATTGAGTGAAAAAAGCACATGTGTCAAAATCACTCAATGAAGATGCAAGGAGGCCGGGAATGGAAATTCATCGAGACGTTTATCTGCGCAACCTCATCGATCTCATGCACAACGGGATGATCAAGGTTGTCACGGGCATTCGCCGATGCGGGAAGACGTATCTGCTGTTCGATATCTTCGGCGGCTATCTGAGAAACGAGCTCGGCGTTGACGACGATCACATCGTTGAAGTCGCTCTGGATTCCGAGGACAGCGCAAAGCTTCGCGACCCCGGAGTTTTGAACGACTATCTGAAAGCGCAGATTGCCGACGGTAAATCTCAGTACTACGTTCTGCTTGATGAGGTTCAGTACGCCATTTCCGATAAGGAGCTCGCCGGGAAGGAGCCGCCGCGGCTTTATGGGGTTCTCAACGGCCTGCTGCGCTTGCGCAACGTTGACGTTTACGTCACCGGCAGCAACTCAAAGCTTCTATCGTCCGATGTCATGACGCAGTTTCGTGGACGCGGCGATGAGGTGCGAGTTCGCCCGCTTTCGTTCTCCGAGTTTATGCAAGGTTTCGATGGTGATAAGCATGAGGCTTGGGCGGAATACGTCGTCTACGGTGGCATGCCCCTCACCCTCTCCATGCGCACCGATGAGCAGAAGACCCGCTATCTTGAGCGGCTTTTTGCGGAAACCTATCTGAAAGACGTCATCGCCAGGAATAGAGTTGCCAAGACTCAAGAGCTCGAAGATTTGGTCGATGTGCTTGCCTCTTCCATCGGGGCGCTTACGAATCCGCCGAAGATTGAGGCGACTTTTAGAAGCGTCCTCAGGTCGGGCATCAGTGCAAACACCATTGCTTCGTATATCGGATACTTGGAGGAATCCTTCCTCATCGAGGAGGCGCGTCGCTATGACGTGAAAGGAAGGAAATATATAGGCAGCCCCAAGAAATACTATTTTGAGGATATCGGCTTGCGCAACGCCCGTCTTAATTTCAGGCAGGTCGAACAAACCCACATCATGGAGAATATCGTCTACAACGAGCTGCGCATGAGGGGGTTTTCCGTCGACGTTGGATCGGTTGACAAAAGAGGCCGAAAGGATGGCAAAGTCGTTCATAAGCAGCTCGAAATCGATTTTGTCGCAAATCTTGGTAGTCGACGCTATTACCTTCAATCCGCCCTGCATTTGCCCGACGGCGAGAAGGAACGCCAGGAGAAGGCATCTCTTATCGAGGTGCCCGACAGTTTCAAGAAAATCGTGCTTGTGCGCGATGTGGTGAAACCGACGTACGACGAGAACGGCATCCTTACCATGAGTGTATTCGATTTCCTGCTTGACCAAGACAGTCTCTCGTGATGCGAGCAGACCATTGAGCGAAAATGACACATGTGCCAAAAACACTCAATGGCTTGCGGTGGGAGGTTTGGCGTTCGAGTCAGCATGGCGCGAAGCGCATCTTGCTTCTTGAAGAGGCAAAGGATGGCGCCTCCGGCAAAGATAATACCGATCGCTGCGCTGTACGGAGCGATCGGTGTCCAGTAACTGAATCTGGAAGAGCATCGCATTCATTGTCCCCAAATCACCGAACAAGACAAAGATACCGCCGTTGATCAGCAAAAACGTGAAGTCGAAATTCGGCGTGGGCTTTGACTCTCAGCAGGGGCCGTCGCCATACATACTCATCCCCTTCGTTTCATGCGTTTGATGGCCGCGTTGAACACGATGCTCTGGATGAAACTCGGCCGCTCTTTCGCTGCGGCGTCGAGCGCGTTGTTGAACTCAACGAGCAGGTGCCACTTGTGGCCTTCGAGCATGGCTTCGGGCGCGGCTTGGGGCAGAAACACGCCGAGCTTCACCTTGATGCCGTCGTTGCAGGGCTTGAACTGGTGATAGCCGATTACTTTGGTGTCGATTTTCCCATTGGCCAAGTACGTGCTGCCGAGCATGGTCATGGCAGTGTCGGCGTCGGGCGCGATGGGCGTCCAGCCGTCGTTCACCGTTTTAAGGTACAGGTAGCTGGGTTCGCCGTACATGCCGAAGGTCTCGATGATGGTTTGGCTGCCGCCAGCACCCGCGAAAAAGCTGTAGTGCTCCGGATGAATGCGCGAGGGCCCCTCGAGGTTGTTCGCCTTCGCGTTTTTCTGATTAACCAGCATGAACTGAGGAAGCGTGACGCCTTTCGCATGAACCTCTACGATGCCGGCCTGCAGGTTCTTTCGGCACGGGGAGCTTCGGGCGATCTCCTTCCACATCGCATCGCTCTGCGCGATGCTATCATGCAGCAGGTCGACCATGCCCTGCCGCCCGATGGCGGCCTTGCTCCGAGCGAGCGCGTCTTTTGCCTTCTCGAGTGGCAGGTCGCACGCCTCCTCGCAGCTGATCGCGCCGATCTCGCCAAGCAACGTCGCCCCGGCGTCCGTCATCTTTTTAAAGGCCACGCGATAACGCTCAAGTTCTTTGATGCGGATTTCGTTTTGGGAAACCATTCTGCCGTCGACCGAGAAATTGATTTCGTGCTCCGCGTTCATGTTTGCTCCTTCCGTTAAAATACAACTCATAGTTGCATAACGAAAGTATGCACGGCGCTTATCCGCGTGTTAATGCGTCGATTCGCCTTGTTTGGTTGCATTAAGGAGTGCATATGGCACGACCGAGGAGGGATGCGGGCGCCGTTCCTGCGGACAGGCGTATATTGGACGAGTTTTCCCAGATGGTTTTGGAAAAGCCGCTGTCGGAGGTCACCGTTGACGCGCTGTGCCGCAAGGCGGGCTGCAACAAGACGACGTTCTACTATCATTACGCCACCTTTTCGGACGTAGTGAAGCGCTACTTGGAGGAACTTGGGGCCGACACAGTACTGGAGTGCGCGCTGGACGCCTTGCTGGGGGAGGGGGAGCATTTGCCGTCGAACGCCGGCTCGTGCTCGGCCGTGCGCAGAAAGCCGGCGAACTTGCCACGCAAATATGACGAGCTGTGCCTTCTGATGGCGAAAAACCAGCACGGCCTTATTCACGAACACATGGAGGATACGGTTCGCAAGCATGCCGCGGCGGTTTTGGGCGAGGGCAAGAAATCGTCGACGCCGCGCCAGGAGATGCTCGTTTCGTTCACGGTGGGCGGCATCATGCGTTTGATGGCTTATCGGGGTAAGGCGGGCAACGCAATCGGCTTAGAGGAGCTGGTGGACCTGTTCTATCCGGAAATATTCCCCGCCATCATCAAGGCGGCTGACGAGGGCTGAAGGCCAAAAAGCGCTTGCGGGCATCGGGGTGGCGTCGAAGATAACCATGATCACGGGCATGATCT
>CAVHFC010000110.1:0-5505 GCA_963635025.1 Eubacterium sp. CAG:786
GGTGCACGGGTTTTCAATGACGCGGCGTGGCGGGTGGGCCCCAAGCCCAGCCCGCCCGGCGCGCCGCGTTGTTGGAAACCCCAGGCTCCCGTGCTGATGGTTTGATCTTTGAATCCCTCGCGAGAGTTTTCAATGGCGTGGCGCGCTGTGGAGAGACTTCTGTATGGAGGGTTCCGCGCCACGGTGTTGGAAACTCCGGGGCGCCCTTCGGGATGAGGGGTTGTGTATCTCGCTTCGGCATAAAACGCGCAACTGAAACAGTTCATCTAATGATTCCGGGGTTGTTGTTCGGACGGGCTCTTTTCAGCAAGGGTTGTGTGTGCGCCGCAACTACAACCTTTGCATTTTCGGGCTGATTTTCGGGTCCCGCGCGGACCCTCCGGATGGGCCTGAAATCCGGGGCCAAGACAAAAAGCGGTTCAAATTCTGACGCTATGAGGGGTTTCGAGATGCTGCGGTTTGCTATGCGTATCGAGGGGTAAACGCGGCTATCTACCTGCGGAAACGTTGCGCTTTGCTATGGGATGTTGCGTTTTGCTACGCGGGGTCTGAGACGTCAAGATCGAAGGCGACCTTTGCGGGATTTTTGGGCGTTTTGGCTGGTCGTTTGGGGTGTGCCTTGCGGGTGTGGGGTGCTTTGGTTCGAATATGGTTCGAATGATGCTCTCAGGATTCCCGCGCGGTGTCGTTTGTCGTACCGCTGATGCCCATTTTAGCAAAAATATTGTTCTCGTACCGCGTTTTAAGATCCAGAAGGCTGCAGCCTTGGCGGTGGCATAGGAGATGACTGTGGGGGCTGGGGCGGCCGCCGGTAGGCGAGCCGCTGTGTCTGACGCTACAACTGAATCTGGCTCAAATTGCATCAGGATTGATGGTGACACCCCGCGCGCTAGCTATGTTGCACCCGAGCCGGACCCTAGTGCCGATGCACCCAAGAAGGGTGGGACGGGTTACCTTGCTTGTAAGCGTGCATTCGACATCGTGTTCAGTGCTGGCGTCTGCGTGATCGCGGCCATCCCCGTTGCTGTTGCCGGTGCCGCCATCGCCATCGAGTCGCCTGGAAACCCGTTCTTCCGCCAGGAACGCGTGGGGCAGGGCGGCAAGCCTATCCGCATCTTCAAATTGCGCTCGATGGTGGCCGATGCCCACACCAACCCGCAGAAGTACATGACCCCAGAGCAATACGCCGTATGGAAGCGCGAGCAGAAGCTCGATGACGATCCCCGCGTGACCAAGGTGGGGCGCATCCTGCGCCGCACCTCACTGGACGAGCTGCCGCAGTTCTTGAACGTGCTTGCCGGCGACCTCTCCGTCATCGGTCCGCGCCCGGTGACGCTTGAGGAGACCTATGAGTTCGGTAACGCGCGTGATGAAGTCCTTGCTTGCAAGCCCGGCATCACGGGCTGGTGGGCTACTACCGATCGCAATGACTCCACCTGGGAGAGCGGCAACCGGCAGGGCCGCGAACTTTTCTACGTGAGGCATCAAAGCTTCGCACTTGACGCCCGCATTTTCGTGAAAACCTTCAAGGCGATGGCGAGGGGCCGATGACGGCGCCGAGCTTGAGCGTGATCATCCCGACGCTGAACGCCGAGGGGGAGATTGGCGCGCTGCTCGACTTGATCGAGTCGCAGAGCATTCGGCCGCGGGAGATCCTCGTGGTCGACTCGTCTTCTGAGGACGGCACCGCCGCAGAGGTCGCCGCGCATCCTTCCGTCGAATTCCTGCGCATCGAGCGCAAGGACTTCAACCACGGCACCACGCGCGACATGGCGCTGCGCCGCACGACGGGCGACTTCGTGTGCTTCCTGACCCAGGACGCCGTGCCCGCCTCCGAGCGCTACCTGGAGCGGATCGTCGCGCCGATGCTCGCTAACGCGGATATCGCGATGGTGAGCGGCAGGCAGCTGCCCAAGGCCGACGCTCGGCGCTTCGAGCAGCTGGTGCGCGGGTTCAACTATTCCGACACGCCTACCGTGCGCGGCAAGGAGGACCTGCCGAAGTACGGCATCAAGACGTTCTTCGCCTCCGACGCGTGCTCGTGCTATCGGCGCGATGCCTATCTGGTGTGCGGCGGTTTCGACCGCGTGAACACCAACGAGGACATGCTCATGGCGGCGCGATTCGTGGCGGCCGGCCTGAAGGTGGCCTACGAGCCTTCGGCCGAGGTTTACCACTCGCACAACCTGAGCCCCAAGGAGCAGTACGCGCGCAACCGCGCCGTGGGCCGCTTCCTGGAGGAGCACGGCGAGGACCTGATGCACGCGAGCGAGATCGGCGAGGGCGGGAAGTTGGTTAAGGCTGTTAGCGTGCAGTTGCTTCGAGAGGGCCGTTTTGGCGAATTCATGGCGTTTGGCGTCGATTGCGTCGCGCGTCTGCTTGGAAACCGGAAAGGGAGGGGAGATGCTAAGCGCAACGGAGAGCAGTCCTAGCATTGATGCGGTTATAGTTCTTTACAACAGCGACCTGAAGGGGGTCAAGGCTCTTGGCCTGCTGCTTGAGCACCCTCTCGTTCGCTCTGTCATTGTCTGCGACAACAGCGATGACGGCGCCAATCATCTTGTCGTCAAGCAAAGTTCGGATCGCATTCGAGCCTTCAACATGGGTGGCAACAAGGGGCTTTCGAAGGCCTATAACTTTGCGTTATCGAAGTGCACGGCCGATTATGTGTTGATCCTCGATGATGACACCGAGCTGCCCAGCGATTTCTTTGATCGGGTCAGAGCACATATCTTGAGTGCTGCCGCAGACGTCTACATGCCTTTGGTCTGGTCGAGCGAGATATTGATGAGTCCCTGTGGCAAAAGGGGTAGGAGATTCGTGGCCCTTAACGGCCCCGAAGACATCCCGGGCATGACGCTTTCCGGCATAAACTCCGGGGTTGTCGTGAGGCGTTCTGTCTATGACAGCGTCTCTTATCGCGAGAGTTTATTCCTCGATATGGTTGATCACGCCTTTTTTGACGATGTCCGCGCCGGTGGGTTCCGAATGGTCGTCATGGACGATATATCCCTTAAGCAAGATTACTCGCGAGAAACCGATGACTTTGATACCGCGAGATCGCGCTACAGGATCGCGAAGCGCGATAACCGTGCCTATTTTGGCAAGGGGATTGGTAACAGGGCATTTTGTGAGACTCAGCTTTTCTACTGGAAATTTCGGAAGGCAATTAAGTTTAAGCGCCTTTCGGCGCTGACCTGGTGATTCCACAGGTGATTGGTTAGATATGAGTATCTTCGTCGTCTCGCATAAGCGGCTTTCAGAAAGGCCGGCTCTGGTTGAGGGCTATCGGCCGTTCTATGTTGGACCAGACCGTGAACAGCTTAGCGCCGCTGGCGGTTTCTCTGACGGTTCTGGGGACAACATCGCTGACCTCAATTCATCGTTCTGTGAGCTCACCGCACTCTATTGGGTGTGGAAGAACTGCCATGACCCCCTTAAGGGCATCGTCCACTATCGGCGCTTTTTCGAGGACCCTCGGAGTCACGGCTGCTTGATGCCTGCTGATGTGGCGAATAATGAACTTGCTGGATGCGACCTTGTGCTGCCGAAAAAATATTGGCTTCTTGATACCGTCGAGGGGCATTACGCTTCGCACCACGATTCAAGGGACCTTGAGCTTTTGAGGGAATCCGTTGCGGCGGTGCAGCCTGATTACCTTGACGCGTTCGATGAATGCATGGGGCTTCGTTTCGTTTACCCGTACAACATGCTCGTCGCGAGCGCCGATGCCTACGACTCCTACTGCGCATGGCTCTTCCCTGTGATGTTCGGCTTGAAGGATAGGATTACCCGTTCCGGCGATGGCACTCGCGATGCCTACCAGAGCCGTGTGTACGGCTTCCTTTCGGAACGCCTCATGAACGTTTACGTTACCGGAGGCGGCATAAAGGTGAGCGAGGCTCCCGTGCTCCTCACTGAGAGGAACCTAAAGCGCAGCGTGTCGATGGGCCTGGCCTCGCTCCTTTACTCGAGAGGCTAGATTGCCGTGAATCTGAGAGAAACCATCAAAAGCGATTTCACAAAGCTTTATGGGCCGTGCGGGCTCGGGGCTCGAATCAAGCACTATTTTTTCAACGGCGGCCATCCCATACGTTGGGTGGTCTGGTTCAGGGCGGCCTGCTATGCCAAACAGCGTTGCAAGCCGCTGTTTCCGTTAGCGTGGCTTTTTATGCGGCGCCAGGAGTTCAAGTACGGCGTGCATGCCTCGACGAACACTTCTTTCGGCCCCGGCCTTCTGATTGCCCATGGGGATTGCGTTTACCTCTACGCCGATAGCGTTGGGGAGAACTGCACCTTTTATCAGGGCGTGACCCTCGGACGAAGCGGGGGGGGGATTCCCAGCATTGGGAACAACGTGACCGTCTACACGGGCGCGACGATCGTCGGAGACGTTCGTTTAGGGGATGGCTGCGTCATTGCGGCGGGTGCCGTCGTGACCACCGATGTTCCGCCCTATTCACTCTATGCCGGAGTACCGGCCAAACTTGTTAAGACCTATGAGGTTAAGGAGAACTGATTGATATGAAGGGCATCATCCTCGCGGGAGGCAGCGGCACGCGCCTGTACCCGCTTACATCCGTTACCAGCAAGCAGCTCTTGCCGGTGTACGACAAGCCGATGATCTACTACCCGCTGAGCACGCTGATGCTGGCGGGCATCCGCGACATCTTGATCATCTCCACGCCGACGGACCTGCCGAACTTCGAGCGGCTGCTGGGCGACGGCAGCCAGTTCGGCGTGTCGCTCAGCTACGCCGAGCAGCCCAGCCCCGACGGGCTGGCGCAGGCGTTCATCATCGGCGAGGAGTTCATCGGCGGCGAGCCCTGCGCGCTGGTGCTTGGCGACAACATCTTCTACGGCAACGGGCTTAGCCGCCACCTGCGCCGTGCCGTGGAGAAGGCCGAGCAGAACGGCGGCGCGACCGTGTTCGGCTACCACGTGGACGACCCCGAGCGCTTCGGCGTGGTTGAGTTCGACGCCGACTTCAACGCCGTCTCCATCGAGGAGAAGCCCGAGCACCCGAAGTCCTCGTATGCCGTTACCGGCCTGTACTTCTACGACTCCCGCGTGTGCGAGCTTGCCAAGCAGGTCAAGCCCTCCGCCCGCGGCGAGTTGGAGATAACCACCCTGAACCAGATGTACCTGGAGGACGGCACGCTTTCCGTGGTGACCCTGGGCCGCGGCTACGCCTGGCTGGACACCGGCACCATGGAGTCCCTGTACGAGGCGGGCGAGTTCGTGCGCTCGGTCGAGCGCGCGCAGGACCTGCCCGTGAGCGTCCCCGAGGAGATCGCCTTCGAGAACGGCTGGATCGACCGCGATACGCTGGCAGAGGCCGCCGCGCGCTACGGCAAGAGCGTCTACGGCGCGCACCTGAAGGCCGTGGCCGCCGGCGAGATATCGGCGAGGGAGGACTAGCATGGCCGAACTGTTCCAACCCAAGAACATCATCGTCACGGGCGGCTGCGGCTTCATCGGCAGCAACTTCGTGCACTACGTGGT
>CAVHFC010000111.1:0-5499 GCA_963635025.1 Eubacterium sp. CAG:786
TGCTGGCTATGCGTACTTCAAGCAAGTAGCAACTCTGAGCTAATTCATTCAAGGACAGAAAATGGAACAAAAACGACACCAAGGTCCGAGTTTGCTTCATAAGGCGTTCTCGGTACTGTTAAGCATCACGCTTATAAGCGGATGCGGTGTGCCGTCTTCTGCCTTTGCCGGTGAATCAAACACTGCGTCAGCAACTTCGGCTGGCGCAGTTTCCTCAGTCGGGAATTTGGCAAGCAGCAAGACGACTGATATCGCGGGAAGCTGGTCCTCAGGTGCACTGACGCTTGAAGAGCAGGGTACCTATACGCTTTCCAAAGATGTCGAAACCAGTGGCACACTAACAATCAAAGCTAAAAAGGGCGAGACCATTACGGTCGATTTCGCTGGGCACAACGCTACCGTTAAAGGTTCTGTATATGCCGGCATCGACGTGAGCGAATCGCTCGGCACGGTGCGCATTATCGACTCTGCTTACGACGCGAAGGACTCTTCGAAGTCCAAGTCGAAACTGGCCGTTGAAGGCAAGAAGGTCGACGATGCGCTTGCGGGCGTTGCCGCTAATTATGCTAAGCAGGATTCGTCGTCCAAGGGCGAGGTTTCCGTTGTCCCGTCTCTAGAAGTGGACAACATCGATGTCGTCGTGAACCTGAATACGATTGATGCCAAATCAAGCGCGAAAGAGCATGATGCGTATGGCGTTTATCTGGGATGCGCGGACAAGGATGACGCTCGTAGCGCGGTTGATGCAACGTTCGATAACTGCACGTTCGCCAGTCATGTAAACAATCTCGAGCTGAGCGATGCGGAGAAATCCGAGCTTTCGAGCAAAGATGGCGAATCGGTGATCGACGAAGGCCATACGGGAGTTGCTTACGGCGTTTACGCATCCAAGCAGGGTGTTACGTTGAAGGGCAACCTTGCCATCGATGTGCAATCGAAAAACCAGGTGTGCGGTCTTTACAGCACGGTTGCCTGCGCCTTTACGTTAACCGATGGTTTTACCATTTCGTCTCCTATGCGCGTGTATGCCGCAGGTAACGAAGTTGATTCCGTTTTCGCTACCGTCGGTAACAGCGTCGACAACGCTGAACAGTTGGCAGGTAAATTCGTCGATGCTTCGGGGGGCGGCCGAACTGTCGTCTGCTCGAACGGGAAGCTGGTCTTTACGGCAGGTGCTGCTGGTGAGTCGTCCTCTGAAAATGGGATTGCGTTAACGGATGAGTCTGATTCGAAGGCCAAGGCCAAGGCGACCTTCCACCTGAACTACGATGGGGCGGGGGAACCCTACAGCTCGGCCGACCTCGTCTACGGCCACGCGCTCTCCAGGCCCGACGACCCCTCCCGCGACGGCTGGGTGTTCGAGGGCTGGTACGAGGACCCGTCCTGCGAGGGCGAGGCCTACTCGTTCTCCCTGGGCATCACCGACGTCTACAAGGCCGTCGACCTGTACGCCAAGTGGTCGGAGAACCCCTGGTCGGTGGGCGGCAAGACCTACGGCACCTTCGCCGATGCCCAGGCCGCGGCCCCTTCCGGCTCCACGATCGAGCTGACCCGCGACCTGCCCGCCGCGCTCGCCGAGCTCACGGCGGGCTCGGCCGGCGACTCGTACGAGATCGACCTGGCCGGCCACAGGCTCGGCGCGGTGAAGTCGGCCTCGCCGGCGGCCCTGTCCGTGAAGAGCTCGGCCGAGGGCGGCGCGCTGGTCGGCGCGACGTGCCAAGACGCGAACAAGTCGCGGATGTCGGTGGGCGCCTACGCGGCCGCCGCCGGCGCGGTCAAGGTGTCGTCGGGCGTCGCCATCGCGCTCGAGCTGCTCGACCGGGACGACCCGGTCGACGTCTACGCGGCCTACGCCGAGAAGGGCTCGATCGAGCTCGACGGGTGCGAGGTCTCGGCGACGGTCGCGGACAGGCCCGCCGCGGGCTACGACATCCGCAGCTGCACCGTCGCGGCCGCGTACTGCTGCAAGGGCGCCAAGATCTCGGCGTCCGGCGGCTCCCTGAAGGCGAGCTACGTCGCTTCCAGCAGAGTGAAGGCCGCCACGGCCGCCGCCGCCTACGTCGGCAACGGCACGGTCTCGCTCGACGGCGTGGCGCTCGAGGCGGGCGCGTGCTCCGGGGCCAGCACGGAGAACTCGTCCTACGGCGTCTGCGCCAACAAGGGGACGGCGGCGCTCTCCGGCGCGTGCTCCGTCAAGGGCGCGACCGCCGGAGCGAAGATCAAGAACAAGGCCGGCGTGCTCGCCCTGTCCGAGGGCCTGTCGCTCTCCCCGGCCCTGACGGTCGACAGCGCGGCGAGCCCGTTCGCCAAGGCCGCCGAGGGCGCGGGCGCGAAGGCGCTCGACGCCATGGCCCCCATGTTCGAGCCGGCCGCCGGCACGTCGGACGCCGGCAAGGCGGCCGCCTACTCCGAGAGCGACGGCGGCCTGGTGTGGGTGGACGCCCGCACCGTGACCTTCGACCTCGGCTACGAGGGCTCGCCGGACGCCGAGGCCCGCAAGGTCGCCGACGGCCGCGCGGTCTCCAGGCCCGCCGACCCCACCCGCGACGGCTTCGTGTTCGACGGCTGGTACGCCGAGGGCTCCGAGTCCGCCTACGACTTCTCCTCGAGCGTGACCTCCGACCTCAAGCTGACCGCGAAGTGGTCCAGGGCCAAGGCCAAGGCGACCTTCCACCTGAACTACGATGGGGCGGGGGAACCCTACAGCTCGGCCGACCTCGTCTACGGCCACGCGCTCTCCAGGCCCGACGACCCCTCCCGCGACGGCTGGGTGTTCGAGGGCTGGTACGAGGACCCGTCCTGCGAGGGCGAGGCCTACTCGTTCTCCCTGGGCATCACCGACGTCTACAAGGCCGTCGACCTGTACGCCAAGTGGTCGGAGAACCCCTGGTCGGTGGGCGGCAAGACCTACGGCACCTTCGCCGATGCCCAGGCCGCGGCCCCTTCCGGCTCCACGATCGAGCTGACCCGCGACCTGCCCGCCGCGCTCGCCGAGCTCACGGCGGGCTCGGCCGGCGACTCGTACGAGATCGACCTGGCCGGCCACAGGCTCGGCGCGGTGAAGTCGGCCTCGCCGGCGGCCCTGTCCGTGAAGAGCTCGGCCGAGGGCGGCGCGCTGGTCGGCGCGACGTGCCAAGACGCGAACAAGTCGCGGATGTCGGTGGGCGCCTACGCGGCCGCCGCCGGCGCGGTCAAGGTGTCGTCGGGCGTCGCCATCGCGCTCGAGCTGCTCGACCGGGACGACCCGGTCGACGTCTACGCGGCCTACGCCGAGAAGGGCTCGATCGAGCTCGACGGGTGCGAGGTCTCGGCGACGGTCGCGGACAGGCCCGCCGCGGGCTACGACATCCGCAGCTGCACCGTCGCGGCCGCGTACTGCTGCAAGGGCGCCAAGATCTCGGCGTCCGGCGGCTCCCTGAAGGCGAGCTACGTCGCTTCCAGCAGAGTGAAGGCCGCCACGGCCGCCGCCGCCTACGTCGGCAACGGCACGGTCTCGCTCGACGGCGTGGCGCTCGAGGCGGGCGCGTGCTCCGGGGCCAGCACGGAGAACTCGTCCTACGGCGTCTGCGCCAACAAGGGGACGGCGGCGCTCTCCGGCGCGTGCTCCGTCAAGGGCGCGACCGCCGGAGCGAAGATCAAGAACAAGGCCGGCGTGCTCGCCCTGTCCGAGGGCCTGTCGCTCTCCCCGGCCCTGACGGTCGACAGCGCGGCGAGCCCGTTCGCCAAGGCCGCCGAGGGCGCGGGCGCGAAGGCGCTCGACGCCATGGCCCCCATGTTCGAGCCGGCCGCCGGCACGTCGGACGCCGGCAAGGCGGCCGCCTACTCCGAGAGCGACGGCGGCCTGGTGTGGGTGGACGCCCGCACCGTGACCTTCGACCTCGGCTACGAGGGCTCGCCGGACGCCGAGGCCCGCAAGGTCGCCGACGGCCGCGCGGTCTCCAGGCCCGCCGACCCCACCCGCGACGGCTTCGTGTTCGACGGCTGGTACGCCGAGGGCTCCGAGTCCGCCTACGACTTCTCCTCGAGCGTGACCTCCGACCTCAAGCTGACCGCGAAGTGGAAGGAAGATGCGATTCAAAAAATTCAGCTGGAACCCATTAGCGGTGAATGCAGGGGCGCTATGGAGCCCATTTCAGATGATGACGGGGATGGCTTCGTTGAGCTTCCCTCTGCGACATTCAAGACGCAGAGTGGCAACGCATTTAGATATTGGTCCACGAACGAAGATGGAACCGGTAAAACCTATAAAGCTGGCGAAAAGGTAAGCCCGTCAGACGTTGCCGTTCTTTACGCGCATTACGAAAAACTCATCACCGTTTCCTTCTATTCGATGTTCGGCTTCACTTCGGGCGTTGAATCTATTAAGTACGTGGGCTTTAGCGGCGATCGGATTCAGACTAGCAGCGACGGCAAATTCTCCTACGACGTTACATATCCTGAGCTCGTGAAAGCGAATGGTTGGGAGTTTAAGTATTGGTGGTTGTATCCCGATAAGAACAATTCGGTTGACGAGTCGACGCTGCCCCAGGAGTTCCCGTCGGCCGATATGGAGTTCTACGCTTTGTATGAAAGGCAAGCGTCGCAATCCGATACCCCCGTTGCATCGGATGCCATAGATCTTTCCGACTTGATCGAGAAGGCTGAAAAGGCGAATGACAACGTGACGCTCGATAAGCAGGGAACGTATTACCTTTCCCGGTCGGTTTCATTCACTCATCAGCTTACTATTGGAAAATCAGGTAAATTCGTCATTGATTTGCGCGGCTTTGGGATTTCGTTCGGAAGCGAAGATGCCGAAAAAATCGTCAGCACGCAAGGTTTCAGAATATGGACGGATAGCAGCACCAATCCATCGGGCATCACGGAGGTAAGCGTCGTAAGCACCGACGGAAACGGCAAAGTCAAAGACGGCGCATTCCTTGATTTCGTGAATGCAGGAAACGTTAACTTCACGAAGGACAGCTCGTCTAAGTCAGTTCTTTCGCTCTGCGACGTGTCGGTCACGAAACGCTATACGCTTACCGATCAGTTGAGTAATTATGGCTCCTCCATGGCGGTCAGCGTTTCCGGGGGTAGTCTCAATACGTCGAATTGCTCGATTGTTTCCGACTGCTCAACTCAGGTTGCTAGCGTATCGAGCTCTTCTTTTGGAGCTAACACCGTGGTTGCGGTGGGGGCAACGGCGGGTAAGATCGGTAATGGGACTTCCATTACTGCGAAAGCCGGTTCTCCTGCGAACAAGGAATCGAAGCAATCGACGGTAAACGCCGTCGCCGTTTCCCATACGGGAAATGACTTGTCGATCGAAGGCGACGTGTCACTTTCCGCCAATGCGCCGCAGGGAACGGCCTGCGGTGTGATCTCCCGCGGCTCTGGCGTTTTGGAGCAAAGCGGGAAGCTCAGCATTGATGCGACGGGAGCAGGCGAGAACAGCCCGCTTTCCGTCGGCATCTTCAATGTGATGGGCAAATATGGCATCTACGGCACTGCCGGTGCGGC
>CAVHFC010000112.1:0-5492 GCA_963635025.1 Eubacterium sp. CAG:786
GGCGGCGACGGGCTGCAGGCGTATCTGGACAGCCTGAAGAAGGTGGAGGATCTGCACGCCTGCGCGCTGTACCATTCGCACGGCCCGATTCGCGATGACTTCGAGGAACGCATTTCTTGGCTGGGGCGGCATCATTTGGAGCGCCTTGAGGAAGCGCGCGACATCGTTGCGGAAAACCCCGGCATGTCCGGCTACGACATCATCCGTTCCATTTCCTGGAACGTCCCGCATGAGTGCTGGGAAGACATCTCGTTCATGCAGCGCTGGTGCATCGTGACCGAGGGGATCGTGTATTTGAAGCACCTGGAAAGCCGCGGTCTTATTGCGTCGCTTGACAGCGAAGACGGACTGAGGCGCTACCGTACGGTATAATTCCGGCCGCATGCAAAGATACCCGCGCTCGGGTGCTCCGGCGCGTAAGTGGAAGAGGCTCATATCATGTTCGACAACCTTTCCGATCGCCTGCAAGGCATTTTCGACGGCCTGCGTGGCAAGGGCCGCCTGACCGAAGACGACATCAACGTCGCCATGCGCGAAGTGCGCATGGCCATGCTGGAGGCCGACGTCAACTTCAAGGTTGTCAAGCAGTTCGTCTCGCGCGCCAAGGAGCGCTGCATGGACGCCGAGGTGCTCGAGTCGCTTTCCCCGGCGCAAAACGTCATCAAGATCGTCATGGACGAGCTCACCGAACTTCTGGGCCGCACCGACAGTAAGCTGGTGCTTTCCAGCCGCATCCCGAACGTCATCATGCTGGTGGGTCTGCAGGGTTCGGGTAAGACGACTGCGGCCGCGAAGCTGGCGTACCGCCTGAAGCAGGAAGGCCACAGCCCCCTGCTTGCCGCTTGCGACGTGTACCGTCCCGCCGCGGCCGATCAGCTGGAAACCTTGGGCGGTGAAATCGGCGTGCGCGTGTTTCGCGGCGACGGGAAGGACCCGGTGGCCATTGCCCAGGGCGGCGTGCGCGACGCCATCGACAACCTGCGCGACGTGGTCATCGTCGACACGGCGGGCCGTTTGCACGTCGACGAGCAGATGATGGAGGAGGCTTCGGCCATCAAGGCGGCCGTCAAGCCCGACCAGGTGCTCATGGTGGTCGACGCCATGACCGGCCAGGACGTGGTGAACGTGGCCGCCGCCTTCGCCGAGCGCGTGGATTTCGACGGCGTGATCATGTCGAAGATGGACGGCGACGCCCGCGGCGGCGGCGCGCTTTCCATCCGCGAGGTGACCGGCAAGCCCATCAAGTTCATCAGCGCAGGCGAAAAGCCCGACTCGCTTGAAGAGTTCCATCCCGACCGCATGGCGCGACGCATCTTGGGCATGGGCGATATGCTGTCCATCATCGAGTCCGCCGTGAAGGTCCAGCAGCAGGAAGAGGAGCAGGCCGAGACCGAGCGTCTCATGAAAAGCCAGCTCAACCTCAACGACTTCATCACCATGAACCGCCAAATCCGCAAGATGGGCGGCGTTTCCAAGCTCATCAGCGCGCTTCCCGGTGGCGACAAGGCCTTAGGCCAGGGTCAGGTCGACGAGGGCGCGCTCGATCGCATGGAGGTGATCATCAACTCCATGACGAAGGCCGAGCGCGAGAAGCCCGACGTGCTCAACGGCAGCCGTCGCGCGCGCATCGCCGCCGGCGCCGGTGTGTCGGTGGCCGAGGTGAACCAGCTGATGAAGAAGTTCAACGAGACCAAGAAGATGATGAAGAAGATGATGCCGGCGGTGGAGGATATGGCCGGCGGCAAGAAGGGAAAAAAGGGGAAGAAGGGCCGCAGGCGTCGCATGGGCATCCCCGGTATGGGCGGCATGAACATGTCCGACCTGAAGAAGCTCCAAGACATGATGGGCGACATGAAGTAGGGATTGATTTTCGATGCGGGCGGCAACGGTCGGGCACGTGCTTCGAGAAGAGTGACGTGCCTTGCCGACTAGAGAGGTCATCGTGCCCTGCGTTATGAATTTGTGATGCGCCTGACGGCGCTGAACTAGTGATGCGCGAGTCATGCCTCGCGCCTACGAGATACTTTACGGAAGAGTTATGTCGGCAGCATATTTTCGTAGGGCCGAGCAAAAGCTCGGCCCTTTTTAGTGCGCCGTTAGGCGCTCACTGCATTATTGCGTTCTCGGCTAGCTTTCCAGCACCCTACGCGAATTGGTCGTAGCCTTCCTCGGAAATGAGCAGGCGTGTGGCGTGCGGCATGATGCGCGCGGAGAACGGCGTGGAAATGCCGGTCGCCTCACCGTCGTACTGCACCTCCATGGGCGGATCGGCTGTAACGGTGACCGTTTTAGACCGGTAAATCTCCATCGCGTCGGTGCGATCGGGGAATTCCCCGTCACGGTCGAGAATGCCCGCGAACAGGGCCGGCAGCAGGTCGAACGCGGTTTTCGCCTTCAAGATGACCACGTCGAAGATGCCGTCGCGCGGCAGGTTGTCATGGGTGACGGCGATGTCGAACTGGATTTTCGAGAAATTGACTAGCAGCACCCCAAGGCCCTCGCTCTCAACTGTGCCCTCGTCGAGCTCAAGCGTGAGCTTGGAGGTTTGCGGCATCGCGTTCATGACGGCCGCCTGCAGATAGGCCACCGGCCCGAGCAGGCGCTTGCCGCGCTGAGCCGCGCGCATGATGGTGGCGTCGTATCCTGCGCCGGCCATGATGCCGAAGCCGAATTTTCGCCCGCCGGCCTCGATTTCCCCCATGTCGAAATCGAGCGTGCGACCTGAGCGCACCAGCTTCGCGAGCGCATGGGGCTCCTGCGGGCTGGCCAGGTTCAGCGCCAGCAGATTCGCCGTTCCGGCGGGGAAGGGCAGCACCGGGATGTTCGTGTTCGCCAGCAGATAGCAGACGGTGGCCACGGTTCCGTCCCCGCCTGAAGCCACTACGACATCGAAGCTGCGCGCGTCGCCAAGCAGCTGCTCGACCGGCGTGGTTCCGTCGGTGGAACGCAGGCACACCTCGTCGGAGTCGTGCGAGAAGCTGCGCACGAAATCGTACACGGCGCCTTCGCCGTAGCCGGAAGCCAGATTGTTGATGACGAGCAGTTTCACGGTTTCCCCTTCACTTGCTATATGATTGCATGGTACCGCAGATAGTTCCCGAAGATGAGGTAATACCGGGTGTACATAGCAAACCAAGAATCCCTCGAGGCGTTCATCGAGCGCGCGCATGCGTCGAGCGTCCTTGCCATCGACACCGAGTTTTTGCGCGAGAAAACCTACTACGCGAAATTGTGCCTTTTGCAGCTGGCCACCGACGACGAAGTGGTTATCGTCGACCCGTTCGCCGTCAAGGATCTTAAGGTGCTCGCGCCGCTGCTTGCCGACGAGGGCGTCATGAAGGTGCTGCACGCCTGCGGGCAGGACCTGGAAATACTTTGGCATGAGGTGGGCGAGATTCCCAAGCCTCTGTTCGACACGCAGGTGGCAGCCGCGCTGCTCGGGCATACCCAGCAGATCGGCTATGCGGCGCTGGTTTCGGCCGAATGCGGCGTGCAGCTGAAGAAGACCGATTCGTTCACCGACTGGTCGCGCCGGCCCCTTTCCGATTCGCAGATCACCTATGCCGCAGACGATGTGGTTTACCTTCCGCGCATGTATCAGCAGATGAAGGAGGAGCTTGAGGCGCAGGGCCGTCTGCGCTGGCTTGATCCCGAATTCGCCGAGATGTCCGACCCTGCTCGCTTCGAATCCGACGAGCGCCAGCGTTATCGGCGCTTGAAGCGCGTGGGACAGCTTTCCCGGCGTCAGCTGGCTGCCGCGCGTGAGGTGGCCGCATGGCGCGAGCTGACTGCGCAGCGCCGCGACATCCCGCGCAAATGGGTTATCACCGACGAGCAGATCGTGGAAGCGTGCAAGCGCGAGGCCCGCACCATCGACGATCTGTTCATGGTACGCGGCATGCGCGAGAAGCTATGCACGCGCGATGCGCGCACGGTTGCGGCGCTGATGAAGTCGGCGCTCGATGCGACTCCCGACACCTGGCCTGAAGTGGACCGCAGCGGTAAAAACGAGCCGAACGTCGATGTCCCGCTCGATCTGATGTGCGCGCTCGTGCGTTTGCGCGCGCGGGAGAACGACGTGGCGTTTCCCACTCTGGCCAGCCACGACGACCTGGTGAAGGTGGCGCGCGGGTACCGCAGCGGCATCGACCTTCTGCGCGGTTGGCGCCGCGCGCTGGTGGGCGAGGAGCTGCTGGAGCTTTTAGATGGGAAGATATCGCTGTCGCTTGACGGCTTGGAATTGCGGGTCAATCGCGCCGACGGCGAGCAGTAGGGGAGCTGGCAGCTGCGTGGCGTGGGGGTGCGTGGCGTTCGACGGCTGAGCAAGAGGCTGCCAGCGCGGCGCGGGCGGCTCGGTAACGGATTGCGAACGATTCTCCGGAACCCTTGTGAGCACCCTCGAGCCGCCCGGCGCTTCGGTATACTTCCCCTTTATAAGATCGCGGCGGAATGTCATGCGCATCCGCCCCTCAGGCGCCGGGCCGGCGCCGTTCTGGGCACACGAAGAGGAGCTGTGTGAAGCAATGAGTTACCTTTCCCTGATCGTTTTGACCATGGTTATCGGCATCGGCGCGAGCGCCTACGTGAACTCGCAGATCAAGAAGTACACGAAGGTGCACGCCTCCACCAACATCACCGGCGCGCAGATGGCGCAGCGCATGCTTGCGGCCAACGGCGTCACCGGCGTGCAAATCTACCAGGGAGCCCCTGGTCAGGACCATTTCGATCCGCGCAACAACTCCATCACGCTCGACCCCGACGCCTTCGGCGGTACGTCGGTGACGGCCATCGCCACCGCCTGCCACGAAGTGGGTCACGCCTGCCAGTTCGCTCAGGGCTACGCGCCCATGAAGGTGCGCAGCGCGCTTGTACCGGCGGTGAACCTCGCGTCGAACGCCTGGGTGTTTCTGCTGATGATCGGCATCGCGCTCAACCTTGCGGGCATGACCACGCTCGCCATCATCATGTACGCGGTCGTGGTGCTGTTCCAGCTGGTCACGCTGCCGGTCGAGTTCGATGCCTCGCGCCGCGGCCTGGCGTACCTTTCCACGCAGGGCTTGGCTGCCTCCGAGGAGCGCGGCGCCCATAGCGTGCTGCGTGCCTGCGCCTTCACCTACGTTGCCGCGGCGCTCACGTCCATCTTGCAGCTGCTGTGGCTGCTCGGCCAGCGCGAGGAATAAGCGGCCTGTCATGGGCGCATATCAGAGCCGCACGCAAACGCAAGCTTCCTCCACGCGCACCGATGCGCTTTCGGTATCGGCTGCCATGCAGTTGGCGAAAGGCGCGCTCGAGGGCGTGACGGTGCGCATCGTCGGCGAGATTTCCGAGCTTTCCAACAAGCCGGGGTACAAGGCCGTTTACTTCACCGTCAAGGACGCTTCGGCGGCTCTGCCCTGCATGATGTGGAACAACCGTTATCGTGCAAGCGGCGTGCAGATGAGCGTGGGCCAGCTGGTGGAGCTGACCGGGCGCTTCACGCTGTATGCGGCGAA
>CAVHFC010000113.1:0-5322 GCA_963635025.1 Eubacterium sp. CAG:786
CTTGGCTCGGCTTTGGGGTTCCCATGAGGGGTCGCACCGGCTGATCCGCCCAGGGAAACCTCGCTCGTACGTTCATTCAACCGCAACGGTTTGCCCAGTTCGTAGGCAAGTTCTGGCAGCAGTTTCGCCATGGTGGCGTCGAGGGCCTTCTTCTTGAGCTCGCACTCCCAGACGATATGCACGCGCCAGCCCATCTCCTCAAGGGCGGCGAGGTTTTCCGCATCGCGCTCGATGTTGCGCGCGAACTTCGCCTCCCAGTACGCGACGTTCTTCTTCGGCACGCTCGGGCTGCAATGCGGGCAGCGATGCCAGTAGCATCCGCGGATCTCCAGCGCCACGCGCTTGCCTGGCCAGGCGATATCGGGATGCCCCGGTACCTTCCACTGCAGGCGATAGCCGCCCAGGCCCGCCTCGCGCAGCTTTTCCCTTACGAGCAGTTCGGGCTTGGTGTCCTTGCGTTTGTTGCCCTGCATGCTTTTGTGCACGGCGTAGCTGGACGCCGCAGGCGAGGGGACTCGCACCGTCGCGTATTCGATGCGCTCGCCGGCGCCGGCGTCCCCGCCTGTGGCAACCTTCGCCGTCACGAAGCTGCGCCTGATGTTCTCGGGCGACGGTGCTTCGCCCAATGTGCCGTTTTCCGCAGCGTCAAGAAGCGGGGAAAGCTCCTCGCGCCAGCGCTGTTCAAGGCGCTCCAGCGACCACGCGGCGTTCGCGGGGCTGGTGGAGGGCAGCACGTGCGCGGCGAGTCCCACCTGCCATTGCAGATACCGTTTGTAAAGGCGCCCGGCCGTGTTGCCGTTGCATATGACGGCGCCGATGTGGGCGCCCTCGAGAATGCGCTCGATGCGCGCCGGCACCACGTTCTTGATGCTGGCGTCGCTCGACCCCTTGATATCGCACGACTCGATGACATCCCATAGCGCGATGCCGTGCGCCAGCAGCAGGTGCCGCTTCGCGTCGATGGATTGCTCGAGGGTCGCGCCGCCCGAGCCGTCGCCGTCTGCGCCGCCCTCGCCGCCAATGTCGTCCCCCTCGTTCGGCGGCACCGGCTCGCCCAGGCATGCGGCCATCACGCGCCAAAAGCGGTTCTGCGGATTTCCGTAGTAAAACGCGTTCTTGCGCGAAAGCACCGAGGGAAACGACCCGAGCACCAGGATGCGCGAATGCTCGTCGAACACGGGATCGAACCCGTGCGGTATGTGCTGGTAGCTTGCCATGCGCCCTAGTATAGCGAACCCGGGGAGCGGGGAGGCGCGCCGGGTTCCGCGGCTTGATGCCGGGACGCGCGCAGCTTGGCGCCGGGATTCGCCGGTCTTTCCCTTCCCGCTGCCGACCCCAGCCGGCGGAAACGCCTCGCCTACGCCGGGTTCTCGTGGATCATGATGTGCTTGACGCTGGGGAAGCGCCGCTCGACGGCATCGTGCGCCGCCTCCGCGATGGCGTGCGCCTCCACCAGCGGAAGGTCGCCGTCCACCGCGATCTCGACGTCGACGTACACGCGGTTGCCGAACTTGCGCGTGCGCAGCGAATCGATGCGCACAACGCCGTCGATCTTGGCGACGCACGAGGCGATCTCGCGCTCCTCGTGCGCCTCGCAGGGCGTGTCGGTCATGTTGCCGAGCGCCTCTTTCAGCACATCGAAGGCCACTTTCAGGATGATGGCGCAGATGATGAGGCTGGCCAGCGCGTCTCCGGCGGGAAAGCCCAGCATGGCGGCTCCGATGCCCGCAAGCGCGCCCACCGAGGAAAGCGCGTCGGAGCGATGGTGCCACGCGTCGGCCATGAAAGCGCTGGAGTCCATGACGCGGGCCCAGTGGCGCGTGTACCAGAACATGCCCTCCTTCACCGCGATGGACACCACGGCCGCCACGAGCGCCAAAACGCCCGGCGTCGGCGCGTCGAGGTACGCGCGGGTGGCGATGCTTTCCATGCTGGCAAGTCCGATGGCCGCGCCCGTGAGCGCGAGGATGGCGCCCAGCGCAAGCGAGGCCACGCATTCGAAGCGCTCGTGGCCGTAGGGATGCCCCGAGTCGGCTTCGCGGGCGGCAAGCTTCACGCCGGCAAAGGCGATGGCGGTGGCGAACACGTCGGACAGCGAATGCACGGCGTCGGAAATCATGGCGGTGGAGTTGCCGAAGATGCCGGCGGCCAGCTTGAAGGCGGAAAGCGCCACGTTGCCCGCGATGCCCACGCCCGCGACATCGCGGGAAATCTTGCTGCGATCGGGCTGGCCCGGCTGGCCGGGTTGATTGGCCTGGTCGGGCGCCTTGCTGCGATCGGCGGGCTGCGTTTCGCCCTCGAAGGCGATTGCTTTGGTGGCGGGCGTGGCGTTGGCGGTTGCGTTCATGATGGTCCTCCTGAAACCGGGTACATGGCAGCTCTTGGCTTGTAGCTGTGCGGTTCGAAGGGCGCGCCCCACCTTGGGTGCCAAGGCGGGAAAAGAAAACGCCCGCGGAACCAGCAACTGTCCCGCAGGCGCGATGCGTGCCTGCTGCCCGATAGGGCCCGGCTCCATGGCTTGCGCCACGGCCTGTTCAGTTTGCGCTGTTGAGCTCGCGTCCCGCGCGTGCGGGGCGCAATGCAGTGCAAAGAGCGCCCCTATGGTACCCAGCGACCTGGCAGTATGTCACCGGTTACTTGCAGGTTGTGGCGAAACGATGGGCGGCCTCAGGCCGAGCGCACGGCGCCCCCCCCTCGCGGGTGCCGGCCAACCGTCGCCGAGCATCGCCCTGCGTGCGTTGCCGTCAAGCGCACGGCGCCGCTCCTTCGTCAACCCCCAATTCCGCGCTTTCCGCGGCATTGCCGCCGCGGCTCCGCCCGCCGAAAAAAACCACCAGGGGTTTTCGCGGTGGAAAACCTTGCCGAGAACGCCTTCGCGAACGTTGCGCGCCATTCGCGCCGACCGGCGGTTTCTCGGTTTTCGCGGGGCTGTGGAAAACAATATCCGTACACCATAAATGGTTTTTTGCGAACAATAAAACACAATATATTGTGCCGAAATGGCGTATAGTAAGCACATCGAGAAACGCGGCCGCAAGGGCAGCGGTCGCAGAATTTCACGAAATTTCCGAACGCGCAGACCAGAAGGCCTTTAGCTTTTTGCGCGCTCGGTTTTGGAAGCTTAAAGAAGGGCGTGGGTGCTATGAAGATCATCAAAAGAAGCGGTTCGGAAGCGACGTTCGACATCAACAAGATCGTCAATGCCATCAAGGCCGCCAACGCGGAAGCCGCCGCCGAGGATCGCTTGACCGATGACCAGATCGCGCTTGCCGCTCATAGCGTCGAGTGGCTGTGCAGCCGTTCCGGCCACACCGTGTCCGTGGAGGAAATCCAGGACATGGTCGAGAACCAGATCATGGCCCAGGGCCGCTACACCGTCGCGCGCAAGTACATCATCTACCGCTACGTGCAGTCGCTCAAGCGCCAGTCCAACACCACCGACGACAAGGTGCTCTCGCTCATCGAGTGCAACAACGAGGAAGCCAAGCAGGAGAACTCCAACAAGAACCCCACCGTCAACTCCGTGCAGCGCGACTACATGGCCGGCGAGGTCTCCAAGGACATCTCCATGCGCCTGCTGCTGCCCCCCGACGTGGTGGCCGCGCACAACGAGGGCATCATCCACTTCCACGACTCCGACTACTTCGCGCAGCACATGCACAACTGCGACCTGGTGAACCTGGAGGACATGCTGCAGAACGGCACCGTCATCTCCGGCACCTTGATCGAGCGCCCGCACAGCTTCTCCACCGCGTGCAACATCGCCACGCAGATCATCGCGCAGGTCGCCAGCTGCCAGTACGGCGGCCAGTCCATCTCGCTCACGCATCTGGCGCCGTTCGTCGAGGTCAGCCGCCAGAAGATCCGCCGTCAGACGCTGCAGGAGATCAACGCGCTGGGCCTTGAGGCCAACGCCGAGCGCGTCGCCGAGGTGGTTGAGAACCGCCTGCGCGACGAAATCCGTCGCGGCGTACAGACCATCCAGTACCAGGTGGTCACGCTCATGACCACCAACGGCCAGGCGCCGTTCGTCACCGTGTTCATGTACCTGAACGAGGCGCGCAGCGAAAGCGAGAAGCGCGACCTCGCCATGATCATCGAGGAGACGCTGCGCCAGCGCTACGAGGGCGTCAAAAACGAGGCCGGCGTGTGGATCACGCCCGCGTTCCCCAAGCTCATCTACGTGCTGGAAGAGGACAACATCACCGAGGACAGCCCGTACTTCTACCTGACCAAGATGGCGGCGAAGTGCACGGCCAAGCGCATGGTCCCCGACTACATCTCCGAGAAGAAGATGCGCGAGTACAAGCTGTCGAAGGGCGAGACCGAGGGCAACGGCGACTGCTACACCTGCATGGGCTGCCGCAGCTTCCTGACGCCGGACCGTTCGGGCAACGGCTACGGCAACGTGGCGAACGCCGGCAACTACGAGCCGGGCAAGCCGAAGTACTACGGGCGCTTCAACCAGGGCGTCGTCACCATCAGCCTGCCCGATGTGGCCCTTTCCTCGCACGGGGACATGGCGAAGTTCTGGCAGATCTTCGACGAGCGCCTGGAGCTGTGCCGCAAGGCGCTCATGTGCCGCCACGACCGCCTGAAGGGCACGCTGTCCGACGCCGCGCCCATCCTGTGGCAGTACGGGGCGCTCGCGCGCCTAAAGAAGGGCGAGCCGATCGACAAGCTGCTCTACGGCGGGTATTCCACCATTTCGCTGGGCTATGCCGGCCTGTACGAGTGCGTGAAGTACATGACGGGCCACAGCCACACCGACGAGGAGGGCACGCCGTTCGCCATGGAGGTCATGCAGCACATGAACGACAAGTGCAACGAGTGGAAGGCCGCCACCGACATCGACTTCTCGTTGTACGGCACGCCGCTGGAGTCCACCACGTACAAGTTCGCGAAGGCCCTGCAGCGCCGCTTCGGTGTGATCGAGGGCATCACCGACAAGGGCTACATCACGAACAGCTACCACGTGCACGTGTCCGAACAGATCGACGCGTTCGACAAGCTGAAGTTCGAAAGCCAGTTCCAGCGCCTGTCCCCGGGCGGCGCCATCAGCTATGTCGAGGTGCCGAACATGCAGGACAACCTCAAGGCCGTCGTGCGCGTGATGCAGTACATCTACGACAACATCATGTACGCCGAGCTGAACACGAAGTCCGACTACTGCCAGGTGTGCGGCTTCGACGGCGAGATCCAGATCGTCGAGGACGACGGCAAGCTGGTGTGGGAGTGCCCGAAGTGCGGCAACCGCGACCAGGAGAAGCTCAACGTCGCGCGCCGTACCTGCGGCTACATCGGCACGCAGTTCTGGAACCA
>CAVHFC010000114.1:0-5260 GCA_963635025.1 Eubacterium sp. CAG:786
CGCTGCCGTCGAGCGCTCGGTCATGGCCGCCGTCATGATGAACGCCATCCAAAACGACGTGATCAGGCGGTAGGGGACCGTGGCCTTAAAGGCCGGCACGCGTTTCGCGGGCGCCGCCTTGCTGGCAATCCTGCTGGCGGGCGGCGTCCTGCTGTCTTGTGCCGGGTGTTCGTTTCAGAAAACAACGGAATACAGGGGAGCCATCGAAACCTCCGACGGCGTGGTGCTTGCCACCTCGACGCAAAAGGGGTCTTCGTGGGTTCGCGAGTACCCGCAAGGCGATCTTGCCCGTCAGCTGTTGGGTGACCGCAACGCCGATGAAGGGTCGGAAGGCCTGGAAGATCAGTATGCCGAAGACCTGCAGGCAGCCTCGTCGCTGAGGTTGACCATCGATTCCGGCATGCAGGAAGCTTGCGACGGCGCGTTGGCCGGTAAAACGGGCACCATCGTCGTGCTCGACCCCGATACGGGCGCCGTTCTTGTCATGGCATCGCATGCCCAGGCGCAGGATGGTCAAGCGGCGGATGCGGCCGAGACGTTGCAGAACCGTGCCGTTCATGCGCGCGTACCGGGGTCGACGTTCAAGACCATCACGCTGGTGTCGGCGCTTCAGTCGGGAACGGAGATGAGCGAGCAATTCGGCGCGCCCGCAACGCTTTCCTTGCGGGATGGGAACGTCACGAACGCTGCCGAAAAAGGCTATGGAGAGCTGTCCTTGTCCGACGCTTACGCATTGTCGGTGAACACCGTGTTCGCGCAGATTTCGCTTGGGCTTGGCGCCGCCGCTTTGCAGGACGAGGCGCGCGAGTTCGGCTTCGACTCCCAGCTGGCGCAAGATTTCGCCTGCGAGCAGTCGACCATCGAAAACGCTGAAAACATGAGTTTTCTCGGTCAGGCATGGTGCGGCGTGGGCCAGGCGCTGTTCCTTGATGGCGAAACGTTCGGCCCTGTTGCCACGCCGCTTCAGATGGCCTCGATTGCCTCTGTGTTCGCCAACGGCGGCACGCTTTATGCGCCCTACGTGATAGCCGAGGAGCGAGACGTCGAAGGCGAGAGCATTCGCGCAGGCGAGAAGAAAATCCTGAATAGCGGCTTTGTGTCTTCTGAGATAATCGACGACGTCAGAGCGGGCATGCGAAAAGTCGTAGAATCCGGTACGGGCGCCGCCGCTTCCGTGCCCGGTGTGTTCGTTGCGGGGAAAACGGGAACCGCTGAAACATCCAGCCTGAAGGACGACGGATGGTTCATGGGCTTTGCCACCAAAGACGACCGCACCGTTTCGTTCTGCGTCTGCCTGCAGGATGCGGCTTCGACCGATGCGGCCGCTGTGGCTGCGGATGTTGTTGGCAAGGTGCTCGGGTCGGCCGATTGAAAGTGATGTGAATGGGGTCTAGCAAGGGAAAGAGGAAGGTCCAGCCGCGAGCGAAGAAGCAGGCTGTTTCGGTGCCGAATGATGCCAAGCCGGATGGTCTGCGCCTTGGCGCATTGGGCACTACGGCTGTCGTGTTCGTTTTTGCGCTGGTGTTGTTCCAAGGCGGGTATTACGAGGCGACTTCCCTGATCGTCGCTTGCGCTTTCGCGTGCACGCTTGCTGTCTGCCTGGCGGTTCGCCGCAGGCGGAACGCCGAAGCTGGGGCGCTTGCGCCTGGCTTGCAGGCCGACCGCACGTCGACCTCCGGCATCCTTTCCCTTGCCATGCCCGCGTGCTTTGTGGGGGTTTGCCTTGCGGAGGCTGTAAGCTCGCAGGTCAACGGGCTGCCTCTGCCCGCTGCTCTTCATAGCGCGCCCTGGGTCCTGGCGGCGCTGGGCGCATTGGCGGGGATCGGCGTTTCCCGCGGTGCCGTCGCCGCCTGCGCCGATGCGCTGGCCTGGGCGGGCGTTGCGTCCGGCGCGCTGGGCGTTTTGATGGTCTGCGGCATCGTTCCCTTTCCGGGTTCGATGCTCGCCGAGCGCCTGCAGTTCACCTTCCAGTATGCCAACACGGCCGGGCTGTGGTTTTCCGTATGCGCGGTGTTCGCGCTGTCTTCGCGCGACGAGCGCCTGCGATGGCTTTCGGTTCTGCCGATTTCCGGGTTGGCGCTGACGCTTTCGATGGGGTCCGCTGCGGTGTTCGCGCTGTCCGCGGCGGCGCTGCTTGCTCGATGGGCCAAGCTCGGCCAAGGCGATCGTTTCGCGCCCCTGGCGTGCGCTTGCCTGCTGGCTGCGATCGTGAGCGTTTCCAGCATGCTGGCGGGCGGGGTTGCGGCGCTTGTTGCCGCAGCGCTTTCCACTTGCATATGCTGCGCGCTTGCGGGGATGGTGAAGCCGCTGGCGGGCCTGCGAAAGGTCGCCCGGGCGCGCTGGCTTGCCCCTGCATGCGCGGCGCTGCTGGCCGCTGCGGCGGTTGCTGCGGGGGTCGTGGCCTCCGATCGGCTTGCGCAGGCGTCGCAGACCTTCGCGGAGCGATTCGTCCAGATGGGCGATGCGATAACGCTTCTGTCGTTCGGTCCTTTATGGGGCATCGGACCCGGCCAATGGCGCTACCAGTACGAAAGCGTTCAGTCGGTCGACTATATCGCCAACGTGGTCCACAGCGGGTATTTCCAGGTAGCGCTCGATGGCGGCCTGGTCGCGCTTCTCCTGCTCGTCGCCGGTGTTGCGTGCGGGCTCGTCGCTGCAATGCGCCGACGCGGGGCGGGGAAGTCCTGTTTGTGCGATAACGCGGCTTCGAGCGCGGCGTCGTCGGACGTTGCCCCTTCGGCATCGGCCGACGCGCGTTTCGCCATCGCGCTTGCGATCGGCATGATCCTCCTGCACGCCGCGATCGACATCGACTTCTCCTTCTCATCCATAACGCTGCTGCTTGGGCTCCTGCTTGCGATTTTGTAAGAGGTAATCGAACGAATCGCTTGGGTAAGCTGGCCGATGTTTTTCTCGGTTTCGCAAGGTTCATCCCCTGCATGTTCGGTAGCTATTTCGCTTGAAGAGCGTTGGTGACAGAAAAGCAAACGTTGATGTCATCGCTTACCGAAAAATAACCCCCCCCCCTAATTCATTGCTCTGCCGCTCGGCGCCGCCTTTCACGGGGTTAACCTCGGTTTCAGGTGTATCTGGGTCTCTTCGCGCTATCGCGTTCGGCTGGTCCAGCGCACCGCGAGGCGGGCGCAGATATTCCCGCCTTGGTATTGGCAGTCAAAGGCAAGGAGGAAAGGAATGGGAGGAACAGCGAAGAAGGCGTGGTCTGTGGCCATGTCGCTCGTCATGGCGCTGTCCATGGTGAGCGCCACGGCGCTGCAGGCGTTCGCCGACGAGGCAGGCGCTGCGTTAAACGAAGCGCAGGGCCTTGTGTACGACAGCGTCTACGGAACCGTGAACGGATACTCTCTGATGGAGAAGACGTACACGGTTTCCGAGGACATCTACAATGGCGAGAAGGACCCCGTCGAATTCAAGGTCAACCAAATCGACGTCGTTGACAAGGATGGGAAAGTCACCTTCAGCTCTATATCTGGTGGAAGGGGATATTCTGGTAATTCGGAATACACAATTGGTGACGGGGGTTATCTATTCGCGCATTCTGACGGTTTCGTTGAAGTGAGAAACAGCGAAAGCCTCTGTGGCGTCATAGATTTAGATGGTCGCATGATTGTTTCGGCGCAGTATAATGATCTATTCTACGATGCCAACCAGGGTCTATTCGTTGGTTGGCGTTATGTTGACGCAGGGGTCAGCATCGATTTGATTGACCGATCGGGATCGGTGATTGCGAGCGAATCGTGCAGCTCAGATTCCCAGGGCAGTACCTATGTGTATGCAGAGGAGTACGCCGCTGGCTATTTTAAGATTCGATACAACCGCCAGGACACGTATTACCGGTATTCCTCGAATGGTTTCGAGCTCATTCCCAACGTTTCGAAGATCGAGTCAGAAGGAGATACCTCGGTCGTCATATCAACCGATGGAGCGCTGACCATCGCCAAGGAGTCTGCTGAAAGCGATATCGTTTTGAGCGCCGCCGACCTTGGGCTGGGCAAAATAGACTCTGCCTCCTTTCTGGAAGAGGGGGCTGTAATTCGCGTCGTTGGAAAGAACGACGATTCGTATGTCAGTGTTTTTCTAGACTCAAACGGGAAAAAGCTGTTTGGTGATACTGCCAGCACAGGCGGATCGCTTCTCAGCAGTAACCGTTTGTATAAAGATGGAACCATCTATGACGAAGCGGGAAAGGTTGTTGCGTCACTCCCGGCGACTATCGTCGATGATGAGTCGTATCAAATCATTTATGGCGGAGGCGGATATCTGTATGCTTCCAACAACACGATCTTGCAGAAATACGATTCTGACGGCAAGCTGATTGCCAGCATGGATATGACGGCCCTTATGGCTGAGATGAAATTGAAGGCAGCAGCCGGAGATGTTCCCTTTACCGTGATCGATAACGATGGGTCGTCAAGCTTGCAAGGCGGTGACTTCTCTTTTGATGGCGATATGAAGCTTTGGTACGTTGATGACGAGTATTTTGGAAATGTGCAGCTAACTTTTAAGTTTACGAACGAGAGCACCGGATGGTCTTCGATGAAGGTTTGGCTCAACTCGAGTTTTTCCGAAATCGCGTATTCCAGTGAATATGTTAGCTTTGGACCCGTCATCGATACCGGAGAGCTGGGGGCGAATGCCCTGAAATTCCAGGGAAGCGTCGTTGACAGCAACTTTGGAACAATATCAGTTGGCGAATATTCGCTTGGATGGCCTTCGGAATCGACCAATAGTTACGCGCACTATCGATCGACTGCGTGTCGCAGCGACCTTGGCATGTACTACG
This sequence comes from Eubacterium sp. CAG:786, assembly GCA_963635025.1. Lineage (GTDB taxonomy): Bacteria > Actinomycetota > Coriobacteriia > Coriobacteriales > Eggerthellaceae > Senegalimassilia. Next base: position 4,802 of record CAVHFC010000114.1, read on the forward strand.
TTTACGACGACGCCGGCCACTGCGGCATAACGGACAAGAACGGCACCGTCATTCTTCCCGTGGAATATGACGACATGTTCGATATGGGGAAGGCTGATTCTCCGTATGCGCTTTTCAAGAAAGATGGCGCGTGGAATATCGTCGATCTGAAAGCGCTGCTCGATATGTCTTCTGCTCAGGTTACCTGCTCCGATGTTACCTACGAAGGCGATCCTGCACCGGTTCCTTCCTATACGGCATCAATTAAAGGTAAAGAGCTGACGGAGGGCGTGGACTATAAGGTTTCCAATATCAGCTACGATTTCGAAAAAGGGACGGGGTCCCTTGACCTGGAGGGCATCGGGCTGTACTCGGGTGTAATTTCTGTGCCTTTCAAGGTCAACGTGATCAAGAAGGATCCCGTTGACATCTCCACGGCGAGCATTACCGCTTCTGACGTGACCTACGACGGCAAGAGCG
>CAVHFC010000115.1:0-5223 GCA_963635025.1 Eubacterium sp. CAG:786
GCTTCTAATACGAATCCCTGATGGATTTCGAAATCGAGGGAAAACGCCTGCTTGGGGGCTGTGCTAGAATCTCATCTCACTATAAACGTAGCACAAGGGGTTTGCCTGTATGTCATTCTTGGATATCTTCTCGGGGCTGACGGGCCAAATGTCCACGGACATGGCCATCGACCTGGGCACCGCCAACACGCTGGTCGCCATCCCCGGCGAGGGCATTGTCGTCAACGAACCCTCGGTCGTGGCCATCGAAAAGAGCACCCATCGCGTGCTTGCCGTGGGCCACGAAGCCAAGAACATGATCAACCACACGCCCGACGCGTTTTCGGCCGAGCATCCCTTGCATGACGGCGTGGTGGCCGACTACGACGTCACCGAGGCTATGATCAGCGCGTTCATCAACAAGGCTGCGCCGCGCAAGTACCCCTGGCAGGCAAAACCCCGCATCGTCATCTGCATCCCCTGCGGCGCCACCTCCGTGGAGAAGCGCGCCGTGTTCGAAGCCGCCGTTCAGGCCGGCGCTCGCCAGGCATACCTCATCGAAGAACCCATGGCCGCTGCCATGGGCGCCGACCTTCCCGTCACCGAACCCACCGGTTCGATGGTTGTGGACATCGGCGGCGGCACCACCGAGGTGGCCGTTATCTCCCTCGGCGGTATCGTTACCTCGTCCAGCCTGCGCTTGGCCGGCAACCGCATGGACGAGGCTATCGCCATGCATCTGCGCGACCTGCTCGGCATCAAGATCGGCGAGCGCACGGCCGAGATCATCAAAATCAAGATCGGCTCCATCCTGCCTTTCGAGGACGGCCGCGAACGAGACATGATCATCTCGGGTCAGGACGTCATCACCGAACAGCCCAAAGAGGTCACCATCCAGTCCGAGGACGTTCGCCAGGCGCTCATCGCCCCGTGCGAGGAAATGGTTGTCCATATCAAGGAGACGTTCAAGAAGACCAACCCCGACTTGGCTTCCGACATCATCCAGAACGGCATCCTGCTCACGGGCGGCGGCGGCCTTCTTTCCGGCTTGGACCGCTACCTCACCGACAAGCTCGAGATTCCCGTATGGGTGTCGGAAACTGCGCTCACCAACGTGGTTATGGGCTGCCTGAAGGTGCTTGAAACCCCGCAGGCGCTCAAGCAGACCCTCATGCGCTCGAAATAAGGCCGCGCAGCTACCGTGGCGCTCAATTTCCAACAGCAAAGCTCGGCGTTGTTCCGTCGGGCCCTTCTTGCCGCCCTCATCGTCGCGAGCATCGTGATGGTGACGACGTACAGCAAGGAAGGCACCTCCGGCCCGCTGCATTCGCTGCAGACTGCGGTTTCCGGTGCGGTCAGCCCTTTGCGCATCGTTGGCGGGTCCATCGAAGCGGCTACCTCGACGGTGGGCGAGTCCATGGACAACATGACGGCCGACGACGGCACCTTAACCGGCTTGCGCGAATACAACGAGCAGCTTATCTCGCAGTATGCGCAGATGGAGGAGTACAAGCAGGAGGCTCAGCGCCTGCAGAAGCTGCTCGACTTGAAGGACACCTACCAAATCGAAGGCACCGGCGCCCGCGTGATCGGACGCTCCTCCGAGGCCTGGAGCCAAACCGTCACCATCAACAAGGGCTCCGACGACGGCATCTCCTCGGGCCAGACCGTGCTCGGAACCTCCGGCGTGGTCGGTCAGGTGGTTTCCGCTTCCGCATCCACCGCGACGGTGCGCCTGCTCACCGACCCTCAGTCGGGGGCGGCGGCCATGGTGCAGTCCAGCCGCGCCGAGGGCATCCTGCGCGGAAGCCTTGTGGGGCTGTTGTATCTGGAAGATCTTGACGCCGATGCCGAGGTGGCCGCGGGAGACATTGTGGTCACCTCAGGCCTGGGCGGCAGTTACGCGCGCGGGCTGATCATCGGCACGGTCGTGAAGGTGGACACCTCGCAGGGCAACTCGTCGCGCCGGGTCGTGGTTTCCCCGAACGATTCCATATCAACGCTCGAGGATGTGCTCGTCGTTTCCAGCGTCGGCATCGACGATGATTCCGATGACGATGATGACGACACCTCCTCGTCGAGCACCGCAAAGGCTGGAGGCACGCAATGATGGGGGAGAAGAACAACGCCGTGCTGGTCATCGGCTGCATCGTCGCTTTCATTTTCCAGGTGGCCTTAGCCCCGTCGGTGTCGCTGTTCAGTGCGCAGCCGAACTTCCTGCTTGCCTATGCGGTCGTGGTCGCCATCGTCATTCCCGACGAGGCGGGACCGGTGCTTCCCTTCGTGCTCGGCCTTCTGTACGACTTGACGGGTACGGGACCGGTGGGCGGCATGGCGCTTCTTTTGGTGGTGGGGTGCTTCATCGCCTCGCGCGCCTTCACCGTGCTCGACAACGACACCATGTTCATGCCCATCGCCATTTTCGTGGTGGTGGCGCTGATCGCGGAAATGGCTTACGGCATGCTGCTTATGGCCTGCGGACTTTCCGCCAACCCGGTGGAAGCCCTGTTCACGCGCGCGTTGCCCTGTGCGCTTTACGACTGCGCCGTGGGGCTGGTGTTTTATCCCGTCATGGTGCGCCTGCTTTCGGGCGGCGCGCAGGATCGCGGTCTTCGCACGCCGAAGCTGAGGTAGGTGGCTCGTGTTCACCGCCATCGTCGCAACCGTTATTGCGCTTATCGTCGTCATCGTGGCGCTTGTCGTTGCCTACGCTGTTTTGCGCGGGCGCAAGACCGACAGCATCAGCGTCAAACATGATGTGCGCTCTATTTCCTCCGTGGGTGTGAAATCGTCGCTTTCCGACGCCGATCGTCGCCCGGCGGGCGGGGCAGGGCGCGGGGCCACGCCCTCGCAGCCCGTTGCCAACGTGGGCGACTCGCTCAAATCTCGCTTCCTCGCCGTCGGTGTGCTTGCGGGTGTGGTGTTCGGCACCTTGGCCACCAAGCTCTGGAGCATTCAGGTGCTCGCCGGCAGCAATTATCGTCAGGAATCGGAAGATAACCAGTACACGACGGTCTACACGCCTGCGCCGCGCGGCGACATCCTCGACGCCGACGGCGTGGCCATCGTGAAGAACCGCACGTCGCTTACCGTGCTGGCCGACCCCGACGTTGCCGATGATCGCGATGTCATCATGCGCCTGTCCGCCGTGCTCGGGCTGCCCATCGGCGTGGTTCGCAAGCGCCTGGCCGATACGTCGTCGGGCGCGCAAAGCCAGCGCACCGTGGCTTCCGATGCGACGATGCGCAACGTCTCGTTCATCGCCGAACACGCCAGCGCCTTTCCCGGCATCACCGTGCAGACGCGCACGGTGCGCGATTACCCTTATGGTTCGCTGGCCGCGCATGCGCTGGGCTACATCGGCAGCGTCACTTCCGAGGACATCGCCGGCGTCACCGCGGGGCGCGATCTTGAGATGGGCGACACCGTCGGGCGCAGCGGCCTTGAGCAAACCTACGACAACCTGCTTTCCGGCGACCATGGCGAACGCAAGGTGATGGCCGACGCGCAGGGCAACATCGTCGAGGTCGTCAGCGAAACACAGCCGGTGAAGGGCTCGGACGTGTACACGACCATCAAGGCGTCGGTGCAGTACGCCGCTGACAAGGCCTTCTACGACCTGATCACCCCCGATGGCGGGGATATCGGAACGGGAACCGGCACGGCGGGCGCGCTCGTGATGATGAACGTCGAGGACGGCAGCATCATCGCGATGTCGAGCTTCCCGACCTTTTCGCCGAAGGCCTTCGTCAACGGCCTCGATGATGAGACCAACGATCTGTACTTCGACGAGGAAACGTCGAAGTCGGCGCAGCTGCCCATGCTCAACCGCACCATCGGCGGCACGTATCCGGCGGCATCCACGTACAAAACGTTCGTGAGTTTGGCCGCGCTTGAAACCGGCATGGCCACCACCGACGAGACCTGGACCTGTACCGGCGAGTGGGACGGGTTTGGGTCGGGCTCCCCTCAGAAATGCTGGGACGAGAACGGGCACGGCACGCTCGACCTGTACGGCGGCATCGTGAACTCTTGCGACGTCGTGTTCTACGACATCGGCTACAAATACTGGGACGCGAACGCCAACAAGGGCAAGAGCGCCACGCTTCTGCAGGACTTCCTGGCGAAATATCGCTTGGACCAGAAGACCGGCGTCGATCTGTCGGGCGAGAGCACCGGGCGCATTCCCACGCCGGAATGGAAGGCCAGCCAATACCGCGACACGCCCGAAGAGGCCGCTTGGAAGGGCGGCGACTACACGAACATGTGCATCGGCCAGGGCTATGTGCTTGTGACGCCAATCGAGCTGTGCGTGGCCTACGGCGCCGTCGCCTCGGGAAACATCGTCAAGCCGCATCTACTCAAAGAGGTGCGCAATGCCGCCGGTGACGTGGCGCTGAGCTATCGTTCGGAAGTGATTTCCGTCCCGGACGTTTCGATGGCCGACCTGTCCACCGTGCGCACCGCGCTGCGCGGCGTGGCGACCGACAACTCCACCATCGCCAAGCTGTTTTCCGACGAGGGCATCGATCCCGACACCGTTGCCTGCAAGACCGGTACCGCTGAATACACCGACATGGAGGACACCGGCTGGTTCGCCTGCTATGCGCCCTACGACAACCCCAAATACGTGCTGGCGTGCGTGGTCGAGCACGGCGGCGGCGGTTCGTCGGCCGCTGCGCCCATCGGGGCGAAGGTCATGGCCGCCGCCCTTGCCGCCGACGCGGGGACAACCGGCGAGGTGGGCGTCATCGGGGCCGCTTCAGGCGCGGCAGCCGACGGCGCGGGAACCTCATCTTCAAGCGGACGTTCGGATTAAGGAGGGGAGAAGCTCATGCCTCAGCTACCGCAAATACACTCGCTTCGGCATCCCGATGCGTCCGTGGCGCAAGCCTCGCGCACCTCACGATTCCCTTCTGCCCATATCCCGTTCATCCTGGTCATCGTGCTGCTCGTCACCTATGGGCTCGTGGTCGTCTATTCGGCCGTCAGCGTGGATGCCGACTACCAGTACTCCCGGCAGATCGGCGGCGTGGCGGTCGGCGTCATCTGCATGATCATCATGTGGCGCTTCGACTATCGGCGCCTGTCGGAATACACCACGCTGTTTCTGATCATCAACGTGGTGCTCATCATGTCGCCGCACATCCCAGGTCTGGGAACCGACGCGGGCATGGGCGCGAAAAGCTGGATCAAGCTTGGCATGCAGATTCAGCCGGGCGAGTTCGCCAAGATCACCGTCAT
>CAVHFC010000116.1:0-5181 GCA_963635025.1 Eubacterium sp. CAG:786
ATCGAGTTTCACCTGCTTGGTAGACTGCTGGGCGCTGCAGCCGGGAAGGCACAGCGCGCAAAGCGCCACGGCGAGCACGATGGCGAGAACCCTTTTGCGCATACAAGCTCCTTGTTCAACGCCCGCGCCATCACAAGCGCAGGGAAAATGCAATGCGCGCCCATTATCCCACACCAGCCCCGCCCGGCGCTGAAACAACCCCGAACATTTGTCGAAGGGCGCAAATCCCAGGGACGGCGAATGAAGTTTCTCCAGGGGCCGCAAAGATGCCGGCAACCGGGGTCCGCGCAACCCCTTCGGCGTGTTCCTTTCGCAGTCTTCAGCATCGCTGATGCGGCATGCGGTACCATGAGCGCATACGACGCCTTCGCGCGCCGCGAAAACCAACCGAACACTCCCGGGAAGGAACCTTTATGGCTAACAAGGGACTCGCCAAGGAACAAAGCGAGCTGACCATTTTGGTCACCGGCGGCGCCGGCTTCATCGGCAGCCACACCTGCGTCGAACTGATTCAAAGCGGCTATCGCGTGGTCATCGTCGACGACCTGAGCAACTCCAGCGAGGTTGCCGTCGAGCGCATTCGCACCATCTGCGGCATTTCCGCAGACGATTCCCAGTTGCGTTTCTACAAGGCGAACATCCTCGACCGCGATGCCCTGAACAGCATATTCGAGGAGAACGACATCGACGCGATCATCCACTTCGCCGGATTCAAGGCCGTTGGCGAAAGCGTCCAGAAGCCGCTCGAGTACTACTGGAACAACATCGCCGGCACGCTCGTGCTGTGCGACGTGGCGCGCGCGCACGACGTGAAGAACATCGTGTTCTCCAGCTCCGCCACGGTTTACGGCGAGCCCGAGTTCATCCCGATCACCGAGGATTGCCCCAAGCATGACTGCACCAACCCCTATGGCTGGACGAAAAGCATGCTTGAGCAGGTGCTGAGCGACCTGTATGTTGGCGACAACGAATGGAACGTCGTGCTGCTGCGCTACTTCAACCCCATCGGCGCCCATGAAAGCGGCCTTATCGGCGAAGACCCCAAGGGCATCCCGAACAACCTGCTGCCCTACGTTGCGCAGGTTGCCGTAGGCAAGCTCGCCTGCGTCGGCGTGTTCGGCGACGACTACCCCACCCCCGACGGCACGGGCGTGCGCGACTACATCCACGTGGTCGACCTTGCGCGCGGCCATGTGGCGGCGCTCAACTGGATGGGCGGCAAGGTTGGCACCGGCAAGGCCATCGGCATCGGATCGATCGCCGGCGAAGCGGCCGCAGACGGCAGCCGCCGCGGCGTGGGCATCTTCAACCTGGGAACCGGCAAGGGGTCGAGCGTTCTCGACGTCGTGCATGCGTTCGAGAAGGCTTGCGGGCACGAGATCCCCTACGAGGTGAAGCCTCGTCGCGCAGGCGACATCGCCACGAACTATGCCGCCTGCCACAAAGCCGCAGACGAGCTGGGTTGGACCGCCCAGTACGACCTCGATCGCATGTGCGCCGACAGCTGGCGTTGGCAGTCCACCAACCCCGACGGTTACGCAACCAAGTAAGCGTCGCTTATCACGCCAAACGAAAAGCCGCTGACGATACTGCCGGCGGCTTTTTTGGTGTGCTGGGCACGCGTCTGCCAACATCCCGCACGCAAGAGCAAAAGAACCCCCTCGGCATCGAGGGGGTTCTTTTCGTTCGCAAAATTTTTAAGCGAGCCTGCCTAGTAGCCGCCTGTTGTTCCAATTCCGGCTGAACTTCCGCCGCCGGTGCCACCGCTAGCGGACGCGTCGGTCGCAGCGTAAGTCTGGCTCGTGTCGGTCGCGGTGCTTCCCGTTCCCGACGAGCCGGTCGTTCCCGTTCCGCCATAAGAAGAGGAGTCGGTGTAGCCGGAGTTGGAATAACCGGAATCGTAGCTAGATCCGGAATAGCCTCCCGACGAAGTTGTTCCCGCGGAATACGAATCGTATGTGGACGAGGAACCGTATCCGGAGGAAGAATCATAGGTGGAAGAAGTCGAGCCGTAATTGCTGTAGACGCCACCGACTCCACCACCGGTGTCGTAATCGTTGCCAGCATATTGCCCCGAACCAGACGTCACAACCTTGCCTGACGTGGAACCGGAAGACGAATCGGAAGAAGAGGAGCTGTTGTACTTCTGGGCAAGCTTGCTGGTGGTTCCGGTGATACCGCTGGGGTCGCCGCCCTCTGCCACAACCTTCATCATCTTCTCCACCGCGTCCTCGTCGGCGAACACGTACGAGATGCCGTCAACGTAACCTGTGATGGAGGGGAGCAGGGCAGAGTACATGGTCAGGTCGCCGCCATCCTTGAACTGGCGCGCAAGGCTGATGATGTCGGACACGTTCATGTCCGTGGTGACGCACTGCGCCGCAGCCTGGATAACGCCGGGGAGCTCGGTTGCCGGAAGGGCGAGAACCTTGTCCAGCAAAGCTTCGATAAGTTTGCGCTGGTTCGACGTGCGCGTGAAGTCGCCGTCGGTGTACTGACGGCTGCGCGCGAAGGTGAGCGCCGCATCGCCGTCAAGATGCTGCATGCCCGCCTCGATGATGATGTGCTCCCAATCGGGGTTGTCGGTCGTGCCGTCGGCATCCGGATCGTCGATGCGCTCGTCGACCATGACGTCGACACCGCCCACGGCATCGACCAGGCTGACCAGGCTGTTGAAATCGACCTCAGCGTAGTGGGAAATACCCACGCCGGTCAGCTGAGTTGCTTCACGAATGGTGGAAGCGGCTCCACCATAGTTATAGGCTGCGTTGAACTTGTTCGTTCCGTAGCCGTCGATATCGATCATGGTGTCGCGGGGGATGGACACGAGCGTGGCCTGGTTTTTCGAGGGATCGATGCGCACGACGATGTTCGTGTCCGAACGGGCACCGTCGGCATCGCTTTCCCCTTCGCGCTTGTCGGAGCCGATAAGAAGCATATAAAAAGGTTCACCATAAGACGTCACAGGCTGAAGCTCATCATTGATGGCGAGAATTTCCTCTTCGGTCTTGTCACCATGATTGAGAGTGCTCTGCACGTTGTTGTACCACACCGCGAATGCCGCGCCGCACCCAACGGCAACGACCAGAACCGCCGCAAATACGCCGAGGGCGATATTCCTACCGCGCTTCGACTTGCGAGCGGACTGTGTTGCATATGCCGGATTCTGGCGAGAGTACTGCGTGGCTCCCTGGTGGTTGTGGAAGACGTTGTTCGCGACTTTCCCCTGAGACCCGGGCGTGTAGGCGGGGCGATACGCCGACTGCCCCGGGGCGATATTCGACGTAGCCTGAGTTTTTCGGTTCTTACGAAATGCCATGCATGCTCCTCAATAGCGCCCCTATTTAGGGCCGCTTGCGGCGGGCGGCTGGCGCGCGGTCTCCCCTCCGCTTGCACATGCTGAACCCGACACGGTTCGTTTCATTCGGTTCGTCATTCCATCCGATCCGCTCGTTTTCACGAAACCCTTGAGCACTTCAGCCTTCGCAAAGCGCGCAAATCGGCGCTCAGTATTGTAGCATCCGGATTCCGCAACCATAAAATGGGCACGTGGGGCCGATAAAGCATCCATCGCCGCATACCGCCGCGCACCCTTTGCGCACCCGTTGCCCCTTCCTTCAAACAACTGGCTTTTCTTTATCGAATCGCCCGTTTGTAACCGCCAGGTTACGCCCCTTGGCGCAGGTGGCCTTAGGGTTGTCGCATGCAAAACGTGCACCCGCATAGCAACCCCTTACTGGATACAAGCGCAGACGCGCCAACGCTCGCGTGCACGCTCGGCCGCAATGTCGAGGTTCTTCGGAAGAAAGCCCACATCAACAAGACGCGATTCGCCGCAATGGTGGGCATCGGACGCCCCCAGCTCAACAAGATCGAAAAAGGCACTGCGAACATCAGGCTTTCGGTGGTCGAGAAACTGGCGGACGCGCTCGACACGTCTCCTGCAACGCTTTTGGGGTTCAAAGAGTAACTTCGCTAGGCGGCCTTGCAGTCGCTTCCGCGCTTGTTGAGCCCGCCAACTTTCGTTGCCTTCGACTTCGGTCGGCCTTCGCTGCCCCCCTATCAGTCATTTCGCCATCTCGTGAGAATTTGCTGAAACAAACCGGATCGATTGAGCTAGTTGCGTTATAATCCTCAACCATGCGGGTGTCGCCAAGTGGTAAGGCACGAGCTTCCCAAGCTCGCATTCGCGGGTTCGAGTCCCGTCACCCGCTCCATTGAAACTGAAACGGCGTCCTTCGGGTCGCCGTTTTGCTTTTTAGCAAGCTTTGCCTATCAAGCTACATGCTTAAGGAGCCGCCATGTCGCACGCGAACGCCACCTTCGACACGTTCATCTTCGATCTGGATGGAACGCTCTTAGACACCATGCCCGACCTGGTCGTCGTCACGAACAAGACGCTCGAGCACTTCGGGTACCCCACGCATTCCTACGACGAAATCCTCAGCTTCGTTGGCAGCGGCGCCGCTCGCCTTATCGATCGCGCGGTTCCCGAGGGCACAACGCCTGAACGTTGCGCCGATGCTCTCGCTTATTGGAAGCAGATTTATCCGGAAATCGGCCTTGAGCTGACAAAGCCGTACGAGGGAATGACGGAGACGCTGGCCGAGCTTAAAGCGCGTGGCTGCAAGCTTGCCGTGCTGTCGAACAAATACGAAGGCGGCGTGAAAGACGTCATCCCGCCGCACTTCCCCGGCATCTTCGACGTTCTGCATGGCGAGTGCGAGATCATCCCCCGCAAGCCCGATCCAACGGGGCTGTTTCTTACCATCAGGGAACTTGGGTCGACGCCCAATCGCTGCGCTTATGTCGGCGATTCGTCGGGGGATATGCTGGTCGCGCATCGCGCAGGCACGTTCCCTATTGGTGTGAGCTGGGGATACAACCCCGCAAGCAGTCTTGTTGAAGCAGATGCCGGCGTTGTGTTGGACAAGGCTGAGCAGCTGCTTACATTTGCCCAGGCGTAGCATTTGTTGGTACCGGGCCCACCAGATCCGGAGTAGGCGCTGGCTTAACCGGCCCGCAGGTTTGCGAACTTGCCGTGGGCGGTTTCGGCGCCGATGCCCGACGGCGCCAACAATGCTACAATAGAGAAACTGCCTCAGTAGCTCAGGGGATAGAGCACCGCTCTCCTAAAGCGGGTGTCGTACGTTCGAATCGTATCTGGGGCACCATTAGAAA
>CAVHFC010000117.1:0-5076 GCA_963635025.1 Eubacterium sp. CAG:786
GTCGCTCCCTATGACGGTGCGAGACATGTCTCGCACCCACGAATATTGAGGTCCGAAGCGCTACAGCTTGCTGCCAGTGTTCGTAGGCCCGAGCCATGGCTCGGACCTTATTCGAGAGCATCCGAAGGATGCGACACACATTTCCCGGACGAGCGCGATCGGTCGACGATTGGCATAACCGGATCCGCCCACATTTTGAAAAGTCTGACGCGCGCGACACCATTTTGCCGGGAGGGGGCGCCGAGTGCTGCCATCCAGCAGCGTGCCCCGGCCTTCAAAAGTGTGGCGCACCTGCGGTCGCTGACCTTTTCGCAACCTTTCCGATATGTGTGGGCAATCTAGGCGCCTTGCGCGTGAAACCATCCTGCAACATGCGTTGCTATAATCCGGAGGTAAATGATTGCCGGCCGATCACGCAAGGAGGGTCGCCCCATGACTTCCAATCCGGAAGAGGACTTCGTTCTGAAGACCATAAAAAGCCGCGACGTCCATTTCGTCCGTTTCTGGTTCACCGACGTTTTGGGCCATATGAAGTCGTTCGCGGTCATCCCGAGCGAGCTCGATGACGCCTTCGCCGACGGCATGGGCTTCGACGGCAGCTGCATCGAAGGCTTCTGCCGCACCGAGGAATCGGACATGCTGGCTTACCCCGACGCCTCCACGTTCCAGGTGCTGCCGTGGCGTCCCGAATCCAACGCGGTCGCCCGCATGTTCTGCAGCATCCGCACGCCCGACGGCATGCCCTTCGAAGGCGACCCGCGCCACGTGCTCGCGCGCACGGTGGCCAAGGCGCAGGACATGGGCTACATCTTCAACGTCGGCCCGGAACTGGAGTTCTACTACTTCAAGGACGCCGATTCGGGCGAAATCCTCGACCGCGGCGGTTACTTCGACCTCACCAGCCTCGACTATGCCTCCGACCTGCGCCGCGACACGGTGCTCACGCTCGAGAAGATGGGCATCCCCGTGGAGTACTCGCACCACGAGAACGGCCCGTCGCAGCACGAGATCGACCTGCGCTTCACCGACGCGCTGTCCATGGCCGACGCCGTGATGACCTACAAGCTGGTGGTGAAGGAAATCGCCATGAAGCACGGCGTGTACGCGTCGTTCATGCCCAAGCCCATGGCCGACGCGCCGGGCAGCGGCATGCACGTGCACCAGAGTCTGTTCGACTTCGACGGCAACAACGTGTTCTTCGATCCCAACGACCCTTCCGGCTACAACCTTTCCGACACCGCCAAGCACTATCTTGCGGGCATCCTGAAGTACGCGCCGGAATTCTGCCTGATCACAAACCAGTACGTGAACTCCTACAAGCGCCTGCTGGCCGGCGGCGAGGCTCCCATCTACCTGTCGTGGGCCCGCGCGAACCGCAGCGCGCTCGTGCGCGTGCCGGGCTACCGCCCCAATCGCGAGGTGGCTTGCCGCTTGGAGCTGCGCAGCCCCGACCCGGGCGCGAACCCTTACCTGGCTTTCGCCGTCATGCTGGCTGCCGGCCTGGCGGGCATCGAGGAAGGCCTCGAGCCGCCCAGCCCCATCGAGGATCGCGACCTGTTCACGCAGTCGCGCCAGGATCTGCGCAAGCAGGGCTTCCGCACGCTGCCCGAAAGCCTCGGCGAGGCCGTGGAGCTGTTCGCGGAATCGAAGCTCATGCGTGAAACGCTCGGCGACCACATTTGCGACTACCTGGTGGAAACCAAGCGCGCCGAATGGGACGAGTACCAGTCCAACGTTTCCGAATGGGAACGCAGTCGTTACCTGGCGGTTCTGTAGGATGCGCGGCTGGTTTGGCATGCGCAGCGATGATGTGGAAGGAGGGCCGCAGGCATGAGGAAGACGGTCATATTCATTGCCGATAGCCTTGACAACGCCCATAAGTTCCAGCAGGTGCTTTCGGGTTTGGACGTGGACGTGGCGGCCGGTTCGTCGGTGCAGTTCAAGAAGCTCCTGGCGCAGCATCCGTCCTACGACCTGGTCATCTACGAGGCGCGCAGCGACGCGCTGGCGAACGTGGCGCAGGTGGAATCGGTGCTTCTGGAAGACGGCAGCGCGAGCCTTCTGGTCATCATCGGCGAGGAGCAGCTTTCCGAGTTCCGCCTTCCGGTGCAGGTGAAGAGCGACTTCGTGGTGCACGGCGCCACCGGCGAGGAATGCGCCGCCCGCATCCGCCAGCTTCTGTGGCCGGGCAACGAAAGTTCCACCTCCGACTTCATATCGGTGGACAACATGACCATCAACCTGGCAACGTACCAGGTCACTGTGGGCGGCGAGCCGCTGGACTTCACCTATCTGGAATACGCGCTGCTGGCGTTTCTGGTCACGCATCCCGGTCGCACCTACAGCCGCGATGCGCTGCTGCGCCGTGTGTGGGGTTTCGACTACTACGGCGGCAGCCGCACGGTCGACGTGCACGTGCGTCGCGTGCGCGCCAAGCTGGGGCCGGAGCTGGCGCAGCATCTGGAAACGGTACGCGGCGTCGGCTACCTGTGGAGCGCGTAGGCACGTCGGCGGCTTAAGGTGCCCGCAGGCGCGGGTGTTTGCTATGATAAACGGGTTCATTTGAGCCTTGGCGCACGCCTACGGGCGTGCGTTCGTTTACGTGAAGAAGGAAGGCCATGACCCAATACCTCACCGAGCGCGAGGTCCGCGGCATTGCGGAATACGCGCGCATCGGCCTCACCGACGAGGAGCTCTCGGAGATGACGGTCGACCTGAACAGCATCATCGAGACGCTGCAACCCATCAAACAGCTTGACCTGGAAGGCGTCGAACCGACGTTTCACCCGATCGGAAGCCTGTCGAACGTCATGCGCGAGGATGTCGAGGGCACCTCGTTCACGCAGGAAGTGGCGCTGGAAAACGCGCCGAAGCAGCAGGACGGCAGCTTCCTCATCCCGGCTATTCTGGGCGAGGGGGGTGACGCGTAAATGACCGCCATCACCGATATGGGCATCGCGCAGATTCGCGAGGGCATCGCTGCCAAGCAGTTCAGCGCCACCGAGGTCGCGCAGGCCTCGCTTGCGCGTATCGCCGCCGCCGACGCGCAGGTGCATGCGTTTTTGGAGCAGACGTCCGAGGCCGCCCTGGCGCAGGCCGCGCGCGTCGACGAAGCCGTGGCCGCCGGCACGTTCGCCGAAATGGGCCCGCTCGCTGGCGTGCCCGTCGCCTTCAAGGACAACATGAACCAAGCTGGCACGCACACCACGTGCGCGTCGCACATGCTGGAAAACTACGTTTCGCCCTACACGGCCACCTGCGTGCAGAAAATCCTGGACGCGGGGGCTGTGCCGCTGGGCAAGCTGAACATGGACGAGTTCGCGTTCGGCTCGACCACCGAGTCCTCGGCGTTCGGCCCGACGCGCAATCCCTGGGATCTCACTCGCGTGCCGGGCGGCAGCTCGGGCGGGTCGGCCGCGGCGGTGGCCGCCGGCATGGCCTGCGTGACGCTAGGTTCCGACACCGGCGGGTCCATCCGCCAGCCGGCCAGCTTCTGCGGCGTTGTGGGCGTGAAGCCCACTTACGGCACCGTTTCCCGCTATGGCGTGGTCGCGTTCGGCAGCTCGCTTGACCAGGTGGGTCCGTTCGCGCGCAGCGTGCGCGACGCGGCGGCGGCGATGGACGTGCTCGCCGGTCGCGACGTGCTCGACTGCACCTCGCAGGACGTGCCCGCGGGCTTTTCGGCCGCGTGCGACAAAGACGTTGCCGGCATGAAGATCGGCGTGGTGCGCAGCTTCATGGATGCCGAGGGCCTTTCCGGCGAAGTTTCCTCCCGCATCAAGGAGGCCGCCGCGAAGCTCGAGGCCGCCGGCGCCACCATAGTGGAGGTTGACCTTCCGCATATCGATGCCGCCATCAGCGCGTATTACGTGCTCGGCCCCTGCGAGGCGTTCTCCAACCTGGCTCGTTTCGACTCCGTGCGCTACGGCTATTGCGAAGAAGGCCACAAGGACCTGGGCGGCCAGTACGAGGCCAGCCGCGCCCACGGCTTCGGCGAGGAGGCCAAGCGCCGCATCATGCTGGGCAGCTACCTGCTTTCCGCCGGCGTTTACGAGCAGTACTACTACCCGGCGCAGCAGGTGCGCACGCTCATCACGCGCGACTACGCGCAGGCCTACGAGAAGTGCGACGTCATCCTGGCGCCCGTCGCCCCGGCTACGGCGTTCAAGTTCGGCGAAATCGCCGACCCGGCCACCATGTACCTTTCCGACGTGTTCACCATCTCCATCAATATCGCCGGCAACGGCGGCATGAGCGTGCCGGTCGGCGTGGGCGAGACCTCCGGCATGCCCGTCGGCGCGCAGCTCATTGCGCCGCAGTTCAAGGACGAGAACATGTTCCGCGCCGCTATGGCGCTCGAGGCGGCTTACGGGCAGGCTCCCGTGGCGCCGGCCTTCGCTGACGGAAAGGCGGGCGAATAATGCGCAAGCTCGACGAAGTTTTGAAGGATTGGGAAGCGGTCATCGGCCTGGAGATCCACGCCGAACTGACCACGCTGAACACGAAGATGTTCTGCGGCTGCAAGCTGGAGTTCGGCGCCGACCCGAACACCCATACCTGCCCGGTGTGCTTGGGGCTTCCCGGTGCGCTTCCCGTGCCGAACAAGGCCGCCATCGAGTCTATCGTGCTGGCGGGCTTGGCCACGAACTGCGATATCGAGAAGCACTCGATGTTCTACCGCAAGAACTACATGTACCCCGACATGGCGAAGAACTTCCAGACCACCCAGGGCCCCATCGCATTCTGCATGCGCGGGCACTTGGATCTGGACGTCGACGGCCCGGCTGCCAAGGAGCGCGGCGACATCGCGGGGCTGAAACCCGGCGAGGAAGCGGGCAACGTCACCGTCACCGACACCGGCTACACCGCGCACGTGGGCATCACGCGCATCCACATGGAGGAGGACGCCGGCAAGATGATCCACGTTGGCGGTGACGAGGGCCGCATCGCCGGCGCCACGCATTCGCTCGTGGACTACAACCGCGCCGGCACGCCGCTTATCGAGCTGGTGACCGAGCCCGATTTGCGCACGCCCGAGGAAGCGCGCCTGTTCATGCAGAAGCTGCGCCAAATCTA
>CAVHFC010000118.1:0-5054 GCA_963635025.1 Eubacterium sp. CAG:786
TGCAATAAATTTCGGTATTTTAGGGATAGCCTGGTTGTATGTCCGTTGTTTGTTAGGCGCATCTAGGAAAGGCGATCGAAATGGGTTTCTTCAAGTTCGATACATTCAAACGCGTTTCATTTGCCGCAATCTTGGTGATAGGACTTGTGCCTTCCGCGGCGATAAGCGCGCCGGTAGATGCTCAACCGTCGAGCACTTTATCCGACATTGCCGTCGAGCAAAGTAAGATGCTGCAAAGCGTCAGCGAAACCGGCAATCTTGGGGCGCTTCGCAATTCGGAAGCCTTCAACTACAGCGATGACGCTTCCGCCTTGCTTGCTGCCAACTCTACGCCGCCTCGATTCGATCTGCGCGATTTCGGCGTGGTCACCCCTGTGAAGAAGCAGAACCCTTGGGGAACCTGCTGGGGGTTCGCGGCCGTTGCAGCTGCGGAAACGTCCATTCTTTCCAAGTTGGGAACCACCTACGAGCAAACGCCGCTCGATCTTTCCGAACATCAGCTTGCCTGGTTCGCCCAAACGCCGCTACCCGAGGACTTCGGAGCGCAGGGTGGCGAGGGCAGCAACACGTTCACGCAAGATGATGAGCGGATGGATACCGGCGGCATGCCGTTTCTGGCGACGTCCATTTTCGCATCCGGCATCGGTCCTATCGCCGAGAACGATGCTCCCTATCGCAACGCCGAGGGGTTGAAAGCCACCTATCGCACCACCCACACTGAAGAGGAAGTCGCCGCAAAGCAAGCCAGCAATCCCGACTACGACGTCGATGCCCCCTTATGCTATTCGAAAGAGGGGGACTGGTCGCTCGATGAGTCCTTGCGTTTTCAGCAGGCTGTCGAGCTTGAGGATTCCAGCATTTTGCCTTGTCCTGCAAGCCGCTCGACCGACGGTGCATACTCCTATAACGAAGCGGGCACCATCGCCATCAAGGGTGAGCTGCAGAAGGGGCGCGCTGTCGATGTCCTTTTCTGCGCTGATACCTCGGAGCCTGGTCAGGAGGATGATCCGGTCTACATCAACACCGATACCTGGTCGCATTACACGTACAAATACGTCGGCACCAACCATGCGGTGACCATCGTGGGCTGGGACGACGATTATTCCAAGGAGAACTTCCTGCAGGGCAGCATCACCGATGATGACGGCGTCACCTACGATCGCTGCCCGCCGCAAAACGGCGCCTGGATCGTGAAGAACAGCTGGGGAGCATCTGGTGAGGATTTCCCGAACAACGACGATTGGGGCGTCGACGAAGATGGGGACGGGAAAGGCGATGGCTACTTCTACCTGTCGTACTACGATCAGAGCCTCAGCACCCCTGAAGCGTTCGACTTCTACACCGAAAACTTGGGTGAAGGCTCGGAGTATTACCTGGTAGACCAGCACTCTTACATGCCTTTCTCCACGGTGAACGTTGCCAGCGCCGCAAGCGCCGTGCGCATGGCGAACATCTTCACCGCAAGCGAGGACCAACTGGTGCGGTCGCTGTCCACCAACACGGCGACGCCTTCCACCACGGTTACCTTCGACGTGTACCTGCTTGACGATGCTGCCGCAAGCCCCACCGACGGCACGCTGGCTGCGAGCGTTTCCGAGACGTACGACTACGGCGGGTTCCATCGCGCGCAGCTTGCCGAAGGCGTTACGGTGAAGGCTGGCGAGCGCTATTCGGTGGTGGTGACGCAACGCAGCGCCAGCGGCCTGTACCAAACGCTTACCTGCTCGGCGCTTGGCAAGGAGGGCGCGGAAGCCATCAGGGAGATCGAGCCAAACATGAATTCGTATGCCGTGGGTGTTGTCAATCGCGGCGAGAGCATGCTGTATGAAAACGGCGAGTGGATCGATTGGGTTGACGGCATCGAGCAGCTGTATGCCGCCGCGGAAAAGAAATACCAGGAGGAGTTGGCTCAAAACCCCTACGCGCAGGACACCAGCCATTGGATGGTGTACGATAATTTTCCCATCAGGGCATATGCTGATCCCTGGAGCGCGCCCGTCTTTTCCGACGTGGACGCGAGTGGCTGGTTCGCCGGCGCGGTTTCCAAGGTGGCCGACGCGGGGTTGATGCGCGGATATGCGGGTAGCGATGAATTCGGGGTGGGGCATGCGCTCACGCGTGCGGAGCTGGCGACCATCCTGTGGCGTGATGCGGATCCGGCGGATGCGGAAGCCTACGATGGCGCCACCGAGAACGCCACCGGCATGGCTGACGTGGCCGCGAACGCCTTCTATACCGCAGCGGTCAACTGGGCGGTTGCCAACGGGGTGGTCGACGGCGTTGAGGCCGAGGACGGCTCGCGCGCCTTCGAGCCCGACCGTGCCGTGACCTTCGAGGAGGCCGTTGCCATGGTCGCCAAGTACGCAAAGGGGATTCACGGCTCCGACGTCGACGGCGGCGCCGCCTCGCTCGACAAGTTCGTAGACGCGGGCGACGTGTCCGATTGGGCGCGCGGGACCATGTCCTGGGCGATCCAGTCCGGCCTGGTCAACGGCGAGCCGACCGAGACGGGTCTCATGATCCGCCCCACCTCCGACATCATGCGCGAGCGCGCCGCCGGCGTGCTGTCCAACGCGCTTGACCTGAAGATTCTCGGATAAGCAAGACCGATCCGAAAAGAAAGGAAGACGAATGACCAATCGATTCAAACCGGGTGTGTTCACGCGCGCCGCCATGGCCGGCGTGCTTGCGGCGGGGCTCATCCCGTGCGCTGCGTTCGCCGCGGGCGGCGGGTCTGGCAGCGAAGGCTCAAACGATGGGGGATCCTCCTCGGTTGCCGAGCAGTTCGCCTCTCAGCAGTACACGACGCTTGAGCGCATCTTGAGCGAAGGCAACACGAACGCCCTCCATGACGCGCAAGGCCTTGACGACGGGCTTGACGCGACGCTTTCGTCGACTTACCTGCCCGAAAAGCTTGACCTGCGCGACTTTGGCGTCGTCACGCCCGTGAAAAAGCAAAGTCCGTGGGGAACCTGCTGGGCGTTTGCCGCCGCCGCGGCTGCCGAGACCTCCATCCTTTCGGAGCGCGGATCAACCTACGCCGAGACCGGCCTCGATCTTTCCGAGAGGCAGATTGCGTGGTTTGCCATGACTCCCTTGCCGGAAGGGAGCGGCAGTCAGGCGGGCGAGGGCTTATCGACCTTTGACGAAGGGAATAAGCGCCTCAATGTCGGCTCGGTTACGTTCTGCGCCACGACCATGTTCGGGTCGGGCATTGGCCCCGTGTTAGAGAGCGTGGTTCCGTATTGCAACAACGAGGAGATAGTGACTACGTATCGGGATGTGCTGAGTCCTGAGGAGATCGAAAGAAGGACGCAGCAGGACCCCAGCTTCAACCCTGATGAAAAACTGTACTGGTCCAGAGATGGGGACTGGTCGGTCGACGAGCAATACCGTTTCGCCTCCTGTGCCAACCTGGAAAACTCGAACAGGCTGCCAACGCCTGCAACCTGGGTATACGATAGCGAGGGAAAGGCGGTTTACGAGTACGACGAAACGGGCACGGCGGCGATCAAGGCCCAGCTCGCGCAAGGCAGGGCCGTCCCGATAGGGTTCACCGCCGATTCGTCCCGTCCGGGGCAGGATCCGGCGAAGAAGAAGTACATCAACACCGAAACCTGGGCCCATTACACCTACGAAAACGCGGCCGCGAATCATGCCGTCACCATCGTCGGCTGGGACGACACCTATTCGAAGGACAACTTCCTCGAAGGTCATCAGCCCGAGCACGACGGCGCGTGGATCGTCAAGAACAGCTGGGGGTCGTCGACCGAGGAGTTCCCGAACAATGCTCCCAATGGCTGGGGTGTCGATGGCGAGGGATACTTCTATCTTTCCTATTACGATCAGTCGATCTCCTTGCCGGAGACGTTTGATTTCGAATCCGAAACTTCAGAAGGGTCGGATTCGATCGATTCCTATTCATTCTTGCCGGCTCAATTTCTGCAAAGCGCCCAGACGGACGATGAAACGAAGATGGCGAACGTTTTCACCGCAGAAAAAGATCAGGTCGTAAATGCCGTCTCGACCCAAACCGGCAGCGCGAACTCGTCGGTTGATGTGGAGGTTTATCTGCTTGACGCCGATGCGACCAGCCCGACCGACGGCAAGTTGGTTGCCCGCGCCTCGCGGTCATTCGAGTACGCCGGCTTCCATAAGATCGCGCTTACCAGCGGCGTGACCATGAAGGCGGGCCAGCGCTATTCGGTGGTGGCGGCGCAACGCGACGCTTCTGGAAGGAGCCAGACGATCCTCAACTCCGATCTGAGCAAGGAAGGCGCCGAATATCTCAACAGCAAGGGAATCGATCAGCCGTTGTATGCCACGGGCATCGTCAACCGCGGCGAAAGCATGCTGTACCGCGATGGGGAGTGGGTCGATTGGGTCGATGAGCTTGAGGACATGAGGGGCACGTTCGACAAGCTGGTTACGAAAGACCACGGAGATATCCCCGCTGATTTCGATACCACCGGCTTGTACACCTATGACAACTTCCCGATCAAGGCCTATGCCGATCTCTATTCTGCGCCCGTATTCTCGGATGTGGCCGAGAGCGACTGGTTCGCCGGCGCGGTTTCCAAGGTGGCCGACGCGGGCCTGATGAGCGGGTACGCCGGTACCGACGAGTTCGGCGTGGGGCACGCGCTCACGCGCGCGGAGCTGGCCACCATCCTGTGGCGCGATGCGGATCCGGCGGACGCGGAAGCCTACGATGGCAAAGCCGAGAACTCCACCGGCATGGATGACGTCGCCGCCGACTCGTTCTATACCGCGGCGGCGAACTGGGCGGTTGCCAACGGCGTGATCGACGGCGTCGAGGTCGAAGGCGGCGCACGTGAGTTCCAGCCCGACCGTGCCGTGACCTTCGAGGAGGCCGTGGCGATGATCGCCAAATACGCCAAGGCGACTCACGGCTCCGACGTCGACGGGGACGCCGCCTCGCTCGACAAGTTCGCCGACTCCTCCGCGGTGTCAGGCTGGGCCCGCGGGACCATGGCCTGGGCGGTCCAGTCCGGCCTGGTCAACGGCGAGCCAACCGATGAGGGCACCATGCT
>CAVHFC010000119.1:0-5043 GCA_963635025.1 Eubacterium sp. CAG:786
TGTCCTGTGTGCTCGCGCTGTCGCTGTGCCCGGTGTATTCCTGGGCCGACACGACGGATGAGGTTGACACGGAGGACACGCAGGCAACCGATACGACCGATGATTCAACTTCTTCTTTGGAAAGCGCGCGGGCGGAAGTCGAAGCCGTCGAGACGTTTGCGGCGTCCCAGGTTGATCAAAACCTGACTACCAACACCGACTCCGACAGCGTTGAGGAATCCACGACGACCTCGTCCGCCGTTGCTGGTGCAAACGCCATAGTCGAAAGCAGGGAGGCGTTCCTGGCGAATTTCGTCAGCGGCGTGAACGCCGTAGCCGATAGCGACAGCAGTTCCGACTCCGACTCGAGCAGCGTCGACCTTAGCACCTACAGCGGAGAGGCCACAACGGTGCCGGTTAACACCATCGCTTCAGGAACAGACGGCAATGCTGTGTACGCCGCCGTGGTGAACAACAATAAGCCATCGGGTTTCCAAAGCCTGTATGACTCGAAGGCCGGGCCGTACAACAATTCGGGTATCTCTACCGTCATGAAGAATCCCATGATGGAGTTGGCGCTCATTCAGAGCTGGGACGGCAAATCCAGCGTCACTACGTACGACAATTACAATTCTTCATCGCAAAATGCCCCCGTTGCAAATAGCGATCACAATACAGGTAAGGAATCTTTCACCGGTGCCAGCGTGTCTTCAAACAACGGCACATATAATTCCAATTTCGCTACAGCAGTGAATTATTCTGAAGGCAATGACGTCTCCTATTCGCTGATCAGGGCGGTTGCCTTTAGTCCGACCGACAGCCCGCGAGACGATTGCGTCGCATATGTGGCGCTTGATGCTAAATCGAATAGCGATGAGCCAAAAGTCGTCACCTGGATGTACGACTACAAATCGAAGGTACGCTCTGAAGTCGTTGAGCTGGGCACCTTAAAATGGAAAGATATCGCGGGACGCAGCGGCCTTGCGGATGACTCTGCAGCAGGGCATCAGATGCTCAATTTCATGTCCATCACCGCTGGCGACTACTACGGAACCGGTAAGGATTCGGTGGTCGTCTACTTTCCAGGGCATGGCGCCGGAACGACCGGTGATCTGGGTCTTTATGAACTGAAATGGACAAAAAAGGATGATGGGAAAGGAAACGTTAGCTACGACTACCAGAAATCGGGGGTGTATTCGAATCTTCTTCATCCGCTGTACACTAAGAATTGGCAGAACAGCGCCCTGATTTACGACAAACTCGGTTGTACGCTGAAAACGGGCAAATTCAACGACGACGACATCGATGATCTTGCGATCGTTACCAGCGTCTCCGAGGTTTACAACTACGATAAATCCGATATGCGAAAATACGTGCCCTACCTTGCGGTCTCCATGGGAACCAAAGGCGCTACCCTAGGAACCATCATCGGAGATAAGACCGCCAGCGGTACCTATGTGGAGCAGTCGGGTAATTACGCTGGGGATTCTGGCACCGACGGCTATACCTATTGGAGCTTCCCGCGCAATCCCGGTCTTGCGGTTGGCGACGCGAACGGTGACGGCAAGGATGAGATCGCCGTCGGTGGTTCGCTTGCCTACCAGCGCGGCGAAAACAAGAACAAGAGCGCTTCCGCGGTGAACGATAAAGATAAGCCGTGGTATGGTCAAAACATCGACTACCATGCGGTGGGAATTTATTCGGCTGCCAGTGGCACGATTGCTCAGCAGTATTTCTGCAGGGATTTGAAATCTACCAGCTTTTCCATCGGCGGTAATTATGCCGATGATAGGCTCCTTGCGCGAGCAGGCCTTGAATTCGTGAAAATAAACGGGGAGGGCAACCAAGAGAACCTGTTCATGGACGGCGCCGTTTACTCGTTTGGGGGCAACAGCTGCACCCTCGAAACCGATTCGAAGTCTGTTTACATTCCAGAGTATTTCAATCATACCGACGGTGGCGTTGAGTCTCATCCTGTTACAGATACGTATATTCAGTCGGTTGTCGCCGGAAACTTCGACAACAACACGGCGGGTCGAGAGCAGCTTATGGTCCTTACGGGTTACAAGAATAGGGTCATTCATTACGACTCGGCTGCGGTGATAAGCATCGGCGGCGTATACGATAATGACGAAACGGATTCATCAGGTCAAACCACGCATAAGTCGGCTACGGGATTTTATAGCAGCAACATGAACGACAAGGCGTGCTACACATGCGTGAGCGAAAAAAGCGATGTCAAGGATAGCTATAGCTCAGAAATCGTTGCGCTTGACTATGACGATGATGGTCTTGAGCTCGAATACGATAGTGTCGACTACGGTTATTCCGGGGTGCAGGTGGAGGCGGTCCTTCAGGCTGCGCCCACGTTTTCCGAGCTAGGCCAAAGCTCGTCGGGTGCCACAAGCTACAAAATCACGTCGTGCTACACCACTACGGAAGGGGATAGCTCCTGGAGGTCTGCTTCTGCGGGATTGTCGTTTGGCTTTAAGCTTGCGGATGCGTTCAGCATAGACGTTAAAGCTGGATGGGTTGGCAATTGGACTCAAGATTGGAAAAATTCGACTGCGACCTGGTTTGCTGCAGCCTTTAATGCGAGGAGTCAAAACACTGCGGTGGTCAGGCGCATACCCGAGTACCACTTTAAATACAAAATCAAGAATGCCAAGGATGGGGGGGAGGACAGTTACATTGTCCTGACGACGGTTGCTGCACCCACGTACACGCAGCTGTCGGTAAGCGACTACAACGCCTTCGTTAAGGTATATAACGATAAAATCGCAGCAGGCGAATTATCTACCGCCACAAAGTTGCAAACAATCGAAGACTCCTCATTGAACGGAAACGAGGGCAATCCATACGCATATAACACCGTTCTTGGTGGAATAAACTTTGCGAATACGGATGCTTATGTGTGCGATGACTCTTCCGGCAAGGGTGAGTTCAGGAAAGACCCCACGTGGGTGGCGATGGGCTACGGTGCTGCATCTACGGCTGTAGGGTTGACCTCGGTCACCGAAAGAAACTATCTGTATTCATGGCGAAACGGTTTCAACATCGACGATTCCGGTAAGATTGAATTTACGAAGCTTGTTACCTTCGGCAGTTATTCATCATTTTCGCAACAGTGGGGTGGATCGGAAGGCACCGGTACGAAATCGGGCAAGGTGCTGCAAACAACGGTGTCGGATATTTCCCTGATCACTGGGATAAATCGTAACGCAGCATCGGAGAGCACCATTAGAAAATATGGTTTCAAATGGGCTTTTGCCATCGGAGATATAAAGGTGGCTCAAAAAGGAAACGGAGATCCGATTTACGCTCCGCTGCTGCATCATGTAGTGAGCGAAGTGACGTCCCCGCCGAAACCTGTCACTCTGACTGGCTGCGAGTTGATCAGTACTCCAGTGACTTCTGGCGGTGCCGCTGGCGGAAGCGCCAGCGGCACAGGCACGACTGTCAAAAAGACCGTGCAGCTTACCTGGAAGATTCCTACAATAAGCACCGATACTTACAAGAAGCGTAAGTCCTACGACGCCGATCACCTTAAGTACAACATCTACGTTCGCGACGAAAGTTCGGCGACCGAAGAATGGAAAAAGGTGAATAGTGAGTCCATCACCGCAGATAAGGTTGTTAAAAATGCCGACGGAACGTTGTCTTACAGCCTGGATGCGAGCGATGTTAAGAACGGCGCTATGAGAGCCTACGCTGTTCGCTGCATTGGCATCGACGAAGTCGAAAGTAGCGATGACGCGAAAAAGACCACTGATACGGTGGAGAGCATCAACTCGAATTCGAGGTCGATCATCTTCACTGATTCCACGGGCGGGGCTTCCGCTTACGACATCGCCTGCGCGCACGGCTACGACGGTTCGGTTACCGATTGGCTCAAATCCTTGAAGGGCAAGTCCGCTTACGAGATCGCCGTGTCCAACGGTTGGTTCAAGGGCACCGAGAAGGAATACATCGATTCGCTCGTTGGCAAGCCTGGCGCCAAGGGCGACACCGGAAAGTCAGCTTACGAGATCGCACGTGAATACGGCTACGAAGGTGACGAGGCCTCATGGGTGGCCGACCTGTATGGCGAAAACGGCAAGTCGGCGTACGATATCGCTGTTGATGAAGGCTTTACGGGAACTATCCAAGAATGGCTGGCAAGCTTGCGCGGCAAGTCGGCTTACGATATCTATGTCGATTCCGTATCAACCGATATCGCGATAACCAAAGACCAGTTCAACTCCGAGTCCGGTGATTCTTGGTACACCGTGTACAAGCAATCTCTTGAGACAACAAGCAAAATGCTCGATAAGACTGTGACCCCCCTCACCGAGGATGAGTTTAATAAGGCATGCTTGGAGAAAGGCGATCCCTACACCGCGTACAAAACCTGGTTTACGCAGTTCTTGAAGTATATCGTCGAGAAGAAAGATGTTTTGAGCGAAGAGCAGCTTCAGAATGTTCACAATGCGCTCTCGCATAATTATCGGACCGAATTCGAAGAGCTTGCTTCCGAGAGATCGTGCGAGACCGTGGAAGATTACACGCACTTGAGCGTGGACCTGGTGAACGAATTAGTTGGTGGCATTGTCAACACGTCGGATAAAACGATTTGGACCGATATCAAATGGGAAGAGGTGAAAGACGAGGCCACAACGCTTTGGTCGAATCTGCTGAACAGCACGGCGGCCTATACGGTGTATCTCAGCACGCTGTCGGATAGTGCGTACAACCCCAACATCATGGACGAGGCCGCATGGCTCGAAAGCTTGAAAGGCGAAAAAGGCGACAAGGGAGACACCGGCGAGAAGGGCGAAAAGGGCGATACCGGTGCGAAGGGCGATAAGGGTGACAAAGGCGATACCGGAGAAAAGGGCGACAAGGGTGACACCGGTGCTACCGGAGCGAAAGGCGATACTGGTGAAAAAGGCGAGAAAGGAGATAAGGGCGACACTGGCGAAAAAGGTGACACCGGAGAAAAAGGTGAGAAGGGCGACACTGGCGCGAAGGGCGACAAGGGCGATACCGGCGAGAAAGGCGATACTGGTGCCGCCGGTAAAGACG
>CAVHFC010000120.1:0-5023 GCA_963635025.1 Eubacterium sp. CAG:786
CAAGGATTACGGCAACGAGGACCAGCAGTACCTTCAAAAAACGGCTTTTACCTGATACAACAAAGCCGAAAGCCGCACAAACCACTATACCGATGAGCAAGAACCGCGTTTGAGCAACATAATAGAGCTCAAACAGCATTAGAAGAAATAGCGTAAAATTAATTTTTCTCCTCTGCGGAGAGCTGAAACATCGACCTAGGGACAATACAGCACCGAAAGCGACG
Source organism: Eubacterium sp. CAG:786 (assembly GCA_963635025.1). GTDB lineage: Bacteria > Actinomycetota > Coriobacteriia > Coriobacteriales > Eggerthellaceae > Senegalimassilia. Next base: position 225 of record CAVHFC010000120.1, read on the forward strand.
AAATCTCCGCTCATGATAATCCGCGTCCGATTATCTCTATAGCCAATGATCTGATGACTGGCATCCATCAGATTGATGCCAGCAGCCTGAACCAAGCACAGAAACGCGTAAACCGCGGCGACCCAAACAAAGACATCAATCATGAAGGTATAAATACGTTCATTTTCAACGCCCGCATGCAAAGCGAAATACAGCAAAGGGACAGCGATGAACGGCAAAGCCCTTATGAGCATGGTCAATGCGTTTGCGCCATAATATTCTGCTGAGACAATTGCGAGTACGGCGCACATAGCAACAAAAGCAGCGACAGGAATGGCAAACAGGGGCCTGCTGCTATTTTTTCGCATGTAGACGGCTGCTCCGAACGCACCGACAAGTGCCATCAAAGCGGTCAGATACTTCGTGTTGTAGTTGCACAACTTGAAGAAGCCGCTCGGCAGAAAAGTCAGGAAGAAACAGGAGCATTCAAGGAGAGCGGATGCAACAATAGCGATATAAACAGCTAAATCGGAAACGCTCATTCCCAGCAGGCACCGCGACCTGGGCTTAAGATAGGTTGTCGTATCATTGATCGATTGAACAATGTTCATCTTCAGCAAGCGCCCCTCAACGTTCAGTTTACTTCCTTGTTTATATCCAAATGTGAGAAATCTTTTGCAACAGCGTTTCGAGCCCCATCGCATATGGCGCGCAATTCCCAGAGGCAATCTTCACCGCGGATCAAACGCCTAAATATTATTCGCACAACTTGATAAGGATAGAAAAATAATTGTTGCAAAACCGTACCGTTTCTTTTGACAAACAGAGCCCTATTGCGCGTGTCGAAATAGGAAGCGAGCCCCTTGTGCTTCGATATGGTGGCAGAACCGGTATGGACAAGCGAGCAATTCCAATCGCAAAGAATGTTCATGCGTTTCCTCGCAGCACGAAGGCACCACTCGGTCTCTTCATAGAAGAGAAAGTAAGACTCTGGAAGGTATCCGAGCTTGTCAAGGTCAGCAGCCCGGAACATCATGCACGCTCCGCCAACATACGAACAAACTTCGGCGAGATCCGCCTTCTCGTAAATCTCACCATGGTGCCTGAGAGGAACATGCCCTTTTTTGAGCACAATATCCGCACCAGCCGACTGGATGATGTTGCCCGGCCTGTTTTCCAGGATAACTGGCCCGACAATGCCATAGTCCGGAGCACTATCCAACCTATCCGCAAGAGTCCCGAAAAGCTCGGGTTCTGGCAGGGTGTCGTTATTCAATATGCAAATATATTGATCTTCAGCAAGTTCAATAGCATATTTTATCCCAAGGTTATTCCCAGCAGCATAACCAGCGTTCTTTTCAGCCTTGATATAATGTAAATATCCACGATAATTTGATGCAAGCCTATCACCAGAACCATCAGTCGACGAATTGTCGACAAGGATGATATTCAAGCCGTTAGCTCCAATAATGTGGTTTAGGCATTTGGCCGTGTCATCGTAGTTGTTGTAATTTAGAACAATAACAGCAATGCGCTTAAGGGATTCATTGGTAATCATAGTGCCGCCAAAGCCTCGAAAACGGGTTTGACACGACAGTGCCAGTTGCTCTCATCAAGCAAGTTTAGCCTCTGCTCCCCGTCGTACTTCCTTAATGAACGCACCATATTGTCACGCATCGCATCGCAATATTCTTGAGATCCATTATAGAGCTCAGCAAATGCATCAAATCGTTCAACCTCGGGATATCGCACGCATACGATATCCTTTCCGAAGTTAATGTACTCATACATCTTGACTGGGTCGACCGACAAGACAATGTCATCCAACCTGAAAGGCATAACAAAACAATCGCAATCGCTCACATAGTCGGCAAGAGCATCATGCGCCACAGGGCCGGTGTATTCAACCCGCGGGTGCCTGAGAATCTCAGTGCCAGTTTCGATAGGGCCGATTATCTTGTATGAAAGATTGGCATGCCTCTCCAGGCTCGCCCCAATGCACTCGAAGTCAAACCAGGAGCTGATGGTCCCAAAATAACACGCTTTATAACTATCCCTATGCCCGTCCCTCCGACACGTAAGCCCACAATCCTCGAGAATGACACCATTGAAGCCATTGCGGACAAGAAGAACCTTGCTCGAGTCCCCGTTACAGATGCTGGTGATCTTTTCTGCCAGCCGCTCGCTGGAAACAAGAACCAGGCTAGCACGCTCAACAATTAAATGTTCAGCCGTTACAATCTCTGCAGCTCTTCTCCCACCATGAAAAGCGACATGATCATCCATGCAATCATAAACAATAGGGCCGTAATAGTCTTTAGGAATCCAGCTGAGCAATCGAGGCTCAGTAAGCCAGATTAACGGAAAAGGAGAGCGTGCCACCTCGTCTTCCACAATCTTCCTGGCCATCATATCGTTAAACGCAACGAGCGGCCGACTTTTATTTCCGCGCGCAGGAATCCTCGGGAGCTCTCTCAACTCCACGCCCTCTGCCTTGTTCTCCTTTAAACAGCCGTCTTTATAGACCTTTCCATAAAAGTAACTTACCTTAAAATGCCTAGAAAGCTCCTCGGCGAGAAATTGAGGACGCTGCTTGATCCAATCCCAATGAATGTGCGAAAGATACAGAATATGTGTGCGATCGTCCAAAGCTATGCCCTCCCTGCCGTTAAAACCTTGGCGATTCGCTTACTAGCATGCCCATCGCCATAAGGGTTCGAGGCCCGGCTCATCGCCGTATACTCTCCCTCATCGGAGAGCAGGCGGCTGAACTCGCGATAGATTACGTCCTCCTCGGTTCCCACCAGCTTCAAGGTGCCGGCGGCCACGCCCTCGGGGCGCTCGGTGGTGTCACGCATGACGAGAACCGGCTTGCCCAGGGAGGGAGCCTCCTCCTGAATTCCGCCAGAATCGGTAAGAATCAAGTGACTAGCCGCCAAGAAGTTGTGGAAGTCGAGCACCTCCAGCGGGTCGATGATGCGCAGACGGTCGAAGCCATCCAGCTCGGCGTGAGCCGCCTCGCGCACCTTCGGGTTCATGTGGATGGGGTAGATCGCCTTGGTGTCGGGGTGCTCCTCCATCACGCGTCGGATAGCGCGGAACATCCGGTGCATGGGTTCGCCCAGGTTCTCGCGACGGTGCGCCGTGATCAGGATCAGGCGGCTGTCCTTTGCCCAATCAAGCTCGGAGTTGCGGTAACCCTCGCGCACCGTCGTGCGCAGCGCGTCGATGCCGGTGTTACCGGTCACCCAGATCTTTTCTGCAGGCTTACCCTCGTCCAGCAGGTTCTGCTTAGAAGCCTCGGTCGGGGCGAAGTAGTACTCCGTAACGATGTCCACAGCCTGGCGGTTGAACTCCTCAGGCCAAGGGCTGTAGATGTCGTGAGTGCGGAGGCCGGCCTCCACGTGCCCCACGGGGATCTGCAAGTAGAAGCAGGCAAGCGCCGCAGCGAAGCTCGTGGTGGTGTCGCCGTGCACCAGCACCACATCGGGCTTCTCGGCCTCAAGCACAGCCTTCAGCTTCAGCAGCACGTCGCACGTCACGTCGAACAGCGTCTGCCCCGGCTTCATAATGGCCAGGTCGCGGTCTGGCACCACGTCGAAGACGCGAAGAACCTGATCCAGCATCTCACGGTGCTGGCCAGTCACGGTAACCACGGTCTCGAACTCGCTAGGGCGGCTCTTCAGCTCGTTCACCAGCGGGCACATCTTGATGGCCTCTGGCCGCGTCCCGAAGACGAGCATGGTCTTCTTCTTGGTCAAATCAAACCTCCGTGTTAAAGGTTAGTACAGCAAGATGCTCCGCAAGTTGCTCTTCCCAATCTCGCGGTACAAAGCCCGCGGCTTTCAGTTTAGAAAGATCGAGCGCCGAGTAGTGCGGGCGCGGAGCGATGGGACCCGGTGCGCTGGCGTAGTAGGCAGCCGTCGAGACGGGCACGACCTTGTCGCCGTTGCCGTTCTTGGCGTCGAAGCAGGCCTTCGCGATGTCGGCCCAGGACTTGACGGCGCCGGAGCCGGTCATGTCGTAGGTGCCGTAGGGGGCCTTGGTGTCCAGCACGTGGAAGATCGCCTTGGCCATCTGGTCGGTGAAGGTCAGGCGGCCCAGCTGGTCGTCGACCACGGTGACCTTCTCCAGCTCGCCCGCGGCCACCTTGTCGCTGAGCATGCACATGGTCTTGGCGAAGTTCTTGCCCTCGCCGATGACCCAGCTGGAGCGCAGGATGTAGTGCTTCGGGCAGCCGCCCACGGCCAGGTCGCCGGCGGCCTTGGACTGGCCGTAGACGGAAATCGGCGAGAGGGGCTCGCCCTCATCGTGGAGCTCGCACGTGCCGTCGAAGACGTAGTCGGAGCTGATGTGCACGAGCGTGATGGCGTGCTCGGCGCATGTGCGGGCAAGAAACGCCGGGCCCGTGGCGTTGGCGGCCCAGCAGGTCACGCGGCCCTCGGGCGACTCGGCGCGGTCGACCGCCGTATAGGCGCCGCAGTTGATCACGGTGCCGTAGAGGTCCCAGTCGTACTTGCCGTACTGCGCCGGATCGGACATATCGAAGGTGTCGATGTCGCAGAAGTCAAAGGTCGCGATGCGGCCCGTCTCCTCGGCGAGCTTCCTCACCGCGCGGCCCAGCTGGCCGTTGCAGCCGGTGACGAGCGTGCGCTTGGGCGCCATGGGGACAACGTCCTTGAGGTACGGGTGGTTCTTGTCGGCGTCGCTCACGGTGGCCTGGTCCAGCGGAATCGGCCACTCGATCGCGAGCTCCGGGTCGGCCAGGTTCACGAAGGTGTAGGTCTTCTTGAGCTCGGCCGACCAGTGGGCGTCCACCA
>CAVHFC010000121.1:0-5009 GCA_963635025.1 Eubacterium sp. CAG:786
AGCCCTTCGGCAAACGGGACGCGGCAGTACGCATGAGATCCTCCAGAGGTTTCGGTGGGTTCGAGATCGACAGGGCTGCAGGTGCAGGCGCGACACGCATAGCGACTGCGGCGCCAGCGAGCGAGGCGGCAAACGGCGCACGAGGCGGCTGCGGGCGCGATGACACCGCAAGGTTGATGGCTGCGGCGAAAGCAAAATCGCGAAGAAGCGACAACTCACAAGGCTCACGTCACAAGCAGGCGAGAGGCTCACGCCGCCAACAAGTGCGAGGCAGCTGCGGCGCCGTCGCAAGGCGATGGCAAGCACGAGGCTCACGCCGCAAGCAAACGCATGGTTCGCGCCGCAAGCGAGCATGCGTGGTTCGCGCGCACAACACAGCTTCCGAAAACAGTCTAACGCACTGTAACACGAACATCGGTAAGCCATACGAGCAACAAGCAACGAACAGCGCGCAAACGGACACCCGCCAAACAGCTAGGTGGTCAAGCAGCAGATGACTCGGCGACAATGCCCAGGCGGCAAGCAACCAGGCGGCCACCCAAAAGCCAGCCAGCGGCCAGACAGCAAACTAGCGGCGGTTCGACGGCGGTCAAGAAACCCGCGGCGGTCAAGAAGCAACTAGCCCGAAGCCAGGTGACAGCCTGCGACGGCTAGGTGGCAACTAACCTGTAGCCGGGCAGCAGCTAGCCAGCGTACGGGCGACAGCTAGCCGGCGGGCGCAGTAGCTAACCTGCGCATGACCGCTGGCCCACCTCGGGCGGCCTGCGTCCAGCCGCCGCGCTGGCTCGCCTAAACCCGCCTGCATCCAATAATTCGGGTTCTTGACGGTTTCTCGGCGACTTCCCGAATTATTGGACGATTTGGCTGGCAAGAAGACGAATTATTGGATGCGCGCCTCATTTCGGCTCCTAACCGAAATGAGGCCCTTTTAGACACTCGGCGTTTCCGCAGGTCAAAACGGCTCTCTGGCAAGACGACGATTCGCAGCCGGACAGCGAGCCGCGCTGACGACCTGCCAGCATCCAATAATCCCCGCTTCTGCCGAAAGACCGACAACTTTGCGAAAAATTGGATGCACGCGGACGAAACCTGCGGAACCGGCAACCGGCCGAAATACTGGACGGCAGCGAACGGGGCTTGCGAAGCCCCGCGCAACGCCACGACCCCCAGGTCTTGCGCGACACATTTGTATAGCCGCAGACCTTGCGCGTCCCTGGCGCAAACCTTGCATGCCCCGCCACAAAGCTCGCACCTTTGTCGCAAACCACACATCCCTGCCGCAAACTTTGCGCGCTCCTAGTGCAATCCTTGCGTAAAAGCTGCGCGGAGCTTGCGATATCGTGTTACTAAATTTAGCTATTGACCTGCGCTTTCTTGCTGCTACACTGCGATACCATGACGATTATCCTCTCACATATGACCGCGCTTCGCTATTGGCTTTCCCTCCCCGCAAGCGCCCCGCGCCCGCGTCGCAAAAGCATTGCGCTGCCGGCAAAAGGCGTCACCAAATCGGAGGCGAATCAGCTCGGACGATTCGCCACTCCGCCGTTCCACGTGCTTTGTGCAAGACCCGTGAAGGGAGGGGCGCAACACGGAGTCAGGCACCATACCTGGCGAACCGCGCTCCCGCAAGCTTCATTGTTCCAGATCGCACAGTCCCTAGCAGTTTGCTCACCGGAATTGGCGTTCCTGCAATGCGCGCAGCACCTGTCGTCCGTCGACCTGATCCGCCTTGGCTTCGAACTCTGCGGCACTTACTCGCTCGATCGAGCATTGGACAGCGGCTTTTTCAAGCGACCGCCTGTCACCACACTCGAAAAGCTGCACACAAGCATCGACGTCGCGCATCGAGCATGGGGCGCCGAAAACGCCCGCCGATCCCTTCCGCACATCTTGGCAAATGCGGCTTCTCCCGCAGAAACAAGGCTGGCGATGGCCCTGTCCCTTCCGAATCGTCTTGGAGGACTTGGTCTTGCTGCGCCGCAGCTGAATCACCGTATCAGCTTATCCACGCCTGATCGCAGGATTCTGAACAGGAATTACTTCCTTTGCGATCTTTATTGGCCGCAAGCGAACCTTGCCGTTGAATACGACAGCGACGCCTATCACACCGGCGGCGAGAAAATCGCCGACGACTCGGACAGAAGGAATGCGCTTGGGCATGCGAACGTTGCAGTCATCACCGTGACGGCGCGTACCTACAGAAGCCTTGGCAGCTTTAACGAGACAGGAAGGATCATCGCGAAGCGCCTGGGTACCGAGATTCGCCCGCGCTGCAAAGATTTCGAATCGAAGCAGCTGGAGCTTCGTAAGGCACTCGACACCGATCCGCCATGGGTCTAAGCGATCCTCGAGACAGACGGAGCCAGGCTGCGGCCGGACGGCTAACCCGCAGGCGACCTGCGTACAAGCAGCAGCAAATCAGCAACCAACCTCTAGCGAAAACGCGTGCAGCCGGCGGCCGGGTGGCGGATTCGGCGGCCGGGTGGCAGCCAGTCAGCGACTGGGTGGCAGCTAACTGGCGGGCGCAGTAGCTAACCTGCGCATGACCGCTGGCCCACCTCGGGCGGCCTGCGTCCAGCCGCCGCGCTGGCTCGCCTAAACCCGCCTGCATCCAATAATTCGGGTTCTTGACGGTTTCTCGGCGACTTCCCGAATTATTGGACGATTTGGCTGGCAAGAAGACGAATTATTGGATGCGCGCCTCATTTCGGCTCCTAACCGAAATGAGGCCCTTTTAGACACTCGGCGTTTCCGCAGGTCAAAACGGCTCTCTGGCAAGACGACGATTCGCAGCCGGACAGCGAGCCGCGCTGACGACCTGCCAGCATCCAATAATCCCCGCTTCTGCCGAAAGACCGACAACTTTGCGAAAAATTGGATGCACGCGGACGAAACCTGCGGAACCGGCAACCGGCCGAAATACTGGACGGCAGCGAACGGGGCTTGCGAAGCCCCGCGCAACGCCACGGCCACCCGAGCCTTGCCTGATGCAGCCTCATAGCCGCGGACCTCGCACGTCCCTAGCGCGTGCCGAAGCTTGCGAAACTGGCAACTTCCCGGGATATCGGCGTCACTTTCAGCTGCTATAGTAACGATCATCATTCGGTTTCGTTTGTTTGGGGGTCCTTATGAGCGACGAGAAATACCCGCATCTTTTCCAACCGATCACCGTGAAGGGCATGCGCGTGCGAAACCGCACGTCAATGGCGCCGATGGGCACCAACTACGCCTGCCAGAACGGCGAGATGAGCCTGCGCCACATCGGATACTACGAGCAGCGCGCGGCCGGCGGCACGGGGCTGATCATCGTCGAGAATGCCAACGTCAGCTGGCCGGCCGGATCCAACGGCACCACGCAGCTGCGCATCGACCACGACAGCTACATCCCGCGCCTCTACCAGCTCACCGAAACGCTGCATCGCCACGGGGCCTGCGTCGCGGTACAGATCAATCACGCCGGCGCGTCGGCCATGGAAAGCCGCACGGGCGTGCAACCCGTTTCCGCATCGAACCTTCCCTCGAAAACCGGCGGCGCCACCCCGCGCCCGCTTTCGCGCGAGGAGCTTGAGACCATCGCCCGCCAGTACGGCGAGGCCGCGCGCCGCGCGAAGGTTGCCGGCTTCGACGCCGTCGAGGTGCACGGCGGGCACAGCTACCTTTTGTGCCAGTTCCTCTCCCCGACCATGAACGACCGCACCGACGAGTTCGGCGGCAGCCCGCAAAACCGCGCCCGCTTCCCGCGCATGGTGCTCGACGCCGTGCGCGAGCAGGTGGGCGAGAACTTCCCGATCATCTTCCGTCTGTCCGCCGAGGAGCGCGTGCCCGGCGGCAACACCCTCGACGACTCGCTTGAGCTGCTGGAATACCTCATCGAGCAGATCGACATCGTCGACGTGTCGTGCGGCCTGAACGACACCATCGACTACCAGATCGACTCCTGCCGCCTCCCCGACGGCTGGCGCGCGTTCCTTTCGCGCGCGGTGCGCGATCGCTTCGGGAAACCCACCATCACCACCGGCAACATCCGCGATCCGAAGGTGGCCGAGGAAATCCTCGCGCGTGGTGACGCCGACTTCGTGGGCATGGGCCGCGGGCTCATTGCCGAGCCGTGCTGGGCGCGCAAGGTGGCCGAGGGTCGCGAGAGCGAGCTGCGCAAATGCATCAGCTGCAATGTCGGCTGCACGAGCCACCGCATCCAGCTGAACCGCCCCATTCGCTGCACGGTGAACCCGCAGGTGGACACGTGGGAGATCTACCGCAGCCAGCACGTGAAGAAGCCATGCAACGTGGTGGTGATCGGTGGCGGGACAGCCGGCTTGGAAGCCGCCTGCACGGCGGCCGAGGTGGGCTGCACGGTGCACGTGATCGAGAAGCAGCGCGAGTTCGGCGGGCTGGCGCGGCGCATCGCGCTGCTGCCCGACAAGTTCCGCATCCAGGATTTCGTCGATTACCAGGTGCAACGCGCCGAAAAGCTGCAGAACGTGTTCCTGCTTGCCGGCATGGAGGCCACACCCGAGCTCGTACGCAGCTTCAAGCCCGACGTGGTGGTCAACGCCACCGGTTCCGAGCCGCTGCTGCCGCCCATCGAGGGCCTGCGCACGTGGATCGATCGCCCGTACGGGTGCGTGCACTCGATCGCTTGGGTGATGGACCACGTCGACGACTACCCCGAGGATATGACCGGGCAGAAGTGCGTGGTCGTCGGCGGCGGCGCAGTCGGTCTCGACGTCGTGGAATTCGTGGCCGAACGCGGCGCAAGCGTCCAGGTCATCGAGATGGCACCCACCATCGGCACCGGTATCGATCTGGTCACCATGGCCCGCATGAAGAAGATCTTCGCCACCTGTGACGTCACACTGCGCCCGAGCACGGCGCTCACCTGCGTCAACGAGCACTCCTTCGTGGTGAACAATCCCGACGAAACCTCCGAGGAGCTGCCCTTCGACTACGGCTTCGTGTGCATCGGCATGAAGTCGACCAGCCCGCAGCTGACGGCGATCGAAGGC
>CAVHFC010000122.1:0-4939 GCA_963635025.1 Eubacterium sp. CAG:786
TCGGGATGGTGGTGTTGCGGTCGATCATCTTGGTCATGACGCCGCCCATGGTCTCAACGCCCAGGGACAGAGGGGTCACGTCGAGCAGCAGGATGCCCTCGACGTCGCCAGCGAGAACGCCGCCCTGAACGGCAGCGCCCATGGCCACAACCTCGTCGGGATTCACGGACATGTTCGGCTGCTTGCCGGTCATGCGCTTGACCAGCTCCTGAACAGCGGGCATACGGGTGGAGCCGCCAACAAGGATGACCTCGTCGATTTCGCCCTGAGACAAGCCGGCGTCGCGCAGCGCCTGCTCAACAGGCTTGCGGCAGCGATCCAGCAGGTCCTTGGTGATGGACTCGAACTCAGCGCGGGTCAGCGTGTAGTCCAGGTGCTTCGGGCCGGTGGCGTCAGCGGTGATGAAGGGCAGGTTGATGTTGGCCTGCGTGGTGCTCGACAGCTCCATCTTCGCCTTTTCGGCAGCTTCCTTCAGACGCTGCAGAGCCATCTTGTCCTTGCGCAGATCGATGCCGCCGTTGTCCTTGCTGAACTTGTCGGCCAGCCAGTCGATCACGCGGTGATCCCAGTCGTCGCCGCCAAGATGGTTGTCACCAGCGGTGGCCGCAACCTCGAAGACGCCGTCGCCGAGTTCCAGGATGGAAACGTCGAAGGTGCCGCCGCCGAGGTCGAACACGAGGATCTTCTCGTCCTTGTTGGTCTTATCAAGGCCGTAAGCCAAAGCCGCAGCCGTCGGCTCGTTGATGATGCGCAGGACCTCAAGACCGGCGATCTTGCCGGCGTCCTTGGTAGCCTGGCGCTGCGCGTCATTGAAGTAAGCCGGGACGGTGATGACGGCCTGCGTGATGGGCGATCCGACCTGCTTTTCAGCGTCGTTCTTCAGCTTCTGAAGAACCATGGCGGAAATTTCCTCCGGCGTGTAGTCCTTACCGTCGATGTCAACAACGGTGCGGCCATCCTTGCCAGCCTTCACCTTGTAGCTGACCTTGCTCTGCTCTTCGGAGGACTCGGAGAACGAACGGCCGATGAAGCGCTTGACGGACGAAACGGTGTTCTCGGGGTTGGTGACGGCCTGGTTCTTCGCCGCCTTGCCGACGACGCGCTCGCCGTCCTTGCGGAAGCCCTCGACGGAAGGCGTGGTGCGGTCGCCTTCGGCATTCACGAGGATTTCCGGCTCGGAGCCCTCCATGACCGCCATGGCGGAGTTGGTGGTGCCGAGGTCGATACCCAGAATCTTGCTCATTGTATTGCTTCCTCTCACTTGGAGTTATGTAACCAAAGTTATGCGTTGGCAGCCAGTCTTAGAGGCTTAGCCTTTTTCCAACATTCCGTAATATAAAATCTGAGTGCCGGACTGTCAAGTTATTTACGAAATTAAAGGTTACGTTTTGTTAACGTGGATGCACTAAGAAAGATTAGCTTGATTACATACGCCTTTGAACTGGGCGAATATCATTCGCTTACGAAAAAAGAGCTTCCGAATGATGGCTTCGGAAGCTCTTTAGTACCCTTGCAAGATCTCAGTCGAACCCTTGCAGGCACAATATACGCAAAGGCGCCCTTGCCTATTTAATAAGGCAAGGGCGCCAAGAACGCGCTCAGTTGACAGCGAGGCTATTCTTCAACAACCTCGGGGATGGCGCCCATGGGGCACTCTTCAACGCAGTCGCCGCAGGCGATGCAGTTCTCCTCGTTCACGGCCTCGACCACGCCGCCGTTGACCTCCAGAACCTCCTGCGGGCAGGCGTCAACGCAAATGCCGCAGCCGATGCACTCGTCAGTTTCGATAACCGGATGAGCCATGGTAACTCCTTCTCGTCTTATAACCCGGCGGAAATGCTCCGGGTTCTACCCCAATTAAGCAATGCCCGCACGATACCACTAAAGAGGTCGATTGCAAGACCAATCAACGAAATACCGGCAGGTGCGTCGAGGAGCGGTCAAGCGGTGGCTTCAATGAGCGAAATGCGGCCACGAACGCAAACGGGTGCTAGCAAATGCGGGGAAGTTGCTCGCCCACCAGCATGTCCAAGATGCGCGTGCCGCCGAAGGCCGTGCGCAAAAACACCTTCGAGCCGCGCTCGGGTTGCATCGGCGACACCTCGCCGATAATAGCCGCATCTGCGCCGTATTTGTTGGCGCGCATGGCGGCAAGCGCCGCGTCGGCGTCCTCGGGGGCGACCACGCACACCATCTTGCCCTCGTTTGCCACCTGCAACACGTCGTAGCCGAGCATGTCGCACGCCCCCTGAACCGCAGGCTTCACGGGGACCGCATCCTCATCGACGGTGATATCGGTTCCCGACTGAGCCGCTAGCTCGTTGAGCGTCGAAGCGAGCCCACCGCGCGTTGGGTCGCGGAAGCAGCGCACACCGGGAGCCGCCGCCATGACGTCGGCGATGAGATGGTTGAGCGGTGCCGCGTCGCTTTGCAGATCCGCCTTGAACGACAAGGACTCGCGGCAGCTCATGATAGTGATGCCATGGTCTCCCAAAGTCCCGCTGACCAGCACTTTGTCTCCAGGGCAGCACTGTGCGCCCCCTAAATTGACACCTTCGGCCAGCACTCCGACGCCCGCCGTGTTGATGTACACGCCGTCGCCATGCCCCCGGTTGACCACCTTGGTGTCGCCCGTGACCAGCCGCACCCCGGCCTCGCGCGCGACCTCGGCCATGCTGGCGCAGATGCGCTTCAAATCGTCAATGGGGAACCCTTCCTCAAGAATGAAGCCACAGCTTAGATACAACGGTTTCGCCCCGCTGGTGGCCACGTCGTTGACCGTTCCGCACACGGCCAAACGGCCGATGTCGCCGCCCGGGAAAAAATGCGGCGTCACGACGAAGCTGTCGGTCGAAAACGCCAGGCGCTCGCCCGCGGCAGGAGCCGGTAGCACGGCGGCATCGTCGCCACGGCGCAACTCGTCTCCCGCATAGGCCGCGAAAAACACCTCGTCGATAATTCTTTTCATCATGGTTCCGCCGCTGCCGTGACCGAGCATCACCGTTTCATCCACTGAACAATCCTCCTTGCGATCGGCCTAGACCGACGGCTGCGTCGTCGTTAACACCAGTTTCCCGTTCTGCACGCCCTTCGTACCCAAAATAAGGTTCGCCACGTCCTGCACCAAGCCCGTTTCGCCGCGCAGGACGATGATCTCCAGGCACATATGCGCATCGAGGTGCACATGCATGGTGGAAACGATGTTCGAAAAGTAGTCGTGCTGAATGGCATGCAGCTTTTCCTGCAAATCGCCCGCGTGATGATCGAACACGATGGTAAGGGTGCCCGCTACCTCCTGACCGGGAATGGCGCAATCATCTTCGACCAGGGCGTCGCGCACCAGGTCGCGCACCACTTCGCTGCGATTCTTCGCCAAGCCTCGCCGAGCCACCAGCTCATCGAACCTGGCCAGCAGATCCTCGGGCATTGCGACCGAGAACCTCATCAGGCCGCTGCTCATACGCGCTCGCTACACCAATTCCACGGTCACGCCGCCAGCCGCCTGCGCGTCGTCCTCCAGCGCATCCTTCGCCTCGTCAAGCAGCGCGCGCACGTCGTCGATCAGCGCCTGAGCCTCGTGCAGTTTCTCGGAGACCGTCGCATAGCCGGCATCCCCTGCCTTGTGGCCGAGCGTATGGGCCCAGCGACGCTCAAGCTTCAGATGGTCATCGATCTGCTCGATCATCATTTCGAACTGACCCGTGTTGATGCCGTTGGTGCACATGTTTTCCTCTTTTCCGTTGGTTTGAAGCCTGCGCATCGATGCGCGGAAAGCCCACGCGCCTCAGCAAGCCGTTCTTGCTATCATGAGTTATACGGCGATGGTCATCCAACTGCAAGAGCGAGTGTGAAAAAATCGATGAGCAGTAACAAATACGAGGTCGCACTGGACGAAACCTGGGATCTGTTCGCGGATCAGCTCAGCGGCGCACGAGCAGGGCTCGTGCTTTGCGTCAGCGCCGAAAAGCTGGGGAGCAAAGCGGCAGGCGCACTGAAAAGCTCGGCCAAGGCGTTCGGATACGGCGAGGGATCTTGCACATTCGCCAGCGTCAGCGGGCTTGAGGCGAACGCCCTGTTCGTGCTCGTGGAGGGAATCGACCCCATTTGCCTGGTGGCAACCGACGGGAAGGGTGCGGCTCTTTTGGGGCAAGCATACCAGTGCAGCGTGCCTTCGGGGAAGCCATCAAGGCTGCTTGGTCGAACCTGCGTTGCCTTCCTCGACTTCGAGCAGATGCTGGAAAACGATGCTGACAAGCAGATTGCGTGGGCCCTTCTGAAGAAGCTGCCGAAATTCGGTGCGTGACGCTTCCGGTGCGAAGAAACCGGGCACGCCGCGCTACCTCGCGCATTGCAGTGCGCGATAAACCGAGGGCTTGCCCCTGATGCAACAAAAAAGCTGCCCGACGGGGAATGTCGGGCAGCTTTTTTGTTTCCCGCCCTTATACGACCAAAGGCCGCGGGGGATGCGGCCTTTGGTCGGACGAGTGAAACGAGGAGAAATAACTGAGGGACGTTATCTCTGACAGGGAATACTGTACAAGAGAGGTTATTCTGCGTCAAGGATAATCTTTGAAGTTCGGCGAAATTTTTTTCAGGGATTGTTGGCTGGGCGCGGGACGCTCGCCTTACCCCTCCTGCAGCACCATGGCCAGGGTGTTCGCCAGGTCATCGGACTCGATGGGCTTGCTCAGATGCGCATTCATGCCGCTTGCCAGCGAGCGCTGGACGTCCTCGGCGAAGGCATTGGCGCTGGCGGCCACGATGGCAACCGTTTCGGCATCGGATCGATCCAGCATGCGGATGGCATGCGCAGCAGTCAGGCCATCCATCACCGGCATCATCACGTCCATGAGTATTACTTGGTAGTAGCCCTCCCTGGATTCCTCGAACGCCTGCAGCGCCTGCTGGCCGTCGCCGGCGCAGTCCACCTTGCAGCCAA
>CAVHFC010000123.1:0-4898 GCA_963635025.1 Eubacterium sp. CAG:786
TCCACCACCTACAAGGTGACGCATGGCGCCAACGTGCGCTCCATGAACCACATCGTGTGGATGAGCAACGGCGCTTCCATCCTCCCCAACGATGGTGGCGAGGCATCTCAGTCCACCACGGCGCATCATCACTCCTGGTACCAGTTCACCGCGGCGGATTCGGCGAGCTCCATCCAGAGCAACGCCGCTGAAGACCTCGATGCGCAGGGTTACACCGTGACCTGCAACGAGGGCACCTTCACCATCACGGCGAAAACTGCCAAGGCCGGCGAGATTCTCTCCGCCGACACGTACACGAACTCCTTCTTCAACAAGACGGGTTTGAAGTACGGGCAGGACGTGAAGGGCGTTGCCACTCCCGCAGTGACCGCCTAGCGTTTTGCCGGCGCCTCCCATCGGGGGGGGCGCCCAGCCGGCCGCGACCGCAAAGCGCGCTCGCGGCCGGCCCTTGCCAGGAGGCTGCTTCCGCCTTCCCATTCGTGCGAACGGGCAGGCGGAAGCGTCCTTTTTCTGCGAACTGTACCGAAAGTGCAGTACGAAGACGCTTCTCGTTTGAATATCATGCAAACCTGAGGGTAATCGCGCTTGCGCATAATGGGTGCGCGGGCGTGCGAAGAGGGCGAGGCCGGCCATTCGGTCAGCTGCCCAAAAAAGGGGAAAGGACAGGTTGATGTCAGCAAACATCTTGCCTTTTGAAGGTTCCAGCCGCCTGCGCCGCGGCGTCGTGGCCGCCGCTCTTGCCGCCGCAGCCACGTTGGGCGCGGCAACGTTTCCCGCGGCCAGCGCGCATGCCGCGACCGATGTCGGCATCACGCTGCCGGACGAGGTTGCCACGGTTTCCACGTCCATGGGCAGCCTTCCTGCCGGGCAGACGACCATCTCCCTTGAGCCGAGCGACGCTGCCGTGGCATCGTGGGCCGCAGCGCATCCCGGGCAGGGGAGGACCGACTTGGTGTCCGCTTGGGTTTCGGGTGTGAAGTCCGTCACCGTCGGGTCGACCGTGCTTTCCCCGTCTCAAATTTCCGACTGGATCTCAACCGCCAAAGGCCCTGCGGCTGACTTGGGCGAGCTGCCCTACTACCAGCTCCGCGCGGGTCGCAGCGCAGCTTCGCTGTCGCTGCCCATCGCGCTGTTCGACACCACGAAAAGCGAAACCTGCTCCCGCATCGTCCTCATCGAATCGGAGGGCTTCGAGCCGGTGACGGGCGCCATCACCTATCGCAACCTCGGTGCCACCACCATGACCGTGCGCGTGCTTTCCGCTGACGCCGACAAGGGCGGGCGCGTGCTTTCCTCGACCACCTACACCGACGCCGAGCTGCGCGCCATCGCTCCGCAAGACGGCGTGAACACGGCGGCGAACTGCGGTATGGCGGGCCTGCGCTCATATAAGAGTGCAGGAATTTACCTAAGCGATCTTCTGGCCGACAGCGGCTACGTGTTCGGCGAGCGCATGAGCCTGAACCTGCGCGTGACCGATTCGGCCTCCACCAACGACGGCAACGGCGGTACCGAAACCGGGTACATGCAAAGCTCCATGAGCGGGTTCACCTCGGGTCGTTTCACCTACGAGAAGCTGATGGAACCGGTGCGTTACTACTATCCGGCCATGTGGGACAACTCCACCACCTATGCATCGCTGGGCGGGAAGACCGTCTACGAGATGATTTCGGCCGACAAGGACTGCTGGAAGGGCACCGACGCTACCTCCGTTGAGCTGGCGCGCATCTTGGGCGCGTCGAAGGTTCGCCTGAAAAGCCCCATCCTTGCGTGGGGTTGGAACGAGGGCGTCGTGGCGTGGGGCGGCACCGATCCCTCCACCCAAACGTACGCTTCCGGCGCCTACAACGCCTACACCTCGCATATGACCTACCGTTTCCTGTACGGCATGCGCGCCGCTGAGGACGGGAGCGCCTACGACGATAACACCACGTTCGACAATGCGTACGGCGTGTTCGGCGTCGATCTTATCGCCCCGAGCTTCTCCGACCTTTCCGATTCCGACTGGTACGCCGACGCGGCGCTGCGCACGGCAGCTCGCGGGCTGATCCGCGGCGTGGGCGGCACCGATGTGCTCGATGGCGAAGGGACGCTGACGCGCGCGCAGCTTGCCACCATCCTGTGGCGTTATGCGCAGCCCGAAGCGGAAGCCGCCTACGATGACGTGGTTTCCACGACGAAGAACACCACGGGCATGACCGACGTCGCCGACGCGCAGTGGTACACCGGCGCGGCGAACTGGGCCGTGAAGGCCGGCGTCATCAGCGGCAAGGAAGTGGACGGCGCGCGCGTCTTCGATCCCGACGGCAAGGTGACCTTCCAGGAGATGGTTGCCATGCTGGTGAATCTGAAGTCCACCGACCCGGCTGTGGCCGCAGCCGTCGAGGCGCAGGACACCGCGGCGCTCGACCGCTTTGCCGACGGCTCTTCCGTGGAGTCGTGGGCGCGCAAGGTGGTTGCCTACGGGTACGCCAACGGTATGTTCAGCGGATACCCCACCGATGAGGGAACGTTCGTGAAGGCGGGCGAGCAGATTTCGCGCGGACGCGTGTCGGGCGTGATCGACAACGCTTTCGAACAGGGGATCCTGTAGGAAGCGCGCGGGTGGCGGGCGCGCCGCGTGAGGGGCGGCGCCAAGCCTGAAAGACAAGGATCGCGTGCGGCTGCGCTAGGGTGCCGCCGCACGCCGGCGACGGTTTTCGTCGCCGCGAAGACGAGGGGAAACAGTTGATGAAGATGGAAAACGCTCGAGGGTCGATGCGTGCCTTCGCCATGGTGGTTACCGCCGCCGCTCTTGCGTGCGCGCTTCTGCCGGCAACGGCGTTCGCGTACTTCAACCGAGGCTCGGTCGAGGTTTCCCTCGGCGCCGAGACACTTGAGGTGGCAGCAGGGCAGACCGGCAGCGTGACCTTGGCGTTCACGCCCGCTTCCGACGAGCAGACCGAAGGGTGCGGCATGCCGAAATGCCCGCAAGGCTGCTCGGCGAGCTGCACGGACGAAAACGGGCAATGCGGGTGCGCCGGCAAGGATTACACGACGTATTATCCCAGCGCCACGGCAACCTCCAGCAATGCGTCCGTCGCCGTCGCCGTGTGCAGCGCTTCGACGCTCACCGTCTATGCCAAGCAGGCCGGCGAGGCCGACATCACCGTGCGCGCTTCCCTTCGTCAGCATACCGACAGCGAGAAAACCCTGCATGTGACGGTTTCGGGCGAGGCGGCGGCCTCGGGGAGCGCAAACGCCGCTTTCGTGGACATTCCCGAACAGGCAACTGACAGTCAAGCCGACAAGCTCGACGTGGTCGACAAGACCGTCATGGGTCGACCCATCCACATGGTGCGCATTGCCGATGCGCTTGATGCGCAGGCCGAGCTTGCGTCGTTGGCGGGCCAAGACGGCGACGTGACCTTCTGGTCGGGGGATACCTACTACCATCCCGATTATTCGCTCACGTTCAAGGGCAACTCCTACACCGCTGATTCCCTGTTCCCCATTTCGTGCGCATTGAGTGTTTCGACGCAGGCTGAAGGGACGCTGTATCAGGCCCTAAACGGCAAAGATTGCTTTGTCGCGGTCGACTTCGCCTCGAAGGGAGCCCTTCCCGCGCAGGCCACCGTGTACGCGTACGCGGCGGGGGCCATCTCCGACGACAAGGACGTCGCGCTGTTCTCCTACGACAGCGCCACCAAGTCGTTCGTGCGCGAGGGCGCCGAGGCGAAGATGGTCGGCGGCTACGCGATGTTCTCGGTTTCGGAGGGGAAGACCTACGTGGTGTCGTGCAAAGACCTCACGACCGAGGCGAACACGGTGGTGACGGGCGGTTCCTCCAGCTCCTCTTCGGCGGGAAGCTGCTGTGACCCGTCTTCGTCGGCCGCATCTTCGGCGGCGAGCCAAACATCGGGTCAGCAGGCGCTGCCGCCGTTTGCCGTGCTGGTCGGCGTTGTGGTGATCGTGCTGGTCGCGGCCGGCGTGGGCGCGGGTGTGGCCGTGGCCGTGATGTCGCGCAAGCGGTCGGGGAGCGCCGCCGCTGACGATAAGGCCGGCGCCAGCGAATCCGGCGACCAGCTTGATGCATAGGAAGGCTTTCGCATGATCAAACGAATTCACGGAAACCGGGCATCCTCGCTCGCGGCGTTTTTATCGATCGCCTTGGCGCTCGCCTTGGTGGCCGCGTTCCTGCCGGTATCGAGGGCTGCGGCCTATTACAGTTTCGGAACCGTTTCCGTTACGACGGGTGCTTCGAGTTTGAGCGTGACGGCGGGCTCTTCCGCGCAGACGAGCTTGACGGTCACGCCGGCTTCCGACGATCAGACGCTGGGGTGCGGCATGGCGAAATGCCCGCAGGTGTGCACGTCCGACGGTGCGCTCGATGCGGGCTACACCTGCTTCGACACCAACGGTCAGTGCACCTGCGCGGGGCGCACGTACTCGACGTACTACCCCGAGACGTCCGTGCAGTCGAGCAACTCCGCTGTGGCGACGGCTACGGTGAGCGGCGGGACGCTCGTGGTGACCGGGCATTCCGCCGGCAGCGCGACCATCACGGTGAACGCGACGCTGCGCCAGTGGGAAAGCAATTCGACCACGGTGCAGGTTCAGGTTGAAGACCCCGCCACGCCGGATAACGGCGCGAATGGCGGCTCGAACGGCTCCGACGCGGGCAACGGCGCCAAGGCCGACGGCGGAACCTCGCAGCCTTCCGCCACCACGCAAAACGGCGGCTCTTCTGCAAAGGCTGACAGCGCCGCTTCGGCGGTGGCAGTCCCCGAGGCCGCCAAGGAAACCGATTCCCGCGACGACGCGCTCAACGAAACCGTCGTGGAAACCGTTGCCGGCAAGGTGTACAAGGTGGAGAAGAACGCGCACCTCAACACCGCCGAGCAGCTGGCGAAGATCGC
>CAVHFC010000124.1:0-4892 GCA_963635025.1 Eubacterium sp. CAG:786
TGGTGGTTATCTGCGATCACCTGACCGATGCGGGCAACCTTGGCGCCATCAGCCGTAGCTGCGAAGCGGTGGGAGCTACGGGCCTGGTCATTCCCAACAAGCGTAGCGCGCGCGTTGAAGCTTCCACGTATAAAAGCTCCGCGGGCGCTATCGCTCACGTGCCGGTGGCGCAGGTGTCCAACATCGTGCAGGCCATCCATCGTTTGCAGGAGGAGGGCTTCTGGGTGTGCGCCGCAACCGAGCATACCGACGATGTTATCTGGAAGGCGAACCTGAAGGGCAAGATCGCACTGGTGTTGGGCAACGAACACGATGGCGTGTCTCGTCTGGTCCTGGAGCATTGCGACTTCCATGCGAAGCTTCCGCTTGAAGGCGAGGTCGCAAGCTTGAATGTCGCGCAGGCGGCAACGGCCTGCATGTACGAGTGGCTTCGTCAGAACATCGCACTGTAGCGGATTCACGAGCAATTTGAAGCTCGTCTGCGACAGGGATTGCAGGCGAGCTTGATGTAGCGTTTTAGATCGGGAAAGGAAGGGGGCCGCATGGCGAAGCAGCGCAAGAAGATGCTGCTGGTTGATGGCTACAACGTGCTGCGTTCGGGCAATCGTTATCGCGACGCCTTCGTGCACCCCGATTACACCGATGATCCGTTCAATGCTGCGCGGGAACGCCTGATCAACGACGTGGCAAGCTATGCTGGGCGTGATTACAAGGCGGTCATCGTCTTCGATGGGGCGGACAACCAGTTTTCCACCGGCGAAGTGCAAACCATCGGTGGCGTGCGCATCATGTTCAGCCCCGCGGGGCAATCGGCCGACAAGGTGATCGAGAAGCTTGCGCACGATGCGCGTTCGCGCCAGGTGGAGTGTTTGGTGGTCACCTCCGATGCCACCATTCAGGACACGGTGTTCGGGTTCGGTGTCGACCGCATGTCGGCGAATGGGTTTTCTCGCGAAGTGGGAACCTATTACGAGGAAGCCCGTCTTGACGAAACGCCGAAGGTGGCGAAGAAGCGCACCTTGGCCGACCGTATCGACCCAAGCGTGCGGGCGAAGCTTATCGCCATGCGAGACGGGAAGTAATTTGACGTCGCAAGAGGGGTTTTGACTGGTCAGCAGCTTATTTATCCTGATATTAACCTAAGAGAAGCAATAAAATAGCGGGGTGCCGAAGCCTTATCAAGGCAGGGGCACCCCGCTTTGGTGTTGCGGTCGGGTTTGCGCTCGTGCGTAAACCTTAGCGGCAGACGATGTCGACCGGTACGTCGAGGATCTTCGCGACCTTCAGGATGGTGTCGGTGTGGCTGCCAAGCGCCGCCGCCATGTGGTGCGTCGGGCCGGTTTCGTTCCAGCGATTCATGAACTCGCGCGCGCCGATGCTGAACTTCATGCGCATGTTGGTGTCGCCGAACGTGAAGATGGGGCCTTCGACGTTCTCGCCTTCGGCCACGACGAACTTGAAGTTGCCGTCGCCGTCCTGCGTGATGCCCAAATAGGTGACCGTGCCCAGGCCGGGATAGAACTGCGTGAGGTATCCGCCGCCGGTCTTGCCGTGGAACACGGGCACAACCTTCAGTGTCGGTTTCTTCGCCGTGGAGATGTCGGCGTCGCCCGAGCCGGAATGGCCGATGATGACGACGTCCTCGGGGAAGTCGATGGAATACATCTCGGAAAGCTGGCCGGTGCCGGCGATGGTCTTCAAGATGCTCATGGCCATGGCGACCTTCATATCGCCTTCAACGGCGCATGCGGTGCCCTGCTTGATGAGCATGGAGAACGCGGGGATGAGCATGGAGTCGAGCACGCCCGCCTGACCCTGGGCGAAGCCATCGTAGTGGCTGGCCACCAGGCCGATTTCCTCATCGCGCACCCACTGCTCGAAGGCGACGACGTACTTCGCCATGTCCTGGATGGGCTTGTCGGAGACGGAAGCACCGCCCTCAATATCGAAGGTGTCGATGATCTCGGCAGCCTTGGCGTCGATGGCGGCCTGGTCGTCGATATCGTCGGCGATGGCCCACATCTTCTCCCAGTCGAACTGCTTGGTGTACAGGCCCATGCGGTTGTACAGGTTGGTCTCGTCGATGTAGAGGTCCATCATGCCGGGGTAGGGGCGGCCGATCTGCGCGATGTTCGTGCGGCGCAGGCGACGGCGAACCTGAGCGGCGGTGCACCACTGCTCAAGCTGCTTGGCAACCTCGGGGTCGCCGCCCTCGACGACGCCGGTGATGACGGCGTGGCGCTTGCCCGCGCGGTTGAGGTCGGCGACCACTTCGCCGGGAGCGCCGCAGGCATACAGCTCGCCGAGCCAGATCGGGATATCGGTGTTGGCGTAGTCGGGCTGGGCCTTCTTCTGCACGTTCACAACCACAACGGGCACGTTCAAGTCGCGCACGACGGGCAGGACGTTGTAGCTGGTGGCGTAGGTGAGCATCTGCAGGATAACCAGGTCAACATCCTCGGCGCGGAACTTGTCGCCGGTGGCTTGAGCCTGCTCCTTCGTGGTGATCATGCCGCCGTCGATGATGTCGACGGTGGTGGGAAGCGTTTTCTTGAAGGCTTCGTACTGGCCTTCGAATTCAGGTACCAACTGCGGGAACTGCGGAAGGTACGCGCCAAGCGCGATCGAGAAAACGCCGACCTTGGCTTTGGTCTCTACGAGCATATGCTCCTCCTTTGGTGATGCGCGGGTGGGTTTGCGCCGGCAAGGCGTGATGCGCTCGCATCTATCCAGCCGCATAAAGGGAATGGTACCACTTTGTTTGGGATTCGGATTCGCGTGCTCATGCCGCACACACCTCAGCCGAAAGAACCCTTTGGACTAGTTGAAATTCCCTATTGATAATAAATACCAATTAGTATAGACTGTGAAAATGTCAACGGGAGAGGAGGTCGCATGAGCAGGCGCAACACCATCCAGCAAAAGGTAATCGCCGAGGAGCTCACCCGGCTTCACGGGGCGCATCCCACGGCCGATGACGTGCACAGTGCGCTTGCTTGCGAATATCCCTCCATTAGCAAGGCAACCGTTTACCGTGCGCTCAATCGCATGGCCGACGATGGCCGTGCGCTGAAGGTGAGCGTTTCCGGTGGCGCCGATCGCTTTGATGACACGCTCGCCCCGCATTTCCATGTGCAATGCACTGAATGCGGAAGGGTTGACGATGTCGAGGTGAGCGAAGAGCTTGCAACGTTGGATTTTGCTGAGGCCGCAAGCGCATCGGGATACGAGATCGCCGGATGCGACCTGCTTTTCAAGGGTGTTTGCGACAAGTGCAAAGGGGGAAAGCGCGAATGAGTCCAGCAGTGAATTCAAAAGCGTTTCATCAGTTCAGCTACGGGGTGTTCCTGCTGTCCGCTCGCGAGGGCGACAGCGACAACGCGTGCATCATCAACACCGCCATCCAAGCGGCAAGCGAGCCGCGTCAGGTGAGCGTGTGCTGCATCAAGGGCACGTGCACCCAGGAGATGATCGGCGAAACGAAGCGGTTTTGCGTGTCGGTTCTGACCGAGGATGCGACGAAGGCCTACTTCGAGCATTTCGGCATGAAAAGCGGGCATGCAGGCGACAAGTTCGCTGCAGGGGCTGCTGAAGCGGTCGGGGCGGACCTTGCTCGCACCGCCGGCGGGCTTCTGTACGAAAGGGGCGGCAACGCGTATTTCGACTGCAAGGTCACCGATACCGTGGATATGGGAAGCCACATCCTGTACGTGGGCAAGGTGCTTGAGGCCGATCGCCTATCCGACGCCCCAGCCATCACCTACGCCTACTACCGCGAGGTGACGCGCAAACAAGGTTCGCCTCGCACGGTGCAGGCCGGGGCGCCTGCGGCGACCCAGACGGGTGAGCCGGCGCAGGTTCCCGTTGCCTGGAAGTGCGCGGTGTGCGGCTACATTTACGAAGGGGAAGTGCTCCCCGATGACTTCATCTGCCCGATTTGCAAGCATGGTGCCGAAGATTTCGAGCCCGTGTTCGCCCAATCGGCTGGCAGTGGAGATAAAGCGCCTGAAGGAGAGGTTCAGGCAGACGAGACAAAGGAGATCAGCGCTATGGCTACGACGAAATGGGTTTGCAAGGTGTGCGGTTACATCTATGAGGGCGCCGAGCCGCCGGCGGAGTGCCCGGTGTGCCACGCTCCGGCCAGCCAGTTCAAGCAGGTCGAAGGCGAGTTGGAGCTTGCCGTCGAGCATGAGTACGGCATCTACGACAAGACGGTTCGCGACAATCCGGATATCTCCGATGAGGACAAGGCTTACATCCTCGAGCAGCTGAAGGCCAACTTCACCGGCGAGTGCTCCGAGGTCGGCATGTATCTGTGCATGGCGCGCATCGCCCATCGCGAGGGCTACCCCGAGGTTGGTCTGTACTGGGAAAAGGCCGCGTATGAGGAGGCCGAGCATGCCGCCAAGTTCGCCGAGCTTTTGGGCACCGAGCTTGAGCCGAACATGAAGGCGACCACGAAGGACAACCTGGCCTGGCGCGTCGACTGCGAGTTCGGCGCAACCGCCGGCAAGGTCGAACTTGCCACCTGCGCGAAGAAGAACGGCCTCGACGCCATTCACGACACCGTGCATGAAATGGCTCGTGACGAGGCCCGTCACGGCAAGGCGCTCAAGGGCCTGCTCGAGCGCTACTTCGGCTAGGCTGTAAAGAAGAAGAGGGTAGCGGCAACGCTGCCAAGGCCTCGCAGCGCCACCTGTGTGCTGCGAGGCCTTTCGCGCGGAAAGGGGCAATCATGGCAGGGAAGAGCGGGAAGGCGAAAGTCAAAAACGCGAGCAGCAAAAAAGCAGCCGGCAAGGCTCGTGCGGCAGCGGGGCGTAAAGCGTCGCAGCAGGCTCGTCCGATGGTGGCGCTTTACGGGCTGGATGCGGAAAGCGAGCGGGGGCAGGCGG
>CAVHFC010000125.1:0-1083 GCA_963635025.1 Eubacterium sp. CAG:786
TCGGCGTCGGAGTGGCAATCGGTGCAGATCAGCACCGACGCGCGATGCGACTTGTGGCAATCGCTGCAGGTGTACTTGTCGTGATGCCAGGAATGCGGGTTGCGCACCATGTCGGACGTCAGCTCGGTCAGGTCGGCCTTCGTCAGGGCCTGGCCGTCGCTGTTGGTGTGGCAGCCGCTCTTCAGGCAGAACTGCTCGCCGGTACCCGAGGCGTTACCGGAATTCTGCATGAGAACCTCCAGGCTTGCCTCCTCCAGCGGATAGTAGTAGTCACCGGAAGCGGATTCCTGCACCTCGCCTATTTGCTGGGAAATCGCCGGCACATGGCAGGAAAGGCAATTCTGACCAGCCTCTTTGTGCGACACTGCCAGCATGGCGGTGCTGTTGGACACCTCGTTTCCCCACTTGTCCACACCGGCAGCCCCTGCCTGCTGCTCGTAGGTTTCCACGTAGCGGTCCATGGGCGTGTGGCAGAAAGCATTGCAGAAGCTCGGCGTGTTGTGCCAGCTCCAGAAGCCGATGCCCGCAACCACGATGACCGCGACCACGACGCCGACCACGATGAGCTTTTTGTTCTTAGCAGCGGGCTTGGGTGCAGGCGCGGAGTCGTTGCGCTCTTCGCTCATTCGCTAACCTCCTCATTAACGTTGCAGTTTCACGCGCATATGCATGCAGCCGCCCTCCGATTCGATGGTGCGACTATAGGCGCGACGGCGCGAGAAGGCATCACCCCCGTTGGGGGAAAGTTGAGGACGATGAGCATATCGCCTGGTCAAACAATGGTGAACGATGATTACGAAGGGGGAAATCGAAGATGTGGGCCCGGCAGCGGAAAGCGCGAACGCCACGCCACCCGCCGAAACAGCGAGAGCGCCTAGCGCTGCTCCGCGCCACTCGCCAGGTCGATAAGCTCCTGATGCGAGTGGACCCCAAGCTTCGAATAGATATGCTTGATGTGGGTCTTAGCCGTGTTGCGGCTGATGACGAGGTTGTCCATGATGTAGCGCCCGTTGCGCCCGTGTGCGAGCAGCACGAACACCTCGCGCTCGCGCTCGGTCAAGCCGAACTCGTCGCCAAGGCGCG
>CAVHFC010000125.1:1409-4864 GCA_963635025.1 Eubacterium sp. CAG:786
GGATGGCTCACCGCCGTCACCGATTCGATGGCATCCGAGAAGCTGAACGTGCGAAACCCGCACCACAGAAACGCGAAGAACGCGAACACCATGCTCAACGCGAAACCGGTGGCCATAACGAAATCGATCTGCACGAAACCGTTCGTGATGTGACCCGACACCGCGCCGACGATGGTTCCCAAGCTGCTCATCACGCGCATCGCGCCCACCGTGAACAGGCAGCCGTACACGTTGCGCCGGCCGATCGCCATGACAACCGTCCACGCGAGCACATCGAAGCACTGCTCGCCGAAGCGCAAAAGCGTGCCCGAGGTGTTCGCGAACGTTTCGTTAAACGACAGCGGGGTGGTCAGAAAACCCGCCATCACAATGAGCACCGACACGCTGAACAGGAAATCTTCACGCTTGTTTCCCCAGCTCACCAGCAAGAACAGCAGCAGGGCGGCCAAAAGCGGCGTCGCAAACAGAGACATTGCCGGAGCACCCGCCACCTCGTTGAACGTCAAGGCGAACCCCGACGCCGCCGAAAAGAGCAGGATGCACACGAACACGCCGTGGAACATCGGCAAAAACGCCGCCGGGTCGGCCAGCTTCAGATCGTCCACCGAATCGCCTGCGCAGGTGATGCTGAGCACCCGGCCTGCCCCGCGCGCCGCCCAAAGCGCCAAGCCGACATGGATCACCGCCATCAGAATCGTCGCGAACAGAGGCGTTCCCACTGCGGATTTCCCCAGGTCAAGCACGCTCGCCATGAACAGCCCGAGCGCGATGGCAAAGCTCACCTGCTTGCTCGACTTCAGCTGGACCAGGCGCAAGGAGAACAAGCAGATGGCAAGGGCCCTTCCCACCGAACGCCCGAAAATGCCGAGCGAGACGAACGCCATGTTCCCTGCCTGAAAACCGACCGTCGCGAAGACGACGGATGCGACTGAGAACACGCAGCAAAACGCGACGAGCGCGCGAGCTTTCACAACCTGCGGGCGATAGTAAGCGACCGCCGTCACCGCGAGGAACGTGGCGGCCAGCACCAACGTGGATGCTTCCCTGATCCATCCGTCGGTCGCGGACACATAGGAATAAAGGTAGGCGTTCGTCAGCGAACCCGAAAACGTGATGAGCGCGAACGCGAGCGCGCACGCGAGCATGCTCGACGTGAAGATGGCGAGAACGTTGTCCTTGATCGATTCGTTTTGCATGAAGCCCCCTCCGGTTTCATCCCGGTCAGTATACACGCCCCCCGATGCACTTGGCCGGCAACCGCAAGTGCATTCGATTATTTTCACCCAAGGAGGGTGAGGTGAGGGGGGTTAGGGGCTCTGACCTGGACAAAAGGAAACGCGAGGGGGGGACGCCAACGCACAAACTCCCTCACAATCCCCCACCCGGGGTGGTGACCTTCCCCACCTGCGGGCCCTACGATGCGCCCATAAGCGTATGTGCACGCCCGATCCGATTCGAAACCATTGAGCGAAAACCTACGCACATCATTGGAGGGAACACATGAATGACGAGAATCGTGGCCTGAGCCGCCGCAGCTTCCTGACCGGCGCCGCCGGCCTGAGCGCCATGGCAGCGCTGGGCCTTTCCGGTTGCGCCGCCCCGAAGAGCGCCGCCGAACGCGCCGCCGACGTGGCCGCCATCAAGAACGGCAACGCACAGGCTTCCAGCGCCTCGGGCGTCGATTGGCTCGGCAGCGCGCCGGAGATCGCTTCGGCCGACATCAAGGAAACGACCGAGACCGACGTGCTGGTCGTCGGCGCGGGCATGTCCGGCATCATGGCCGGCGGCACGCTCGCCGAGCTGGGCGCAAAGTTCATGATCGTCGAAAAGGGCGCCGAGGCCGCCGCGACCCACTACGACATGGGCGCCATCCACTCGCGATGGCAGAAGGAGCAGAACCTTGACTTCGACGAGAACCGCTGGATCAACGAGCACGCCCGCTATGCCTCGTTCAAGAACGACCAGTCGGTCCTGCGCACCTGGATCGAGAACTCCGGCGCCACCGTCGAGTGGATCGCCGACACCTACACCAAGCACTTCGGCCAGGAATCTGTGGTGGAAGTGGACGTCGAGAACGACAACGCCGGCGGCACCTCGTACTTCATGCCGCCCGAGTGCCACCACGTTTCCAACCCCGGCTTCGTGAACGAGAAGGGCAAGACCGAGCATGTCAAGGCCATGGAGCAGGTCATCAAGAACGACGGCGGCGAGGTTCTGTACAGCCATGACCTGGTCAAACTGGTACAGGATTCCGACGGCGCGGTGACGGGCGCCATCTTCAAGGTCGAAGGCGGCTACAAGCAGATCAACGCCAAGAAGGGCGTCATCCTGGCCTGCGGCGGCTACGCGGCCAACGCCGACATGCTCAACGCGCGCGACCCCGAGGCCGTCAGCTGCATCACGTCGCTGAACTACAACACGAACAACACCGGCGCGGGCATCAAGGCCGCCCTGTGGGCCGGCGCCGCCATGGACGGCGTGGGCGCAACCATGGTGTTCGACCGCGGCATCGTCAAGCCCGGCCAGGACGCCGGCATGGACGATTCGGGCAACTGGGCCACGAACGGCCAGTTCAACCTGGGTTCGCAGCCGTTCTTGAAGGTCGACCGCCGCGGCGAGCGCATCGCCAACGAGTCGGCGAACTACGACGCCATCCCCTTCGCCGCAGCGGGGCATCCCGGCGGCGTGTGGTGCCAGGTCTTCGACGTCAACGCCCCGGCCGACGTGCAGATCTTCAAGACGCAGGGCTGCTCGGCGAACACCTGGAAGAGCACGCTGAAGAACAAGACGGTCGACGAGGCTTACCAGAAGCAGCTCGACGGCGGGCTGATGATGAAGGCCGACACGCTCGACGAGCTGGCCGATAAGCTCGGCTTCGAAGGCGACGATAAGAAGACGTTCCTCGCAACCGTCGAGAACTACAACGCCATGTTCGACGCCGGCGCCGACACCCAGTTCGGCAAAGAGGCGTACCGCCTTTCCGCCATTCGCCAGGCACCGTTCTACGGCGCATGGTACGGCGGGTCGCTGCTAACCACCATCGACGGAGTGCGCATCAACAAGCACTGCCAGGTCATCGACAAGGATCGCAAGCCCATCAAGGGCCTCTACGCCGTGGGCACCTGCTCGGGCAGCTACTACGCCGGCAACTACCCGGTGTACCTGGTAGGCAACTGCCTGGGCCGTCAGATAACGTTCGGCCGCTACGCCGCCCGCCACGCCGCCGGGGATATTCAGTAGACTAGCGAGCCTCGCAGGGTTTGCAGGATTCGCCCTGCGACGAACAAGATGGTGAGCGCCTTGCGGCGCCTGATTAGGGGTCGAGCCAGTGGCTCGACCCTACGAATTTTCGAGAAAAGCAACCTCAACAGGTGTTTCACGGAAATAGGCGCAAGACAATGTCTCGCGCGGGGGAACGGGCCGATTTGTGTCGCTTTTTCCGAATCGAGGGGCAA
>CAVHFC010000126.1:0-4690 GCA_963635025.1 Eubacterium sp. CAG:786
TAGGCACGACGTTCGCCTGGTTCACCGACACGGCCACGACGGGCGTGAGCAAGGTTACCTCGGGCACGCTCGGCATCGAGCTCGTGAACGAGCAGGGGGTTAACGTCGAGGGGCAGACCCTCACCTGGAAAACCGCTGACAATCGAGCTCAGGAGCAGATTCTCTGGGAGCCGGGCTGCACCTATGAGCTGGAGAACGTCTACGTGAAGAACACCGGCAGCCTCGCCGTGAAGTACAAGATCCAGATCACCGGCATCAAGGGCAGCGATAAGCTCAACGAGGCCATCGATTGGACCATCTCCGACGGCACCGAGGACGTCTCTCTCGACACCGACCTCAGCCTTCCCGTCGGCACGGATAAGAAGCAGCTGAGCATCAAGGGCACGATGAAGAAAGACGCTGGCAACGAGTATCAGGGCCTGCCTATCGACGGCATCACGATTACCGTCGTTGCCACCCAGGACACCGTTGAATCCGACAGCAAGGATAAGAATTACGACCAGGATGCAACTTATCCTGCCGGCTCTAAAGTTGTTTCGACGACCGCTAGCGGCACCGTCGAAAAAGCAAATGAAGCAACCGAGGTTAGTAGCACCGATGATGTCGTTACTGTAACCATTCCCAAAGATACGCTTAAAGCTGACGACAAAGTTGCATTGACTGTGGATCGCACCGCCATGACCACCGATTCGGTGACGTTTGACATCGATTTTAAAGTAAACGATGAGACCCCTAAGAATCTCGCGAACCCGATTACCGCGACCGTGAACATCGGCACTGGTCTTAATAGTGTTACTGTGACGCACAACGGCAAGGAAATGACCAGGTCGACCAGCGGAAAAGACCAGACCTACTCCTACGATGGGTCTACCGGTGTCCTCACGATCGTCACCAGTACCTTCAGTCCGTTCAAGATTTCGTACCAGACCGACCCCGAGGTCACGGTTAACGGCGTTGGCTATGTCTCTTTTGCCGACGCGCTTGCTGTCGCTAAGGAAGGCGATACCATCAAGCTGGTGAAAGATGCCACGGTTGATAGGCCCTATAGCGTGGACAACCGCCTGAAGCTTGGTGCCGCCAACGTCACGATCGACCTCAATGGTAAGACTTTAAGCTCTCCCAACTACACCGTGGAGCTTTGGGGTGAAAACGACGTTTTGAAGAATGGCAAGGTCATTGCCAAGGACGGAGGAAGCTATTCGATCGTCGCGAAGGGCAAGAACGTCACCATTGATAGCGTGACTTCTATCGGCGGCATCAGCGTATCTGCATATAACGGCAATGACATCATGTCTGGAATTTCGGCAACCATTACCAATTGCCACATAACCAGTGGTCCTAAGTACTACGTGGTTTGTTCGCAGGGAAGCGCTTCGACCTATATCGAAAACTCCACCCTTGTCGGACAAGGAAGCGCCACCTTCTGGATTGAGGGAGCTGCTACCGATCGGGCAGCCAGCTCGCTGGAGTACAAGAACGTAACCTTTGAAGGCACTACAACGCTTTACCAGACCGACAGTAACGGAATTGCTCCCATTGAGATTAAATAGCGGCCTCTGAGATTTCGTTTGATTCAAGTCCCCTCCGCCTGCGGGCGGAGGGGCAACCGAAGGGCATAGGTTTTGCGTATGCCCTTCGGTTGCCCGAAGTTTGATTTGAAAGAAGGGGGGAGCGTTCATGCGCTTCGTTCGTCGGCTGTTCTACCAGCCGAAGCATGCAAAAGCCGCGGGCGGCGATGCGAGCATCTACCGCTCCCTCGCCCCGTCCCTCGCGGGGATGGCGCTCTGCACGGTCTGCCTCTGCGGCACCAGCTGGGCCTGGTTCACGGCGACGGCAACTACGAGCATCCAGGCGATCCAGACCCCGGAATACCATTTGACCTATCAGGTCGGCACGGACGCCAAAGAAACCGAGCTTGCCGCAGGCGGAACAAGCTACACGTTAACAGACGACACGGCCCGGATAACGCTGAAGGCCACCGGAACATCCGGCGCAACAGGCTACTGCAGCATAACGATCGGGGACAAAACCTACTACACCGAGCAGTTTTTTGCGGACAGCACATTCACCTTTACGGTAAGCGCAGCTGAAGGCACTGAGATAAAGCTCACGCCGAAATGGGGAACCTATTCCGGCACGGCAAATGTTGTCAACAAGGGCACGATCGGGACATCCTCAAATTCCTCGTCCGGGCAAGATGACAAGGCAACAGAGAACAGCGCCGCAGTCGTCAACGAATCGCCCACGACCGATTCGCAAGAGACTGCCGCAGGTTCATCGGACGACGGATCCGATTCGTCGAAGACCGCAGGCGCGTCAACGCAGCAGGAAACCTCCGTAACAACGACCGCCGACAGCGTGACGCAACAAGAAGCCATGGAGGCGACAACCACCGACGCTTCCACGCAGCAGGAAACTGCGGCGGTGACGATCGCTGACAGCTTGCAAGAGGGAGAAGCCTCGTCGGCAGACGAGTCGTCCCAACCGACCACCGAAGACGTGGAGTAAGCGCTTCTGAAATAAGTGTCGCGCCTAACGGCGCTCTCAATTAAGGGCTGATCCATGGATCAGCCCTACGAAATCTTGCCGCAAGGCATAACGCTGTAAATCCCAATTTCGTGGGTGTGACGGATTCTTGTCATGAGAGACGCCTCCGGTTGTCAGCCTTGCTGTTGAGGCAGCGTTGCAATTGAAATTTCGTGGGTGCGAGACATGTCTCGCACAGCACTAGGTCAGCGTCCGAAGGACGCGTCACACTTTTAAAACGCGGGCGGAGTCGATCTCGCAAACCGCCAAACGTTAACCAATCGCTCACGCACTCATGGAAATATCTGTCGCACCCTTCGGGTGCTCTCTAATTGGGTTCGAGCCATGGCTCGAACCCACGAAATCTTTTTGCTGGGATAACTTGTTCGGCGGTAAGGTCTTGTTGCCGGTTTAACAAACCTGCCAGGGATCTTGCTGCTGAGATAACTCATCCGGCAGGGAATCATGCTGTCGGCTTAACGTATCTGCCAAGAGATCCTGCTGTCGGTATAACGTGTCTGCCGGAATTTCGTGGGTGCGAGATACTATCTCGCACCTAAATAGGCAGCGCCTTTAGGCGCGTCAGACTTTTCAGCGCGCTGGCGGAGCCGGTTATGCCGACCGTCAACCGACCGCTTGCTCGCCCGGGAAATATCTGTCGCATCCTTCGGATGCTCTCTAATGAGGTTCGAGCCATGGCTCGAACCCACGAAATCTTGCTGCCGGGATAACTCATTCAGCAGGGGATCTCGCCGCCGGTTTGACGGATCCGTCCGGAGATCCCGCTGCCGGTTTAACGTGTCTGCCAGAATTTCGTGGGCGCAAGGCATGACTCGCGCACTACTCGGTCAGCGCCCGAAGGGCGCGTCACTCTCTTGAAACTCAGGCGGAACCAGCCGACGGCCACCCGCGCGCTCGGGCAAACAATAAACCCCCGGGGTGGAAGTCCCCGGGGGCAAGCGAAAGGAATCCCGACAGCGATGCGGGTTCTTGGCTTCCCGCTTGTCGCAAATCCCAAGAGACTGTACTTGGCGAAGATAGTCACGGTTTGCGTTTTATCCAAACTGTCGGACACGGGGCATTCTACACGCCTCACCGGCAACTGCAACCCCTTCACAATTCGTTCACGCAGGTTAATGTGCGTTTCGCGCCCATTTGAACTCGCGTTATAGCGGCAGTCGAACGCCGGAGTTCCTTTTGATAGAAATGCATAATATATGCGACGTTATGCAAAAAGAAATCGAAACACGCCTCCATCCGCGCAGTCGATACCACCCGCTCTTGCTGCGCCCGCGCAGCCGAAACTCGTGCGCCGTTGTCCGCGCCAGTGCAGTCGGGAAGTTCGCCCCCGCCGCGCCGCCGAAACCCGCATGCCGCTCGTCCGCAATTCGAAATTCCCGTACCCCCGCCCCTCGCTGCCCTCGTCGCAACCGCCGCCCCCCGCCCCCCGCCACCCCTCGTCCGCCGCTCGCCCGCAAACCGACACTCCCGCGCGAATCCCCGCACGTGCGCGCGGCGGCCTCCTCGCACAATGGTATCCTGCTGAAGCACCACACCATTTTTCGCGCCAACCAAGGGGACAGCATGTCGAACCGCACCGTCGCCAGCTCTTCAGCGTCGGACCAATACGCACTCGCAGCGGAGCTTATTTCGGACGACAAGGCGGCCGGTCTTATCGGCGGTTATTGCGAGGACGGCTTCCCGTTCTATTACGCCAACGATGCCATGGTCGCCATGCTCGGCTACGACAGCGTCGACGACCTTGTTGCCGGCATAAAAGGCATGGTCAGCAACACCATTCATCCCGCCGACATGGTTCAAGTCGAACGAGACCTGGGCAGCGAGTACTACGAAGGCATGACCTACGAAACCATGTACCGCATGCCGCGCAAGGACGGCACCTGGTTTTGGACCATCGATCGCGGCAAGGTGGTGCGCGCCGAGGACGGGCGCCTGGCCATCATCAGCATGTGCTCGAACCTGTCCGATTACGTTGGTCGCTACACGCAGATGGAGCGCCACTACGAATGGTCGACGCTGACGCTGGACAACATGCCCTGACCTGTGTCAAGATTTCGGACACGAAAGCTTGAGGAATTTTAAGCTGCTAGGGGCGTCGCCTCGGGCCTGGGGGCCGTGCGCTCAAAGAACGCGTCCATGGCCC
>CAVHFC010000127.1:0-4652 GCA_963635025.1 Eubacterium sp. CAG:786
GCAGCAGCACCTTCTTGAGCGGCTTGATCTCGCTCTTGACGTTCACGCCTGCCATAGCAAACCTTCTTTCGTCTCTCGTTTACGTGACTATCTTCGCTCTTGGGCTGGCTGCATACTTGGCTTAGCTGCCATCCCCTCCTTGCAGCACCTTCGCGCTTCCCCTTCGCGTAATCGAAGCGTTTCGGTGCGATCGCAAAGGCGCTTTCGCCTCGCCCTTGCGGTTGTCGTCAGTATGCCGAGGCGCGGGCTCGACGGGGAAGAACTAACTGGGGTTTAGCGAGTCGTCGTTTTGGGTGGATGTTGGGTTTACGCGTGCGGCAAATGCGGTAAACCCTTGATAAACCCCAGGTGAGACACCTGTTCTTCGTCCGTCTTAAAACCGAACGATTGCGCACGGCTGTCGAATTGCCATCTCTTTGCCCCCCGTTTCGCCACGCGCGTAAACCGTTCAGGCGCTCGCCCGTGACACGGTGTGTCCCCTTCGTTATCATGAAAGGGTGTGCTTTGAAGCGTGAGGGGGCGCAAAAGCGCGGTACCGTTGAGGCAAAGGGGACCTGGTGGAGCTGATTCTGTTTCATTACACGCTGCTTGTGCTGTTGCTGTCCATCGCGGTGGCCGCGGTGTGTCTTTCCGCTTATCTTGTGTCGCATAAGCGCGCCATGCTGCTGCTGTGCGTATCGTTCACGTTTTATTTCTTCGACATCGCGTTCGTGTTCCAGGACGAGTTCATCGCTCACGTCACGGGAATGGACGTTTCCGCCGCCTATATGATGGTGCGGTCGCTGTCGTCGCTCGTGACCGGTGGCGGCTTCATCACCGCCATGTGGTGGTTTGCCTGCGATTACCTTAACGAGGACCGACGAGCTTTATTGGCGGTTCCTCCGGTGGTGTATGCGCTCGCCAGCCTTGTGGCCCTTTTCGCCTTCCCCGCAAGCGAAGTGCAGCGGTTCTGGTTCTGGAGCATGCATCAGTTCTATATATACTGGATCCTCTTGTTCTTGGGATATCGAGCGATTTTCACGAAGAACCAGGCCGAGCGCGTGCGCCTGCGCCGCCATTGGGGCGTTTACGCCGTGGCTTGGGTTCTGTCGATCCTCATCATCGTGGAAGATGCGTACTGCTTCCTGATACTGGGCGCCTCGACCATTCAGCTGGGCGCGTTCGAATTCACCACCGAGCGAAACTATGCGGAGAACGTCCTGATGATCGCGATCGGCGTCGTGTCGGTCCAGGCGGCATGGCGAACGCTTTCCCTGCGCTTCGAGCGTCCTCCCGCGCAGGGAGGCACGAAGCAGCAGGAGCAGCAGATCGTGGAGAACCTCAACGTGTTCGCGCAGCGTCACAAGCTTTCCCCGCGTGAGCGTGAGGTCCTCTATCTGGTGCTGCTGGGGAAGGACAATCAGAACATCGCCTCCGATATGTCGCTGGCCCTCTCCACGGTGAAGGTTCACGTGCACAACATTCTGAAGAAGACAGGTTCGGCAAGTCGGCAGGAGCTCATGCAGGACTTCTGGAAGATGTCGTAGCTGCGTGTTTCGTTCGTGCCTACCAGGCCGTTTAGCGTCAAAAAGCTCCCTTCTGCCCTTTTGCTGGCAAATCGTCATGTTACAACCGCGTATCCATCTGGCGTGCGGCTACTTTCGTCTGCTAAAGTGTGCCGAGTAAACCACGAGGCTAGGTAGGAATACCCGGCAGGGAAAGGAGGGAACGATGGCCAGTTCAATTGCTGAAAAGCTCAAGAACATCGGCCCCGGCGCGCTTGTTGCGGCAGGCTTCGTCGGTCCCGGCACGGTCACCACGTGCACCGTTTCCGGCGCCAGCTACGGCTACACTATGTTGTGGGCGCTGCTGTTCGCCACGGTCGCAACCATCGTCTTCCAGGAGATGGCGGCCCGTATCGGCATCGTCACGCAGGAAGGCTTGGGCGAGAATATCCGCGATCGCATTTCGAACCCGGTTTTGAAATGGATCGCGATTGTTATCGTCATCATCGCCATTTTCATCGGCAACACGGCGTACGAAACCGGCAACATCACCGGCGGCATTTTGGGCATTCAGGCCGTTGTCGATCTTCCGATGATCCCGATCGTCATCGTGCTGGGCATCCTGGCATTCGCCTGCATGTGGATCGGCTCGTACAAGCTGGTCGAGAAGATCCTCACCGGCATCGTTGTGTTCATGGGCGTGGTGTTCCTGATCACGGCCATTGCCTCTCCCGTTGATTGGGGCGCGGCGGTTGCCGGCCTGTTCACGCCTGCCCTGCCCGAGGGCCAGGACGCATCGAAGGGCATCCTGACCGCAGTGGGCCTGATCGGCACCACCATCGTGCCATACAACCTGTTCCTGCACGCATCCGGCGCTTCCGAGCGCTTCAAGGATCCCGAGCAGGTTGCCGACGCGCGCTTCGACTGCGTGCTGTCCATCGGCCTGGGCGGCCTGATTTCCATGGCCATCCTCATTTGCGCGGCGGCGAACATGAACGCGGCCGGCATCACGGTTTCCAACGGCAAGGACATGGCGCTTGCCTTAAGCCCGCTTCTGGGCAACTGGGCCACGGTCATGATCGGCGTCGGTCTTCTGGCCGCCGGCTTCTCCAGCGCCATCACCGCTCCGCTGTCCGCTGCTTACGCCGTCAACGGCGTGCTCGGTTGGGGCAAGACGCTGAAGGATCTGCAGTTCAAGATCATCTGGATGATCGTGCTGGTGTGCGGCTGCCTGATGGCGGTGTTCTTGGGCAAGTCCCCGACACAGCTCATCTTGGTCGCGCAGGCCGCCAACGCGATTCTGCTGCCCATCATGGCGTTCTTCGTGATGTACGTGGCGAACGGCAAGAACCTGGGCAAGTTCCGCAACCACGTGTTCTCGAACATTTGCGGCATCGTGTTCATCCTGATCACGCTGTTCATGTGCTACCGCAACATGTCCAGCTTCATGACCAGCCTCCAGGCGCTCATCGGTGCATAAAGCCGGCCGGTAAGCATCAAACAACGAAAAGGGAGGGGGCCTTCGGGTCCCTTCCCTTTATTTGCGTTCAAGGTTAATGTGATAAGCTTTCTTTCAGGGAATCAAAAAGGGGAGATCGACTGCGGCGACAGCAATGGCACCGCAGTCGCTTGCTAACGGGGAGGATACCAATGAATAACAAAGCGAAAACAACCGCCATCGCTCTTTCCTGTGCTCTGCTTTGCTCGCCTGTGGCCTTTGCCGGTTGCTCTTCGGCGAATCAGGGTTCGTCGGGGGTGGAGGCCGAAAGTTCTCAGGCTCCTCTTCTTGAGCAGCATGTTTCCGCGCTGATGCCGGTATTCCATTTCCGACTTCGTTGACCGTTCGACGCTCATCGTTGTTGCGACGGTGTCGGGATTTTCCGACCCGATGCTGATCAATCCCTCGAATGGTGCCGAGCCCCGCTATTACACAGATGCGTATTTGCAGGTGAACGAGGTGGTGAAGGGGTCTCCTGCGCTGAATGGCGCCGGTGCGTTGCAGGTTCGTTATTGCGGGGGATCGGGCCAGCGCATGGCGACTATCGATGACCTTGCCCCGTCTTTTAGCGAGGGTTCGAAATACCTGTTGTTCTGTACCGCACCACCGATGGATCGGATTACAACACCGAAGGCAGCCAGTACTATGCGGTAACCGATGGTCTCGGTGTATGGGAAGAATCGGGCGAGGAGACTTTCGCGAACCGTGATGACAAGAGCGTTTCCCTTGACGACCTGAAGGATGTTGTGGCCGCGACGCCGATGCCAGCAAGCGAAGATGATGATGCCGGCGTGCGTTCCACGAACGGCATGGCGTTCGCTACGGTGATGAGTGCCGAAGAGGCTGCTGCGTACGAGCAATCCGTTGTCGATGGCCAGTCGGGCTCCAGCGGAATTTCGTCGAGCTCGTCGTCGTAGGCGCTAGCCGTCAAAAAAACCAGGTCAAGTGAATCACGTGCCTGACCTGGTAGTTTCTAATGGTGCCCCAGATACGATTCGAACGTACGACACCCGCTTTAGGAGAGCGGTGCTCTATCCCCTGAGCTACTGAGGCGATTTCGCTATTGTAGCATTAAACCCGGCAAGGAATCGGCTTGCGCGACATCGTCACGCGTTACGCGCAAGCCGGCCGCCTCTGGCCGCCGTTCAAGGACGCTCGTGCGCCTTTTTCACCCTTGCTCGCAGGCAAGGGAGGCAGTCGGCAAGAAGGAGGGCGTAGATCGGAAGCGCGGGAAGGAAGTAGCGATACTGCACGCCGTCGACGCCGGCGATGCCATCTGGCGTGTATTGCAGCCACAAAGCGGCGTAGGCCACGAATGCAAATGCGAAGACGACCAGGCATGCGTACAGCCAGAAGAAGCGCGGTGCGCTCGCCCGCCTTCGCGGCAATCCGGTGCCTGCGGCGACGATAACGCACGCGATGAAGCCCAGCCAGAAAACGGCGACGCCCTGCGTACCGAATCGGTACATTCCCTCGAAGTGGGCTGCGCTGTAGAGCATGTGCTGGCAAACGGTTCCGATGAGCGCGGTTCCTTCGCTCGTGCGCTGCGCGACGAGGGAGGCGGGAACGACGGCGGGGCTTGTGGCGAACCCTTGCGTGCCCAGCTTCATCCATGCGACGTCGAGAATGACCGCGGCGAGGAAGCAGAGGGCCACCGGATAGGTTTTTTC
>CAVHFC010000128.1:0-4592 GCA_963635025.1 Eubacterium sp. CAG:786
CCGGGCTCGTGCTCGACCGCGGTCGTGGCCGACTTGACGAGCGTTGCCTACCCGGCTGCTGACGCGGACGACGCCGCCCGCACGCTGCTTGCCAAACTGGGCATTTCGCGAACCGACACGGTGCTTGCGCGCATGCGCCGCACCTTTTTCGCGCTTGAGCATCTGCCGCAGCGCCAGCTGATTCTTGAGCGCTGCCTGCACGACGCCGATGCTAACCCGCTGTACCCGAGCGTCGTGCTCGAGGAATTCGTCGATTGCTACCGGGCCGACCTGACGGATCTTGCCGACATCGATAATCCCTACCTGTTGCCCGATCAACAGCAGGTCGGAATGCTCACGCGCGGTGAGGAAACCTTGTTTTCGAACTGTTCGCTTGGTGTGCGCAAGCAGGAGATCGCAGCGAGCGTCGAGCGTCCGAGGATCGGCGTCATCTCCGACGAGGGACGCAAGCTCGTGGTGCTGCCGCGCGTGATAAAGGGCCAGGTGATCGAGGAGCCTTGCCTTGCGCCGTCGCAAATCGAAAGCTACCTTGAGTGCCCGTACAAGTGGTTCGCCGACAGGCGGTTGCGCCTGGAGGACATCGATGAGGGTTTTGGTCCGCTTGAGATGGGCGACTTCGCGCACAACGCGCTGTGCAGCTTCTACCAGCACTTCAAGGAGGAGGTGGGCCTGGCGAAGGTGACGCGGGAGTCGCTTCCCGAGGCGTGCCGAATCATGGCCGACGTGCTCGCGCGGCATAAGGCGTTGCAGCCGAATCTTAAGGAGCGCGCCAATCGCCTGATTGCCACCGGCGAGCTGGAGCGGCTCCAGATCGAGGAGCTGTGCGACAAGCTCATGCGCTACCTTGACTACGAGATCGACCTTCTGCCCGATTTCCATCCCGAGCATCTGGAATATGCCGTGGCGGGGGAGGGCGTGGTCGATTACGCAGGCCAGAAGCTTATCGGCACCGCGGATCGCATCGACGTCGATGCGGAAGGCCGCTGCGTGGTTATCGACTACAAAGGCTCGCTGTCCGATTCCTATTCGATCGACCGGCGCAAAGAGGGTTCGCTGGGCAAGGTGCAGTCGCTCATATATGCGCAGGTGGTGCGCCGAACACTCGGTTACGATCCGGTCGGGGCGATATACGTTTGCTATGGGCGTCGGAAATTTGCCGCTGGCGTCTACGATGGTCACGTGCTCGGGGAAGCGCAGGTGCCCGGCTCGAAGGCGCGCAAGTGCTCGTGGCCGACCGCTGCCGACGCCCTTGCCGATTCGAAATTCACCGACCTGCTCGATCAGACGGAAGAGGCTGTCGCCGAGGCGCTGGAGCGCATGCTCGCCGGTGACGTTGCCCCGCGTCCGGCCAGCCCCGAGGCGTGCAAGTGGTGTCCGGTTGCCTCATGTCCCGAAAGGAAGTGTTAGTCCATGGCTTTGACGAAGGGACAGCAGGCGTGCGTTGAAGCGCTCGGTAAGCCTCTGGCAGTTTCCGCAGGCGCTGGATCAGGGAAAACGTTCACATTGACCAAACGCATCGTGCATGCGCTCGAATGCGGATACCTTGACGACATCGACGAGGTGCTGGCCATCACGTTCACCACGAAGGCCGCCGGCGAAATAAAATCGCGCGTCAAAAGCGCTTTGCGCGCGGCGGGCATGACCGAGCAGGCGCTCAAAGTCGATGACGCCTGGATTTCAACCATCCATGGCATGTGTTCTCGAATCCTGCGCGCGCATGCGCTTGAGCTGGGAATAGATCCGAAATTCAGCATCATCGACGAAAGTGGGTCCAAAGCGCTGCTGGAAAGCGCGCTGGAGGAGGTCATCGGCGGGCGCGACGACATGGTCAACGGCCTCGATGGCATCGATCAGGATCGCATCGACGCGCTGTTCTCGGAGTTTCAGGCGCGCGGCTCAGGCGGAGCGTTCGACGTGTCGGTCGAAGGGATGGTTCGCGAGCTCGTGACCATCGCCCAAGCAAGTCCCGACGGCATGGCGGCTGTACAGCTTCCGCCCAAACCGGCGGGTCCTGAAAAATTGCTGGTGCAGCTTGTTGATGCGGCACGCGAGGTCTATGAGCTGGCGAGTGCGGTGAAGCCCGGTACGACGCGCGACAAGCTTCTCGCATCGACGGAAGCCGCAATCGCTTCGGTCGAAGCTGCGCTCGGAGGCGGGGGCGAGATTTCGTATATCGAGGCCGTTAAGCTGATGAACGCCTTTCCGGTGCCGGGCGCGAATTTTGGCAAGGGTTCGGCCTATCGCGAGATGCAGCCCGAGCTGCTGATGCGCTATCAGGGCATTGCAGCCGAGGCGTGCGCGGGCGTCGCACGACCTCATCTTAAGACGATGGTCGAGATCGCTTCTTTGGTCTCGAAGGTTTTCTCGAGGAAAAAGCGCGAGGCCGGCGTGCTCGACAATTCCGATTTGCTGACGTTTGCGGCACGCGCGTTGCGCGACCGGCCCGATATCGCCGCGTGCTATGCGGGCCGTTTCAAGATGGTCATGATCGATGAGTTCCAGGATACCGATCAGCTGCAGGTCGATATGATCTCGAAGCTTGCGGGGGCGGCAGGCGAGCGCTTGTGCGTCGTCGGCGACGCACAGCAATCCATCTACCGCTTCCGCGGCGCTGACGTATCGGTGTATCGAAAGCATCTGGCGACTGTGAAGGAAGCGAATCCCGACGGCGTCATAAAGCTGTCCGACAACTTCCGCAGCCATGCCGACATCTTGGCGCTGTGCGATTGCATTTTCGGCGGGGGGCATGGCGGAAGCGAAGCCGGCAGCGGCGGCGGTGACTATATGTCTTTACGCGCCGGTCGCGACGAGTCCCGCGTGAAACGTCCGTTCACAGAAGCCGGGCCGCGCGTGAATATCCAGGTGACAACCTTATTGAAAGGTGCGACGGCCGATGAGGGAGCGCGCGTTCAAGCTGCGCGCCTGGCCGAGCGCTTCGCCACATATCGGCGCGCAGGGCATGCGCCCGAGGAGATGGTCGTGCTGCTCGGCAAGATGGCGGAGGCCGATACGTACGCGGCCGCCATGCGTGCGGCCGGGCTTCCCTGCGTAGTTGCCGGTGGCTCCATTTTCAATCGCGCTCCCGAGGTGGCGCTTGTGGTGCGTCTGGCCGAGGCGCTCGTGAATCCGAAGAATTCGAAGGCGCTGTTCGAAGTGGTTTCCAGCGAGATGTTCGCGCTTTCCGCCGACGATTTGATCGAGCTGTCCACCACGGCGGACCCGGATCGAGGCATACCGAAACGCCGGCGGTTCAACGAGGGGTTCCGCAACCTTGAGCGCGCGGCTGCTTCGGGTAAGGAGGTGTCCGCGGCGCTGGTGAACGTGGCGGCGTTGATGAACCGCGCCTCCGAGCAGCTTGGGCGCGTTCCCCTGTCCCAGATCATGCAGGGAATCGTAGTGGATTCCGGTTGGCTGGCGCGTCTTGAGGAGGCGGGCCCCGAGGGCGTGGCGCGCGCCGGCAACGTGTACAAGGCGATTCGCCATGCCTCGCAGTTGGAGGAATCAAGCGGCTTGGGACCGGCAAGCGTGGCCGCGCGCCTTGCGGCGGACATCGAGGTGGCGCGCGAGGCGCCGGGTGCGCTGTCTGCTGGCGAGGGCTCGTCGGTGCGCATCATGACCGTGCATGCAAGCAAGGGCCTGGAATTCCCCATCGTGGCGATCGCCGAACTTCGTGACGACGCGCTGCGCTCGAACGCGCTGAAATACTGCACCATATCGGGGCGTACGTACGTGTCGCTTGATGGGGGGGAGACGCTTTCCAACCTGCGAGGCGGATCGGCGAATCTTGCGCAGAAGTCGAAGGGCTACAGTCCCTTCGGCGACGAGTACGAACCCGAAGATTTGGCGACAACCATCAAGAACGCGAAGCGCGCGTCTGACTTCAGGTCCGCTATCCATGGTTTCGAGTTGGCGGGTCAGATGGCTGAGACGCGCCGGCTGCTCTACGTCGCCATCACGCGCGCGAAGGAAGCCGTCGTCATCTCGATGCGCGGCAGTGCGAATAAGAGTGACCCTGCTGGGCTTTCGAAGAGTGTCTGGGCGGACATCCAGGAGGCGCTTGCGGGGGTGGGCGGCTGTTTCCAAGACGGCGTTTCGAGCTTCGATTTCGGTGGAAGCGAGCCGGCGATGGTATCGCGCATCTCTCTTGACGCCGACGGCATGGCCGCTTTCAACGAGCAGGGGCTTTCCGCGTTCGAGGTGATCGCGGGCGAGGGCTTCGATGCCGCGTCCGATGGCTTGGCCGCTTCCGATACCGCTGGCGGCAGCGCTGATGCCGGCTCGCAGCCCGCTTCGTTCGACGTCCCCGTGGTGCCGCTGTATCTGCCTCGTCGCGGGCGGGCGTGGCATCCTGGGCGAGAGGACGTATTCAGCTATAGTTCGATTTCGGGAGAACACGGCGCCATCGTTGATTCGTCGGCGGCTCATTGGGTCGATGAGGCGGTGTCGGATGGCATCTTCGAGGCGCCCTCGTTGGCCGATGATGCGGGCGCAGGCGACCGACCTGCCGCCGACGCCGACGCTGCGACAACGTTCGGTCAGGCGTTTCATCGTGTGGCGCAGGCGGCGGTGCTCTCGTGGTCGCCGGGATGCGA
>CAVHFC010000129.1:0-4572 GCA_963635025.1 Eubacterium sp. CAG:786
TGTACCACCGGATTGATGGGACCTAGCGCGCGATCGTGTCCCCGACAGTGCCGCCGCAACGGACTTTGATCCGCTCCAATATAACCTCGGTCTCAGGATGGACATATGACCAAATCCTTTTCAATGCGTCTGTCTCCGGCATATCGTCTCCTTAGTCCTTGTCACTGTAGGGCGAAAACCATGTCACTGTAGGGCGAGATCCTTGTCACTGTAGGCGAAATCCTTAGCACTATGGGCGAAATTCTTAGCACTATGGGCGAAATCCTTAGCACTATGGGCGAAATTCTTGTCACTGTAGGGCGAGATCCTTGTCACTGTAGGCGAAATTATCGCCGTTTTCATAGCTAGATTCCCACACTGACCTGGGATGTCGCCAACCCGTGAGGGATTGGCGACAAATCCCCGAAATCGTCCGACCAGGGGTTCACCCCCCTATAACACCAGGTCACACCGTTTTTGGCTTGCCAAAAATCGCAATATAGACCGAAGTGTCGTACCTTCCTATCCTGTCTTTCCCGTCTACCCCCCCCTAAAAGGGGGTACGCAGCCATCGCCGACAGCCGCCGGATAGGCTTATTTGATGCCGTAACGCTCCATGAGGCGGTCGGCGAGGCTCAGGTCGCTGATCACCTCGTCCCGGTCCCGGTCGCACGACCAGGGAGCCTCGTTTAAGCTCCCTGGTTTCGCTTCCCGGGCAGGGAAGTGCCGCCTATTCGGCAGGCTCGATGCTCATTCTCCTGCCTTCCTTGCAGGCTGCCCTGAGGAACGCCGTGGCGACTATCGCGGGCGACAGCCCGCATCGCTTGGCCTCTTCCTCGACGTAGTCGATCGTGGCCTTGTCGAGCCTGAGCACCACTTCGTCATAAGGAACGCCATATGCGTTCACCGTTTGCTCGCGCATTGTAGTAGCTCCTTTCAGCAGCCTCGGCCGCTTGCTCGAACGTAATGCCGTGCTTCTCGGCGTTGATCTCCGCCTTCGCGGGGTCCCATTCGAACTCAAGGCCGAACTTCTCGCACTTGTCCGCGCTGGCCCTTGCCACCGCGTCTTCCAACCCTCGCCCATCGGCTAGCCGAAGATGCGGCCGATGAGCCCCTTCTTGGCGGGCTCGGCCGGCGGGAGCTGCTGCACCGCAATCGGCTGGCTCTTGATGGCGTCGGCGAGGGCCGTTGCCTGGGCGAGCTGCTGGGCCTTGAGCTCGCCCTGGGCTGAGGCTATGGCGTCGAGCTTCAGCATCACCGCGTCGAACCTCGTATCTTCGACCCGCGATTTAGCTCCCGA
The DNA here is from genome assembly GCA_963635025.1 of Eubacterium sp. CAG:786. GTDB lineage: Bacteria > Actinomycetota > Coriobacteriia > Coriobacteriales > Eggerthellaceae > Senegalimassilia. The sequence continues at coordinate 1,280 of CAVHFC010000129.1, forward strand.
CACGTAAAGCTCGGCAGCGGCCGTCAGCACGGCGGCGCGGGTCATCCCATCGCGCGCGGCGAGGCCGTCAACCTGAGCGACGAGGTCGGGATCCATCCAGATCTGCACCTTTTTCTTCGTTTTCTCATTCGACATGTTTCACCTGTTGAAAGTGGGGGGATCCTTCGTATCCCCCCACTTTAGCATGTGCTTCAAAAATCCACGAGAGCCATTGTTTGCCCAGGTGGGAACGGGGGTATCTGCGAGATACCCCCGTTCATTCGCTTTTAAGCCATTTGATAACCGTCGTGCGCGACACGCCTAGCGCCTTGGCTATCCCCGAGTGGCTCGCTTCTGGGTGCTCGGCTGCGTAGGCACGTATCAAACCGGCCTTGGTGCCGGTGCCTTTCGGCCGGCCCTGCAACGCACGACCAGCATCTTCGCTTAGAATCTCAAGGTTCGAACGTGCCATTCTAAGGTGCAGCGCTTGCTTTCTGTGGTTGCGCTTGTTTGCGGGCATGTCGATAGCCGTTATCTTCTCCAAGTCCTTGCGCGGGAACGTCGCGTAGCGCAGGTCGAAGCACTCGAGCGCGGCATCGACCTCGCCGTCATCGCCGAAAGGGTGCTCGGGGTCTATCGAGTTCAGGAACGGCACGAGGGATTCCATGTCGGCCCTCACGCGCCCCCTGTCCTCGATGCCGCACTTCACCGCGAAGATCGCCAGGGCCATCAGGCAGAAGTACCTGTGCCTGAACGTAGCGCCCTCGTGTATCTGGCGGATCCACCAGTTGTAGAGGTCCTCCTTGACCTTCCATCGCCCCGTGGCGCGCCCGCCGCCGACGACGACCAGCTCGTACCACTCGGGAAAGCTCTCCTTGGCCTGCTCGAGCGTGTATCTCGCCTGCTTCCACCTCTTCGAGAGCTCTACCCGCTGATCCGACGGGAGGAACTCGTTCAGCTCCTCGAGTGAGAACGGGTGCGTGTTGACCCTGAAGGCCCTCACTGTGCCGCCATCCTTGGTCCTGCCGCCTATGATGCGGAATCCCTGGTTGATGCCCTGGTGCTGAGGGTTCTCCCATTCGGTGGACGTGTAGAAGTTCCACATCCTGTCGGTCAGGTGGTACTTCATGTCCTTCAGCAGGCTCTTGGTGTTCGGGTAGAGGTCGGCAGGCTCCTCCAGGACGTAGTACAGGTGGACGTTGTGGCCGCTCAGGACGATGTAGTTCGGCTCGGGATAGATCGGGTAGTCGCTCCGGCAGTTGTAGAGGAACGCTGTGAGCGTCCTGTCCTCCTGCCCGTCGAGGTCGAAGATCATGGCGCACATCTTGCTCTGCGCATCGGAGGTGTTCGCCCTGCCCCAGTAGGTAAGCCCGTTCGTTATCGCCCAATCCGCCCGCTGGAACTCGGAAAGGGTCTCGCCGAACGTGTCCTCGAACAGGATGCGGCGGCGGAGCTTTCCGTTGAAGGAGCCGAGGATTATCGGGTTGGCCTTGTGCTGGCCGCCGGGCTCGCTCTCTGTCTGGATGAAGCCGGTTCCGAGGTCGAAGATGTCGGAGTAGACCTCCATCGCGGACACCTCAGAGGCCCCGTACTTGAGGAGCACAGACTCGAGAGACAACAGGATCACCTACCCATCCCAAAGGCCTTCTAGGCACGTTATATTATCAATAGATTTATTGTACACACAGAAGATTAAAAAACGCGGCCGTTCCCGGCCGCCTTAGAACCCTCTCTAGGCACGTTATTTTATCAATACAGTTATTGTACACCCGACCCAAAAAATTTTGTTAATTGGAATCACTGCTTTTTGTTAAATGAAATGGCCGCATTTGGTTAAATGGGATCACCGGATCCCGTTAAGCGAGCAACGAGCGGAGGCCGAATGGGAAAGTACCTGCCAAGGATCGTCGACAAGGAGCTGGACGAGGCGCTGGCGACCTTCGGGGCCGTCCTCATACGGGGCCCGAAGTGGTGCGGGAAGACCACGACGGCCGCGAAGAGGGCTGGCTCGGGGCTGATGCTGGCGGACCCCAGCGGGAACTTCTCGGCCAGGGCGCTGGCGGAGCTCGAGCCGGCGATAGCGATAGAGGGGAAGGCCCCGAGGCTCATCGACGAGTGGCAGGAGGTGCCGAAGCTCTGGGACGCCGTCAGGTTCGAGTGCGACAGGGCAGGCGAGCCGGGGCTGTTCATCCTGACGGGGTCGGCCACCCCCAACGACCGGAACGCGCCCATGCACAGCGGGGCGGGGAGGATAGCCCGCATCGACATGGGCACGATGACGCTCTTCGAGCTCGGCGTGTCCTCCGGGAAGGTGAGCCTCGGGGGGCTGTTCGACGGGAGGACGTACTCCGCGGCGGGCTCGCTGGGAGCGAGGGACGTGGCGGAGCTCATCGTGCGCGGCGGGTGGCCGTCGGCCATCGGCAAGACGACCAGGCAGGCCGCGGCCATGGCGAAGGACTACATCGCGGCGGTCTGCGAGACGGACATCTCGGAGATCGACGGGAGGAGAAGGGACCCCGGGAAGGTGAGGAGCCTGATCGAGTCGCTGGCCAGGAACGAGTCTTCCCTCGTCAGCGAGAAGACGATCACGGGCGACATGGCGTGCGGGGCTTCGAGGCAGACGGTCTCCGCGTACCGCGAGATCCTGGCGAGGCTCCACTTCACCGACGACGTACCGGCGTGGGACCCGGCGGTGCGGGCCAAGACGAGGCTCAGGACGGCCAAGAAGACCCACCTCGCGGACCCGTCGCTGGCGGCCGCGGCGCTGGGGATGGACGAGGAGAGCCTCGCGAGGGACCCGAAGACCCTCGGCCTGCTCTTCGAGTCGCTGGCGCTCCACGAGCTGATCGCCTACGCGAGGGCGATCGGCGCGAAGGTGGGGCACTACCACGACGCGGACAACCTCGAGGTAGACGCCATCGTCTCGAAGCCGAGCGGCGAATGGGTAGCCGTCGAGGTGAAGCTCGGGTCGGGCGGCGTGGGCGCCGGGGTCGAGAACCTGAACAGGCTCGACCAGAAGATGGTCAGCGCCGGGAACGCCCCTGCCGCGAGGAAGTGCGTAGTGGTGGGGTTCGGGGTCCCCGCGCATGTGACGGAGGACGGCGTGCAGGTCGTCCCCATCGACACGCTGGCGCCTTAGGGCTCGCGCCGCGGCCGATCCCCGGCCTGGAACAGAAAAGCCAGGGCACCCTGGAAAAGCAACCTGGCTTTAAGTAGACGATGCTGCCCGGGTATGCGGGGCACCATTTATGTATCGGATTGTACCACCGGATTGATGGGACCTAGCGCGCGATCGTGTCCCCGACAGTGCCGCC
>CAVHFC010000130.1:0-4521 GCA_963635025.1 Eubacterium sp. CAG:786
CGTTCTGCTCGGCCTTCTCCACGGCACGGCGCAGGTGGCGGCTAAGCCCGTTGCCATAGAAGATGTTGTCGCCCAGCACGAGGGCACAGGGCTCGTCCGCAATGAACTCCTCGCCGATGACGAACGCCTGCGCCAAGCCGTCGGGACTGGGCTGCTCGGCATAGCTCAGGCTCACGCCGAACTGGTTGCCATCGCCCAGTAGCCGCTCGAAGTTCGGCAGGTCGGTCGGGGTGGAGATGATCAATATGTCGCGGATGCCCGCCAGCATCAGCGTGCTCAGTGGGTAGTAGATCATCGGCTTGTCGTACACCGGCAAAAGTTGCTTGCTGGTAACGGATGTGAGCGGGTACAGGCGCGTACCCGATCCTCCCGCAAGGACGATTCCCTTCATATGCGTTATTCGCCTTCCATCTCAAAAGCGACTTTAGTGAATTTCCGCAGCCGTCATCTCATAGCCTCGTCAAGAACCTCGGCCACGACCTGCTTCACGTCGACAGACTTGTAATACTTGCGGCTGTTCTCGCTGTATCGCTCGTAATCAGCGTCAATGGCGCGAACGGCTTCGACGATCGACTCCGGCGATCCGTCAACCGTAAAGCCCATATCGCCCTCGCGAAAGGCGGAAGTAAGCCCCGGAACATCGGATCCGATCATGGGAAGCCCGAACCTCGAGTACTCCCAGATCTTGTTAGGCGCGCAATAAAGCGCGTTGAGCACAGAATAGTGGGAATATTTCTTTGCCTTATAGGGAAGCAATCCGATATGCCCATAGGGGGTTGCGGCTAAATGATTTGGCGTAGCAACGAACCCTAGATCGACAATGCGGTTCGTAATCTCACTAAGATCGCGGCACCAGTCAACACCAGGTTCGAAAGGCTTGCCCATGATCCCCAGCACATAGCCGTCGCCTAAGATGTTTACAGCTTTGGCATAGTTACTTAAATCCCTGTCAGATGTATAGACACCCTGGTAAAGGAGGATTTTTCTACTCTCCCCGTTGAGAAGCTCCTTCAATTCAGGGGGCAGAACCGCTGATTCGGCGGCAGCATCAGGGTAAGGCTTATTAGGGAGAACCCTAGGGGTCTCAGGAAGGCCCCAAAAGGCTTGCTGTATATGCGCCCTGTTGTACTCTGGCACGACAACACGCGATGCATGTCGCGCAAGCTTGATAACGTTGGCGTCGTGCAGGCAAGAGGTGCTCGACTTTAGCAGAGGAACGTACTCTACCAATTCACTGAGCTGAAGCACGTACTTGAAATTTAGCAGCTCGGTGCCCGCAACACGGGCAGAGATATCGGTCGTCGTCCACACAAGGTCGATCTCATCCCTATGCCCTCGAAGATAATCGCGAACAATCTTCCCGTCCTCAGAGAGCTGAATGAGGTTGCGAAGTCGCGAACCGCGCTCTCGGAAGCTGATGGTTTTCAACCCATCCCGTCCAAGAAAGGCATCGGGCAGGTCATCGACCCCATGAGCGATAAGGGTGACCGTATGGCCAAGATCCAACAACGCATTTGTTAGATTGATCGCCGGTGGGAACTGCTTAAGTTCAAAATATTTAATTACAACTATGTTCATTATATTTCCGCATCACTCTATTGACTTATAGCCCCTGCCGTGAGCTCAAAAATATACAAAATTAAATGACCTCCACCAAGCTCAATCCTCAGACATCTACACCTCTTCTGATTGAGCTAAAAAAACAATCAGTCTCTCGTATGCCTCCTCAAGCCCAACCCTGGGCTCCCAGCCCAGGCCCCGTAACCTGTCGGAGCGTAGCGTCATCCTCGTCGGCGCGGCATAGCCGAACCTAGAGGAATCCTTCCCCTCAATTACGACCTCGCAGCCGTCCCCGCCGAAGCGCTCGGCCACCATCTCAGCCATGCCGCGGATGGTGGTGTGGCAGGCCTCGTTGGCAACGTTGTAGGTCTCGCCAGCGCGGCCGCGGGCGAGCAGGGTTAGGATTGCAGCCAAAGCGTCGGTCGAGTAGACGTAGTTGCCCTCGCACAAGCCGTCGGTGTGAAGCACAATCGGCTCGTCGGCCATGGCGCTGTCGGCGAGCTGTTTGAACACTCGCCCCTCGCCGGGGAGCACGCCCGCGCCGAACGTCTGGGCGAGCCTCGCCGTGACTGCATCCGCGCCGTACTGCTTGGCGTAGGCAAGGCACATCAGCTCGCCTGCGCGCTTGCCTTCCGGGTAGCAGGAGCGCACGGATTCCATGTCGATGGCGCCCATGGTGTTCTCGTATGCATCGGTTTCGCCGTCGAAGCTGCCGCACGCCTCCATGGACGAGAGGATGACTGCCTTCGAACCATTGCGAGCCCGTGCGCTCTCGAGCGCCCATCTGGTCCCGTTGATGGCGATATTCAACACATCAGCCGGTCGCTCCACCATCACCTTTGAAGTGGTCACGGCAGCTGCGTGCACGAGGTAGTCAAAGTCGATGCCAAGCGGGGCTTCAGGTTCGCCGAAGTCGACGATAACGACCTCTACGTCGGCCCTATCGGCAATGCCAGGCATATGGCTCTCAAGTTTGCCTGCGTCGCGCACGCAAAGCACGAGCTTCGCCCCAAGCCCACGGGAATCGTTTGCCCAAGCTACAAGCCGTGCCAAGAGCGACCCGACGAAACCCGTCGCACCGCTAATCACCAAAGTCTTACACGTTAGAACCCCCAGAAGTTCAGCATCGAAGTTTTCGAAATCGCGCCTCAGAGCCTCGTTGGTACCGTAAAGGGCCATTAGGCATCCTCCCCTTCCGCGTAGAGCTGGTTGTTCTCGCGCGAGTCGAGGATGGCGCGCATGGAGTAGTAGTCGTCCTGCGTGGTGATCTTGATGTTCTCGTCCGGCCCCACGATCAGGTGCAGGTCCCTGCCCTGCCCCGTCATCATCGTCGCGGAGTCGATGCATGCGGCCTCCCCCGCGGCCAGGGCCTTCTCGTGGGCGGCCAGGATGTCGGCAAGCCAGAACCCCTGCGGGGCCCGGGCCAGCAGCGCGTCCTCCCGCGGGATGATCTCGACGTCGTCTTCCTTGCGCACCAGGATGGTCTCCTTGGCCTTCACGCAGGTGACGGAAGACCCGAACTCCTCGACCGAGGCAACGTTGCGCTCAATGGTGTCGACGTCGACGAGCGGCCTCACGCCGTCGTGGATAAGCACGACGGTCTTCGATGGGTCGGAGAGATTTGCCGCGGCCAGGAGGCCGTTGTGGATGGAGAGCTGCCCGGTCTCGCCGCCGGCGACAACGGCGCGGACCTTGCCCAAACCGAACTCGCCCACAATGCCCTCGCAGTAGCCGATCCAGTCGGCGTTGCAGACCACGACAACGTTGTCCACAGATGGGGCTTTCTCGAACACGCCGAGGGTCCACGCGATGATCGGCCTGCCGTGAATGCGAAGGAACTGCTTGGGCAGGTCCTTCGAATGCATCCTTGTTCCTACACCGCCGGCAAAGATGACTGCGGTTGTCGTTATATCGCAAGCTTTAGAGGTCATCGATCCTCCATGCCTTCATCTCATGAGTGACGCGCTTATCCTCGGGGGGAAGCCGCATGTAGTCGCCGTAAAGACCGGACAGGTACTCGTCCCAGCACCCGATAGCCGAAAGCTGCGCGCCCCCGAAATCTAGCCGCGCCATGGTCTTCCACCCCGAGTACGGGTACCGCTCGCCGGCTCCATAGAGCCCCCAGGTAGTGCACCCTACCCAAGAAGTAGCACCAAAGGGGGTAGCACGTCCAAGAACGTCAAGCCTCTTCAGCGCACGGCTTCCCGCACCGAACGCATTAGCCAAGGGGACGAGAACGCGCTTGCCAACGCGCTTGAAGAACGTCTTGCCCTTATGGGAATCGGCCTTGCAGAACATAAGGACTCGCTGAAGCTTCCTTGAATCTGAGTAGATTCGCTCCACCTCGTCAGCATCCTCAGGCAAACCTTCGACAGGAGTGACATCCATCCATAGACAGCCTTCGCCGTCCTCATACTTTGCGTCAACAGCAATCTCACGGTTAAGATACTTCAGGAACACCGGGGCTTCCCAGGCGCCCGAATATGGCACCGCCTTCTTTCCCTTAGGAAGCTTCCCGCCGCGGGCCAGCTCGACCAGCCTGTCGAAATCAGGCCTTGGCATCGAGATATCCACATCGTCGTCCCAAGGGATGAATCCCTTGTGCCGTACGGCGCCGAGCAAGGTACCGCCAGCGAGCGAGTATCGAAGGCCCTCTCGTTCGCAAAAAGCGTCGAACTCGACCAGCATGGAAAGTTCCTCGGCCTGAATTTCCTGGTGAGTGAGATATCTAGCCAACAGTGGCACCTCCGAGAATGCGGGAAATCTGCCTAGCCGTATCGTCCGCGTCAAACCCCGCCTCGCGCACCAGCGCGGCATATGCCGTCCTGTCGCCGGCCATCCGGGCCATCTCGAGCGCTTTCTCAGCCCAGGCCTTCTCGCCTGCGGAAAGCGGCAGCATTACCTCTGCGTCGGTCACGTGGGCCTCGGGAGGCAGGGCCTCCGAGCACACGATCGCGCATC
>CAVHFC010000131.1:0-4514 GCA_963635025.1 Eubacterium sp. CAG:786
ACGCGCTGCTGCTCGCCGCCGGAAAGCTGGTCGGGGCGCTTGTTCAGCTTGTCCTGCAGGCCGACCAGGCGCAGCACCTCAGGCACCTGCGTCTTGATGACATGGCGGGATTTGCCGATTACCTCAAGGGCGAACGCGACGTTTTCGAAAACCGTCTTGTTCGGCAGCAGCTTGAAGTCCTGGAACACGCAGCCGATGTTGCGGCGCAGGTAGGGCACGCGCCAGTTGCGCATGTGCGCCAAGTCCTCGTCCGCGATGTAGATATGGCCCTGCGTGGGCTTCACCTCGCGGATGAGCATGCGAATGAAGGTGGTTTTGCCGGAACCGGAATGGCCGACCAGAAAGACGAACTCGCCGGCGTAGATTTGCACCGAGATGTCGTTGAGCGCCGGTTTGTTCGGCTGCGCCGGGTACACCTTCGTCACGTGGTCGAACGTGATGACGGGCGTACCCGACGGTTGAGGCGTTTCGTCGATTTCAAGCACGGGAAGCGACGCTGAAAGCTGCGACGTGGTTTGTCGCTGCTGCGCCGCGTGAGCTCCTGCGCGCCGAGCCTGGCGCACAGCACCCCCCTGGCTCATGTCGTTCGTCACAGAATGCTCCGTTCAAGTAGTGATGTACTGAGACGAGACGATTCTAGCAGAAGCAATGTTACGCGGTTACCCTTTTCACAGCTTTGACAATCGCCTTGCTGTCGAGGCCGAAGTAGGCAAGCAGCTCCTCGAACTCGCCCGATTTGCCGAAACGGTCCTCCATGGCGACGAAGGCCATAGGCACCGGATGGGACTGCGCGAGCGCCTGGGCAACCTGCGCGCCAAGCCCGCCATGGACGCTGTGTTCCTCGGCGACCACGACGGCACCGGTCTTCTTCGCAGAAGCGACGATGGTGGCCGCATCGAGGGGCTTGACGGAGAACGCGTCGATGACCTCCGCGGAAATGCCCTGCTCAGCCAGTTCGTCGGCGGCAGCCAAGGCCTGCTCGACCTCCACACCGCAGGCGACGATGGTCACGTCGGTGCCCTCGCGCAGCACGTAGGCGCGGCCGAGCTCGAGTTCAACATCGTCGGCGTAGACCGCCGGAACCGACGCGCGGCCCATGCGCACGTACACAGGACCGGGAGTTTCGGCCGCCAGACGAATGGCCGCGCGCGCGGCGGCGTAGTCGGCCGGGACGAGCACGCGCATATGCGGCAGGCCCGCCATCAGCGAGATGTCCTCGAGCATCTGATGGCTGCCGCCGTCCGGGCCCACCGACACGCCCGCGTGGGTCGGGGCGATCTTCACATTCAGGTTGGAATAGCACACCGTGTTGCGGATCTGGTCGTAGGCGCGCCCGGTGCCAAACACGGCGAAGCTGCCGGTGAAGGCGACGTTGCCGCAAGTTGCAAGGCCTGCCGCCACATCGACCATGTTCTGCTCGGCAATGCCGCAGTTGAACAGGCGATCGGCATGCCCGCCCTCGGCGAGCTTCTTGGTGGTGGTCGATCCGGTCAGGTCGGCATCGACGGCCACGACCGGCACGCCCGCGTCGGCAAGCTCGGCGAGCGTGACGCCGTATGCCGCGCGCGTGGCGCGCTTGACCTGGGACTGTTCCTCGTTTGCCAGCGTTACCACGTTAGGCCTCCTTACCCGTGGACTCAAGTTCGGCGATAGCCTGGGCGGCCTGCTCGGCGTTGGGCGCCTTGCCGTGCCAGCCGGCCTGGTTTTCCATGAACGACACGCCCTTGCCCTTGACCGTGTCGGCCACCAGCACGTGCGGGCGACCTGCACGGTCGGCCTTCGCGGCGGAAAGCTCACACACGAGCGCGTCGATGTCGTGGCCGTCCACGCGGCGCGCGTCCCAACCGAAAGCGGCGAACTTCGCCACCACATCGCCCGGGTCGCACACGTCGGCAGTGTCACCGTCGATCTGCAGATGGTTGCGGTCGACGATGGCCACCAGATTGTCGAGCTTTTCATGCGCCGCCCACATAGCGGCCTCCCACACCTGACCCTCTTCGCACTCGCCGTCGCCAAGCAGGCAGAAGATAGCCTGATCGGCGCCCGCGAGCTTCAAGCCGGCCGCCATGCCGCAGGCGATGGACAGTCCCTGGCCCAAAGACCCAGTGGAAACCTCAACGCCCGGGCACAGGTTGCAATCCGGGTGACCCTGCAGGCGCGTGCCGAGCTTGCGCAGGGTGCGCAGCTCCTCGCGCGGGAAATAACCGGCTTGCGCGAGCGCCGCGTACAGCGCCGGCGCGGCATGGCCCTTCGCCAGCACGAATCGATCGCGCGCATCAGATGCGGGGTTTTCGGGGTCATGCTCCATCACGCCGCCGAAATACAACGCGGTGAGGATATCCGCGCACGACAGCGACCCGCCCGGGTGCCCGCTTCCCGCCTCGGCGATCATGCGCACGATGTCGATGCGCATCTCCCTCGCACGCTGCTCAAGCTCACACATTCGATCGTCCTTTCCTTCAAGGTTCGATGTACCCGATTATTTCCTCGCCCCGTCGCGAAACGGCGCCAGAGCTACTGCGAAACCCTCCATTTGTGATAGCCGATGACGAACTGGTCGATGTCACCAGACAGCACGGCGTCCACATTACCGGTTTCCACACCGCTGCGCACGTCTTTCACCAGCTGATACGGGAACAGCACATAATTGCGTATCTGGCTGCCGAAGGAGTTGTCCATCCGCTCACCGCGCAGCTCGTCTATCTGGTCGCGCCGCTTCTGCTCCTCAAGCTCGTAGAGCTTCGATTTCAAGACGCGGAACGCCGCATCCTTGTTCTGCAGCTGCGACTTTTCGTTTTGGCACGTGACCACGATGCCCGTTGGCATATGCGTCAGGCGAACGGCCGAATCGGTGGTGTTGACGCACTGCCCGCCCGGACCGGAGGAGCGGTACACGTCCACCCGCACATCGGCGGGATTGAGATCGACCTCGATGTCGTCGGGAAGCACCGGAAGCACCTCGACGGCGGCGAAGGTGGTGTGGCGGCGGCCCTTGACGTCGGTGGGGCTGATGCGCACCAGGCGGTGCACCCCCAGCTCGCTTTTCAGCATGCCGTAGGCGAAGCGCCCCTCAACCTGCAGCGTCGCGCGGTTGAGCCCCACCGCCTCGGCGCCGGGGGTTGTGTCGAGCACGCGCACCTTCCAGCCCTTCGAATCGGCGTAGCGCGTGTACATGTTGAACAGCATCTCCGTCCAGTCCTGCGCCTCAAGGCCGCCCTGACCTGGGCTGATGGTGAGGATGCAATCGCCGTCGTCGAAGCGCCCGGAAAACCAGCTGGTGATTTCCAGCTGATCGAGCAGGTCATCGAGCGCCTCGAGCGCGCTTTGCGCCTCCTCGGCGAACGCCTCGTCCTCGCTGGCCAACTCGAGCGCGGCCCGCGCATCGGCGAGCAGGCCCTCGGCGCGCTTATAGTCGTCGATGGTGTCGCGCAGGCCGCTCGCCTGCTTGGAAACCGACTGCGCATGAGCAGCATCATCCCAAAAGCCCGGCTCGGCTATCTGCGCGTCAAGCGCCACCAGCTGCGCCGTCTTGTCGTCGATGTGCAGGAAGCTGTGCGCATCGACGACGCGCGCGGCGACCTCTTCGATATCTCTGATTTCTTTATCCATAGCTTTGTCATGGTATCAGCAAAACGCCCCGCATCCGCCCCGGGGTGTCTCGTTGCATCAATTCTTCGCGCGCTGGCATCAAGGACTGGCGTCACGCGACCTCTCGCGAAGGCCGCGCGACGCCAATGGGCACTTTAAGCCCGGGCCGCCACCACAGCCTCCTCCACTTCCAAGCGACGACGCGAGGACAAGGCGAGCTTGGCCCCCGTGGTCATCACCACCGCATCACGGTCTATGCGCTCGACGTACAGCGCGTTGACCGCATAGGATCGATGCGTTCGTATGAGCACGCCAAGCGAGGCGGAGTCGAGCTTGGCGGCGATATCCGAGATGCCCCCGCGCACGCGAAACGACGAATCCAGGCAATGCACGACGGTGCTTTGCCTGTTCGCTTCCAAGTACACCACATCGGAAAGGTTCATGAAGTGCGTCGAACCATCGACGTCGCGCAGCTCGCAGGTGTTGCGAACGTCAAGCTGACGGGCGCGGGCAATCATGTATCGATGCGTTTCCTTCGCAAACGAGACCGGGAACGCCTCGCCGCACATCACAGGTTTTAAGGGATTCGACACGTGTTGGTGAAAAAGCTCCATGCCGCGCTCGCCGCGACGCCATATGAACGTCGAGCGCTGTTTGTCGGCCATGACCATGTCGCTGCTCGGGTCGGTGTAACCCAGATACTGGCACAGCACCATGATGACGCCCGTGTCCGCAATCGGCAGGCTGCGATACTCTTCATCGACGATGATGACGTTGGGCATCTGCTGCGCCACCGAGGCATGCACGACACGAAACACCGTAGGGTTCATGTCGAACTGCTCGGCCTGGGCTCCAATCCAGGTGAAGTCGGGGGCGACGACGCTGGAGCACCAATCGACATCGCCGTCCCAGAAGCGACGCACGAA
>CAVHFC010000132.1:0-4497 GCA_963635025.1 Eubacterium sp. CAG:786
CGATCATCGCCACCGTCTCCTCGAAGGTCACGGCGCGATCGGGCTGGAACTCGCGCGCGCCGCCTTCGACCTCTACACCGTCGATCACCCCATTCGCAGCCGCCCAGTTCACCGCCGCGGTATAGAAGGCCCCATCGGCCACGTCGGCCATGGCGGTGTCGTTTTTCGCGGAGAAGTCATAGGCCTCCGCATCCACCGGATTCGCGTCGCGCCACAGGATGGTGGCCAGCTCCGCACGCGTGAGCGCATGCCCCACGCCGAACTCGTCGGTGCTGGAGTAGCCGATCATCAGCCCCGCGTCTGCCACTTTGCCGACCGCGTCGGCGAACCAATCGCCCTCGGCCACGTCCGAGAACGTCGGCGTGGTGTAAGGGTCGGAGTAAGCCCGAACGGGGAGGTTGTCATACGTCAGGTAATTCCTCGTATCAAGCGACCCCTGCTCCTCGCTCTTCTTGCGCTGTTGTTCTTTGACCTGGGCGATGCAGTCAGTCCAATCCTCCCATTTGCCATCGGAATACAGCGCAGATTCGCCCTCGTTGACGATTCCCGTGCTGTAAGAGGCTAGACCCAGAACCTTGAAAGCCTCGGCACCGTCTTTCGAAAGCGCCTGCGGCATAACGAACTGATACTGGCCCCCGGCGTTGCGCATCGTCACCACAACGGAGTAGCGCTGACCCGCCTTCAGGACCACGCCCGAGTTAAGCGCGGTGCGGTGGAAGCCGTTGTACTGGTAATTGTCGGAGACGCTGGCGACATGCTTGCCGTCAGTCGGGTTGGTCGCGCCGTCATCGAGCAGGTAGATATCATAGTTGACCGACGTGTTGTCCGCGCCGGTCTCGGACGAGACGTGCCGCAGCACCTGGTCCTCCTCGGCAGTGAAGATGTTCGCCATCTGGGTGAATTTCTCGGTAGACGAGCTCATCACCCGCGCAGAAGGCATGTAAGAGTACGAATCGGCGATGTAGTGGTCGTTGCCGTTACCGATGCTCGACGTGTCGAAGTCGAAGACCTCGACACTGGAAAGCGATTGATCATAGTAGGACAGGTAGAAATAACCCTCGCCATCAACGCCCCAGCCGCCGTTGTTGTTCGGGAAGTCCTCGGAAGACGAACCCCAGCTGTTCTTCACGATCCAGGCGCCGTTGTTTTGGGGCTGATGACCTTCCTTGAAGTTTTCCTTGGGATAGTTGTCGTCGTAGCCGACGATGGTAACCATATGGTTGGCACCCGTGGGGTTATAGGTGTAGTGTGCCCAGGTGTCGGTGTTGATGTACTGCGAGGCATCGGTCTGTCCCGGGCGGGACACGTCGGCATGGAACGTTGCCGACACCGCGTTGCCGGCAAGGAGCTGCTGCTTGATGGCGGCGGTGCCGTTCTCGTTGTACGTGTACGTGATGTCCAGGCCATACGACCCATCATCATTCTTTTTCAGGTTGCTGGATATCACCGCGGGAGAAGGCAGGAAGGAGCCGTTTTCGAGCTGCGTCACGGCCTGAAAGCGGTACGACTCGTCGACGCTCCAGTCGCCGGTAGACGCATAGCAGTCAGGGCCGTCGACGTCGAAGGAGGGGTTGGTCTTCTTCATCGCCTCGGCAAAGTCGTCCCCGTACACCTGACGGAAAGACTCGGTGGAGCCGTCGTTGTTTTTGTACGGGACGCTCGCCTCATCGACCGGCCCGATGCCCGAAGCGAAGATGGACGTGGCCGTATACGCCGCGCCGCCGGTATTCAATCGCTTGCTGGGGTCAATTGCCGTGGCGCCCTCGCCCGCCTGAGAGCCCGAACCCTCGGGCAGCACCGTCTGCGCGAACCAGGCGAGCTGGCGTTCGGAGAGGTTCGGGGGAAGCTCGTCGTAGGTAAGGCCCAGCTCGTTGAGAATGGAGGTCTCTGCGGCTGCGCAAGCGCCGAAACTCCAGCACGAACCCCAGGGGAGCTGGCTTTTGACTGGCGTCACCGTGCCCTTATCGCGCAGGTCGTAGGCATCGGGCCAAGCGGCATCCAAGGTCGCATCAGTGGATTTCTCGGAGTCGTTAGAGCTTGATAGCACGTTTGTGTTCCCAGTTGCCGCAAGAGTATCGAGCAGCTCGTACTGCTTCTCCGCCATGGCCGTGACGACGGAGCTTACTTCCCCATCGGATGAGCCGTCGCCACCGGATGAGGTCGCGAACGCCGCGCACGGGATGAGCCCCGCCGCGAGCACGCCGGCCACAGCCGCACGGGTGAACACGCCTGGCCTGAATCGATTGGACATAGTGCACCATCCTTCCCGCAGCGGAGATGCCGCCGCATATCGGATCCCAATGGGCATATCATCGCAGATGGAAGCTCGGGAAAGGACGAGATGCTCACGCAGCGGAACGAACAGGCGGCGACGGGGCACGGACGCGGATGGGGGACGGGGCACGGACGCGAACGGGGCACGAAGGGGGACGACCCGTTCGTCGGGCATTCCCGCTCGCGCCGTCGCACCGTCCAACAATTCGCGCTTCTGACGACTTTTCGGCAACTTGGCGAAAAATTGGACGATTTATCGGCGAAAACCCGAGTTGTTGGACGCGTGGCGCGCAGCAGAAATGGCAACGCTGAACGACCCTGTAAGACAACCCGTATTTCCGCAGGTCAGAGGCGTCTGCTCATAAGTGAAGGTTTTCCGGAACGGAAGCAGACCGCACGGGGCGCACGCCGGCATCCAATTTCTCGCCTTTTTGCCAGAAAACCGTCAATTTCGCGAGATATTGGATGGCAGGAGTCAATCCGCCCCGACTCAACCCCAACCCGCTTCTCCCGAATCAACCGAAAAGGCGCGGGTCTGCGTCGCGATCGCGATCGGGGAGAAGACGGGTAGGCCGCATGATGTTGATGTAGAATGCAACCGATTCCAGACGATGCTCCATTTACTCGGGCGGCCTGAATCAAGCACTACACAAACGGTGTCGTGACACCAACTTTCGGCACACTACCGAAATCGGCAGACCGGCCTTGACGTATCGGCCATGACGGAGGCGTCATACGTGTTCGAGGGGGGCGCCATTCCCTCGTCACGCTCGATATTAAAGCGGAAGAGAGGAAACTCTCATGAGCGGCGAAGAAATTCTCATTGCCAAGGTTTCTTGTGGTAGCTATCTTCTTGATGACGGGAATATAGGCCACGAGATCATTGATTTTTTTGACGCCGATGATGGTGCGAGATATCTATATATTGCCCCTGATGGAAAAGTGGGAAAGAGCCGCTCCAACATTAAAGCCGTATTGTTGATTCGGTCCATAGGTAATACTTTCGGCGAAGTTGTTGGTTTAGCTTGCGATCTTGAAGACGTTCAATCTTCGACAAGCGGGGAAGGACTGCTTCCCGTGAAGTACGGTGGCGTTTCTGTGAGCGAGATCTTTGCTGAAAACACCTATAAAGAGAAAAAGGATGTGCTTAGCAATCTCACTTATCGCGCAGGATCGTTTAAGGTTCCACGATCCGAAACCGGAATCTTTGTCACTGTGGGTCCGGCTAAAAACAAGGATAAGAATGGCAAGCCGATTGAATTAAATCGCAGCGAAAAGCTGAAAACATTGGGGCATCAGCGAAGGTACATATCCAGCATGGAGCATCCGGAAGCTTACGAGCGGTTGAAAAAGTTGATAGCCGATGAGCAGAAATGGGAAGAGCGAGTGGGGAAAGGGGGCATTGAGTCATCGGGCGAGCCGCGTGGCGACAAAGTGAAGACTTCGTTTCTTGAAATTATCAGGAAAGAGGACGACGAGCTCGTGTTCTCAAATTTGCTGGCACATTACCTCCGTTGCAGCGAAAAAGGATTTCAAAAATTTGCTAACGAAGTGCTTGGGATTGAGAAGTTTGGTTCTCATCCTGAAATCTTTCGCGAGTCAAAGCATGATGTTGATTTATGGATAGAGAACGATCAGTTCATTCTCGTGATAGAAAACAAGATTCACTCGGCTATTAACGGCATTGAGCCAGACGATCCAAATTCGCAACTTGATAAATATCGAGGGGAAGCAGAAAGCGAAGCAAAGAACAAAGGGAAAACGGTTGAATGCTACGTATTCGCACCGGAAAGCAATAACGTCGACATAAACAAGGTGGAGACAGCTGGGTATAAGTTCGTGAGCTATAAAAAGTTGCATAAGTTCTTCAAAGAGAACGATAGCCTATTCAAGGACGATTACTACGATGAATTCCTGTGGGGTTTGGAGCGCCACGCATTAACCTCTGCGGAGCGTAACCATAGGATAATGATGCAACGGTTTTACCGTATGATCGCTAAGGCAAAGGAATCGGGTCCAAGACCTGATTCGCAGCAGCAGCGAAAGCTGCGCGCGTGACGCTTAATCGCATTGGCGCAGCATGACCCATTGCTGAAGGATCGCACTGCTTGTCGGTTGGCTTCGGTGTCTGCCGCGGGCAAGGCTCCCCCATTCCTCTCGCACCCCCCACCCGCTTCCCGTGCGAATTTTTGCCGGTTGGGGAATTTTTTCTTGACGCTGCGC
>CAVHFC010000133.1:0-4484 GCA_963635025.1 Eubacterium sp. CAG:786
GCGCTTCCGGCGTGCCCGTCATGGTGGTGACCACCTTGCCGCAGCTTGTTGACGAAATTGCCAACGCTTCGGGGCATCCCATTCCCAAGGGTGATGTGGTCGCGCCCGCGCTGACGAAGCTTGCCTACGAGCACGTGAGCGCGTCGTCTTGCGCCTCTCCGGTGCTCGAGGCCTCTTGGGGCAAGCCGAAGGCTCCCGAGGCGGGAGATGCCGGCGCCTGCGAGCCGATCGAGCTGATCGAGGAAGCTGCGCAAAGCCTTGACGAGGCCATGGGCGCTTGGGTCGCCGAAACCTGCCGCGCCAAGCGCCTGGCCTTCGCATGGGCGTTCCCGTTCGTGCGCCGTCCCTTGGCGCTTGAGGTGGTGCGCGCGACCGCCATGCAGAATGCCGGCGTGGGGCTGCTCGTGTTCATCCCGGGAGCCGATATGCCCGTGATGACGCTGAACCAGGCGAAGATGCTTTTGCAGGTTGCCGCGGCTTACGGGAAATCGATCGATCTTGATCGTGTTAAGGAACTCGCGGCGCTTGTTGCCGGCGCGTTCGCGGCCCGCGGCGTCGCGCGCAAGGTCGTCTCCGCCGCTCCTGTCATCGGCTTGGGCGTGAAGGTTGCCGTTGGGTACACGGCGACGCTTGCGATGGGGCATGCGGCCATCGAATACTACGAGGGCCTTCCGAGCGTGGCGAAGGTTGTCGAGGCCGCCGCAGAGGCTCGCGACGGCGCCTTCGCGGCCGCGGCAAAGGTGGCCGCTTCCCAGGCGCGCCGTTCTGGTGCATCGGCCGCCGCCACGTTGCGCGATCGGGCGCAGCAGCTCGCCGTGCGCGCGGATGCCGTCATCGGGGGAAATCGCAACTAAATACGCAATTTCAGGGGGTGTATCGTGACTGATCTTTGGCCACGGCTCGAACCGCTGCTCGCGCAAGCCGAGCGGCCGGCGCGTTATCTGAACCACGAGTTCGGGTGCGTCTACAAGCCTGAGGCGACCTTTCGCTTCTGCATGCTGTATCCGGACACCTATGAGCTGGGGCAGGCGAACCAAGCGCTGCGCATCCTGGTGAACGTCGTGAACGCCCGCGAAGGCATGGTCGCCGAGCGCGCGTTCCTTCCCGCCGCGGAATTCGGCGACGTCATGCGCCGCGAGAACATCCCGCTGTTCAGCATCGAAAGCTGCGCGCCGATCTCCGAGTTCGACGCGCTCGGCATCACGTTACCGCACGAGCTGGCGGCAACCAACGTGCTCGAGGCGCTCGACTTGGCAGGCATCCCGCTACATGCGGCCGATCGCGGCGAGGACGACCTGTTCGTCATGGCGGGCGGCCCCTGCGCGTTCAACCCCGAGCCCTACGCGCCGTTCTTCGACTTCTTCAGCATCGGGGAAGGGGAGGAGTCGCTGCCTGAGGCGCTGTCGCTTATCGCGTCCATGCGCGCCGAAGGTGCCTGCCGTCACGATATCTTGCGCGCTTTGGCCGATTTGGAAGGCTGCTATGTTCCGGGGTTGTACCGCTGGCGCAACGAGGAGCATGCTCAGGAAGCGGGCAGCTGGATCGAGCCTATGGAGGAAGGCTTGCCTGAGCGCATAAACAAGCGCGTCTTCGAGGGGTTCGCACAAAGCCCGGGTTGGGAGCCGTGCATTGTGCCGTTTACCGAGGTGGTGCAGGATCGCCTTAACGTCGAGGTGCTGCGCGGCTGCGCGCGCGGGTGCCGCTTCTGCCAGGCGGGCATGATGTACCGACCCATTCGCGAGCGTTCGGCCGACAACGTGGTGGCCTCGGTGGTGGAGGGGCTTGCGAAGACGGGTTACGACGAGGTGAGCCTGACTTCGCTTTCCACGACCGACCATTCGCAAATCGCCGACATCCTCACGCGCCTCAACGAAAAGTACGCCGACAAAGGCGTGCGCGTCTCGGTGCCCTCGCAGCGCCTGGACAGCTTCGGCGTGGACATGGCCGAGCTGGTGGCCGGGCGCAAAAAGGGTGGCCTTACCTTCGCGCCCGAGGCCGGCACGCAGCGTCTGCGCGACGTGATTAACAAGCAGGTGACCGAAGATGACCTGTTCGGAGCCGTGGACGCCGCCTTCGCCGCCGGCTGGCGCCGCTGCAAGCTGTACTTCATGATTGGCCTTCCCACCGAAACCGACGATGACATCAAGGGTATCGCCAGCCTGGTGCAGCGCGCCTACGACCGGGCGAAGAAGGCCACCCCGCCCGAGCAGCGCGGGTCGATCCGCATGTCGGTTTCCTGCGCGTTGTTCGTGCCGAAGGCGCAGACGCCGTTCCAGTGGGACGGGCAGATCGCTCCCGAGGAGGCCCTGCGCCGCGTGGGCGTGCTTCGTCGCAGCGTGAAGTATCGCGCCATCGACGTGCACTGGCACGACCCGTCGACCAGCTTCGTGGAGGCGGTCATGAGCCGCGCGGGTCGCGAGGCCGCTGCATGGGTGGAGGCCGCTTGGCGGCGCGGCGCGCGTTTCGATGCCTGGACGGAGCACTTCAACGAACAGGCCTGGCGCGAAGCCGCGGAAGAGGTGGGAATCGACCCTGCCGAGGTTGCGCAGAGCAGCTACCCGACCGATCGCGTGATGCCTTGGTCGCATGTCTCGACCGGCGTGTCCACCCGCTTCTTGGCCCTGGAGCGCCGCCGCGCCGATGCCGGCAAGACCACGCCGGACTGCACCTACGAGCGCTGCGCCGGCTGCGGGGCGTGCCCGGGCCTAGGCGTGGACAACGAGCTGGCCAGCCCGCGCATCGCCGCCGGGTCGAACGCGCATGCGCCGGCCGAGGGCGCGCCGGCCGACGGCGCTGGCGCATCGGGTGACGGTGCTGGCGGCGCCGATGTCGAGGGTGTGTCGGTTGCGGCTGCGCCGGCTGGCGGCGCCGATGCCAAAGACGGATGCGTGTCGAGCACTGCAAAGGAGCTTGAACGAGCAGGTGAAACGGAGGTCAACCGATGAGCGATCCGAACCAGTTCAGGCTGCGCATCACCTTCGTCAAGCAAGGGCGATTGGCGATGCTTTCGCACCTCGAGGTTGCCCGGGCGCTTGAGCGCGCGGTGCGCCGTTCCGCGCTTCCCTTCGCGGTGTCCAACGGTTTCAGCCCGCATATGAAGCTCGCGTTCGGCGCGGCCCTGCCGGTCGGCGTGGGCGGCACTGACGAGCTCGCCGATCTGCAGCTGGTGAGCTACGTTGCGCCCGAGGAGGCGCTTTCCGCCCTGCAGCAGGCCAGCGTGGCCGATTTGATGGTGACCGAATGCGCCTATATCGAGCCGAAGGCGCCTGCGGCATCGGCGGCGTTTCCGATTTCAACGTACCAGGTGGTCTTTTCCCGGGTCTTGCAAAGCCTGCCCCTTCCCGCGCAGGTGCACGTCGTGCGCAAGAAAAAGGAAAAGGTCTTGGAGGTGGCCGAGTTTTTGGTGGGGGAGCCGCGCCTTGCAGGCTGCGAGCTTGTGATTTCGCTTGAGCAGAAGGCCACCGGCAGCCTCAGGCCCGATAAGCTGCTCTCGGCCTGTCTGGCGCTTCTGGAGCCCGCAGACGCCGGGAGCGGGGACGAGAGCGCGTCTGAGGGGTTCTCAGGGGCTGAGGCGGCTTTGGGAGAGCGGTCGGACGAGGCGCCTGGCGCCACATCCGAAGTCTTGATGCGCGTCGCCAATTCCGAGGCGACCGTTCCCGAGTCGACAACCGACGAGCCCTTGCGCTTGCTTTCCATCACCCGCATCGACCAGCGCAGCGCCTAGGCGTGCTGCCAGCCGTTTAGCTGGCAAGTAAGTGACGCCCCCTTCGGGCGCTGACCTCGTAATGCGCGAGTCACGCCTCGCGCCCACAAGTTTTCTTCAAGCGAATTTGTCGTTGCAGCAAGATTTCGTGGGGTCGAGCGACAGCTCGACCCGTACTCTAGAGTGCCGTCAGGCGCGACACACATTTTCACGGACGGCGCGGATGTTTAACGGTCGACATAGCCGGTTCCGCCCGCGCGTTAAAAGTCTGACGCGCCTTCGGCGCTGGCTATTACGGTGCGAGATAGTATCTCTCATCCACGAAATACTTGCTGCATCGTTATCCCAACAGCCAGATTTTCGTGGGGTCGAGCTATAGCTCGACCCGTATAAAAGAGCACCGAAGGTGCGACACGCGATTCAAACGGCGGGACGAATCGAGGTCGCAAACCGTTGCTTCATGCATCATCAGGTAAGCTAACAATTCCGTTAGATTATGTGGGCGCGAGGCACGACGACTCGTGCCTTAATGGACAGCGTCTTTAGGCGCGTCGCACTCTTAATCCAAGGCGTCGCATGGCACCGATCGGATGAACTTGCGAATCAACCTCGGCACCGATTTTGCGCAAATCGAAACTTTTTTCAAATTGGGGCTTGCGCGTATGGGGAGATTCCTGTAATGTATCCACTCGCAGCTGAACGGGGTGTTAGCTCAGTTGGTTAGAGCGCCGGCCTGTCACGTCGGAGGTCGCGAGTTCAAGTCTCGTACATCCCGCCACTT
>CAVHFC010000134.1:0-4440 GCA_963635025.1 Eubacterium sp. CAG:786
GCTATCCCATCACGCCGCAGACCGAGGTGGCTGCCTATATGTCCAAGCGCATGCCGAAGATCGGTGGCACCTATCTGCAGGCCGAATCGGAAATCGCGGCCATCAACATGGTTTACGGCGCCGCTGCGGCCGGCGCGCGCGTCATGACGTCCTCTTCGTCTCCGGGCGTGTCGCTTAAGGGCGAGGGCGTGTCCTACATGGCCGGCGCCGACCTACCGGGCGTGATCGTCAACGTCCAGCGCGGCGGTCCGGGCCTCGGTGGCATCCAGCCTTCGCAATCCGACTACTGGCAGGCTACACGCGCTATGGGTCACGGCGACTTTCAGGTGCTGGTGTTCGCGCCCTCCACGGTGCAGGAAATGGCCGATTTGTGCTACCTGGCGTTCGAGAAGGCTGACGAATACCGCATGCCGGCGATGATCCTTTCCGACGGCATGCTCGGTCAGATGATGGAGCCGGTGGTGCTGCCCGAGCCGGCCGCGTCCACGCCGGAAAAGCCCTGGGCGACCACGGGCCATCAAAACGCCCGCAAGCACAACATCATCGACTCGCTATATCTCACCGCTGAAGAACTCGAGCGCCTGAACGTTGAGCGCTTCGAACGTTATGAGATCGTGAAGGCTCGCGAACAGCGCGCCGAGCGTTTTATGTGCGACGACGCCGAAGTAGTGTTGGTGGCATTCGGCGCCACCGCGCGCATCGCGCACAGCGCCGTCGTGTCCGCGCGCGCCGAGGGCATCAAGGCCGGGCTCATCCGCCTCATCACGCTATGGCCGTTCCCGGTCGACGCCATCGAGCAGTCGATGGCCACGGCCTGCGCGTTCCTCTCGGTGGAGATGAACATGGGTCAGATGGTCGACGACGTGCGCCTGGCGGTTGCCGGCCGCGCGCCGGTGGAGTTCTTCGGGCGAACCGGCGGCGTCATCCCCACGCCCGACGAGGTGCTGGATAAGATTCGCCAGCTGGCGGGAAAGGCAGGTGAGTAGCATGGCGGCAGAAGAGCGCGTCGTGTTCAAACGTCCGAAGTCGCTGCTTCCTGTGGTGACGAACTACTGCCCGGGCTGTCCGCACGGCATCGTGCATCGGCTGGTGGCCGAGGTCATCGACGAGCTGGACATCGAGGGGAAGACCGTTGGCGTGGCGCCGGTCGGCTGTGCGGTGACCGCTCCGGACTTCTTCGGCTGCGACATGATCGAGGCCGCGCACGGGCGCGCCCCGGCGGTGGCCACCGGTGTGAAGCGCGTGCTGGCCGAAAACGTGGTGTTCGCCTATCAGGGCGACGGTGACCTGGCGTCCATCGGCATGGCCGAAACGGTGCACGCGGCAACGCGCGGCGAGCGCATCACGGTCATTTTCATCAACAACGCCATCTACGGCATGACCGGCGGGCAGATGGCACCCACCAGCCTGCCGAACCAGGTGACGCAAACGAGCCCCTACGGGCGCGACGTGTCCACGGCGGGCTACCCCGTGCGCGTCTGCGAGTTGCTGGCGACTCTCGATGGACCGGCGTACCTGGAACGCGTGACGGTCGACACGCCCAAGCACGTGCGCCAGGCCAAACGCGCCATCAAGAAGGCGTTCCAAAACCAGATCGACGGCATCGGGTATTCGCTGGTGGAAGTGGTGTCGACCTGCCCGACCAACTGGGGTTTAACGCCGCAAGACAGCTTTGCGTGGATGCGGCAGAACATGCTGCCGTACTATCCGCTCGGCGTGTACCGCGACGTGGTGGCAGACGGTTTTGCCAACGCCGCCGAGGCTGCCGCAGCGCGCAACGCCGACTGCCCGGTGGCGCATCCGGAAAAGTTCGCGAACGGGGAAGGGGGCGCCCGATGAGCCTGGAGAAGATGTTTGGCGGCGGGACCGCGACCGGCGGTGACGCGCCTGCTGGCGGGGTAGCGGTGCCCGGCGGTGACGCGCTGGCAGCCGGCACCTCGACAGCTCCGCGCCGCACCATGCAGGCCGTGCTAGCGGGCTTCGGCGGGCAGGGCATCCTGTTCGCGGGCAAGATCATCGCCAACGCGGCGCTTATCGAAAACCGCGAGGTGTCGTGGCTGCCCAGCTACGGCCCGGAAATGCGCGGCGGCACGGCGAACTGCAGCGTATGCATCGCCGACGAGCCTATCGGCAGCCCGCTGGTGCTAAACCCCGACGTGCTGCTAGTGATGAATCAGCCTTCGCTGGACAAGTTCGAGCACAGCCTGGCGCCTGGCGGGCTGGTGGTGGTGGACAGCACGTTGGTTCCGCGCATCCCCGACATCCCCGGCGCGCGCATCGCGGCGGTGCCGGCAACCCAAATGGCTGAAGAAGCCGGCATCAAGGTGCTCGCGAACGTCATCCTAGTAGGGAAGCTCTTCGCCGAAACACGCTTCTGCTCAGAGGAAACCATCCGAGCAGCAGTGGAGAAGGTGGTCCCAGCCAGAAAGAAAGACAAACTAGCCGGCAACCTAAGAGCCCTGGAACTAGGCATGCAAGCCTAGGAGAAGGTGAACGAGATGCTGCTGTGACGCACGGGAAACTGTGCGGGGCGCGCTTGGCGCTTCTCCGATTAGCTGTTGTCGATAACCTCTATGAGCTTGTTTGCCCATTCGATCGCCTCGTCGACGGTCGGCAGCACGTCCAGGCCTTCCGCCTGCTCGGCGTAAAGCGAGTCCCAGTTCTCGCCCTTCACGATTCGCGGTGGCCACGGCTGCTGCTGGCGGTAGTCGAACAGCCGCACGCACAGGGACTTGGCCCTCGCGTAGTCGATCGTGTCGTCCTTGGTGGTGATCTGCAGGTCGATGAGGTCGTGGGCGCGGTCGCTGCCCGGTCCGCTCGCCCCATGCAACTTCTGGGGGATCTGGTGCTCGAGTCTCATGCAGGGGACTGGACCCGGTGCCGGGAAGCCTAGCTTCTTGAGGATGGCGGTGGCCTCCAGTGAGGTGACCATCTCCGGGTCGTCCGCGTCGCCGATCTCGTTGTGGCCGACCTCTAGCGGCAGCGTCATCCAGCCCTTGCCGTTATAGGAGAGCTTGATGTCGAAGGGCTGCATGATATAGGCACCGGGCACGCCCTTGGGCGTTGCTGGCTTCCTGGGGACGATGGTGCCGGTGAAGCCGTTCCAGCCTTCCTGGAGGTTTTCTTCCAAGCGAGAGATGTATTCCTCGAGCGACGATGTCCTCGCGGTGTCGAGGTCCTGCGAGAAACGCGTCGCGTCCTTGCCGAAGCGGATCTTGAGCGCGTTTCCGCCCTTGGCGGCGCCGTTGGGCAACATCTGGCCCACGATCACCGCGGCGAGCAGGCGCCTGACGCGGGGCGCGAGGTCGCCTTCCGCGGTGCAGAGGCGGTCTATCGCCCTGTCGAGGTTGACCCTGCTGTTCGGTCTTTTCGCCGGCGTCATGTGAGCTCCCTTTTCAGTTCGTCGTATTCCTTGGCGGTCACGAGCCCCTCGCACCGTGCTTGCTTCGCCGCTTCCGCGAGCCGTTCCGGCATCACGGATTTCCTGCATTCCCTGATGGCATCGGCCACCCGCTGGGAGCGGATGCCCTCGTAGAACGTGGTCTTGTCGGTCTCGTTCGCCGGTACCGTGGCCACCCAGGACGGCAGGCTGCGCCTCACGCGCTTGGGCGTCGCCACTTGGATGGCGCGCGGGTCCACGAGCGCCAGGTCGTGCATAGCGAGCACGGACTCGCCACGAAGGTAGGAACCGTCTCCTACGAGCGCCAGGGCCTCCGCGAAGGAGTCGTAGGGTGTTGGAACCCAGTGCGCCAGTTTGTAGACGCCCTGGCCACGACGCTCGAGCCGCCCGTTTAAGCACCAGCGCCGCAGCTCGACGCTGGTGACGTTCTCCTCGCGCGCCTGCGCGGCGGTGACCAAACCGTAGTTGTCTATAGCGATGTCATATATGTCGTCGAAGTGCGCCATGGCAAAAGAATAACATAAGTGTATCTAAATTGACGGTATGAATGGCAAAAGCCTAACAGATATGTTACGGAATTAGCAAAGAAGAAGCCTAGGCTCTGATGGAAACTTCAGAGCCGGCACGTTCTGTAACTGATAATGCTGGAATCGATCGACTCGGGACCAGCTCTGCAACAAAAATTCGTGGGGTCGAGGCATGGCTCGACCAGGCCGCCATAAAACGCCGGGATGGAACACCCAAGCCGGCCGACATTCATCCTTTGCCGGTCGGCCGGCAATTTACCGCTCCATAGACCGTTGTCGACGGCAGCGAAATTGCTGGCTCCTGAATTTAGGCAAAAAACTAGGCGGAACCGCTTTCGCAACTCCGCCTTACAAAAACCCGAAGGTATTTTCTATCGAATCCTATTATTGCCTAAAGGAATCAGCTATCAATCGGAGCCGTCGAAAATGTGCGCCGCGCTGAACACGCGTTCCACTCACCCCCCGATTGTGAACCAACCTTCACAATCGGGCCGCGCTCGGCTCGCTCATTGC
>CAVHFC010000135.1:0-2063 GCA_963635025.1 Eubacterium sp. CAG:786
GCTCGTCGGCCGGCCGTCCGCGAACTTGCGCTCAATCACGCTACGCGCGCGACGCTATCTCCTGCGCCTCGTCGTAGGTCACCCAGCCATCGGGCAACGGCGCATCATCGTGGCACTGCGAACATGCGTTGACGCTCGCACGGTGCGCCTTGTGGCAGTCACCGCAATCGCGCACCTGACCGTGCATCGGCATATGCGGGTTGCGCTCGCCGTACTGCGCGGTCGCCTTCACCAAGTCCTGACGCGTCAGGTTGTGACAGCTCTTGTTCAGGCAGAACGAGTCGCCGTCCTGATTGAGCCACTCGCCAAGCTGCTCGGTGTTGCGCTCGGAAAGCACATAGCCGTAGGTGCTGTTCTCGAACACCGGCGTGTTGCCGCTCGACCATTCCGACACCTCGGTGAGCTGCTGCGACAGCGTCGGCTCGTGGCAGCTCAGGCAATTCGCGCCCGCACCGCCGTCTTCCTTGGAAACCTTATGGGCAACGGCCAGCATGGCGCTGGTGTTTTCCACGGTGTTGCCCCATTTGTCGATGCCCGTCGTGTTCGGCTCCTGATCATAGGCGGCCACGACCGCATCCATGGGCGTGTGGCATACGGCGTTGCAGAAGCTAGGCTGCTCGTGCCACACCCAGAAGCCACCGCCGGCGCAGGCGAGGATGACGACCACCACGGCGATGGTGATGGGCGCCTTGCCGCCGCGCTTGCGCTTCGGAGCTGCAGACGTCTTCTTTTCCTGCTCGCTCATGCTCAAAACCCCCTTTCCTTGTTCGAATCCCTTGTTTTCTCAAGCGGTATCCGACGCGCTCGCGTCATGCGAAGCCGTCGGTTCGGGAGAGCGCTCGTCATCGGGCTCGCAAGCTATGCGAGCATTGCCAATGCCTGGTCGGCCGCCGCTTCGGCCTTATCAAGGGTTTCGAACGTCAGGTCGGGATTGTGCGCGCCTTCGCTGTTCTCAACCATGACGAAATCCCAGTAGAACTGGGCGTTGCGCTGCAGCTTCCACAGAGCCGCCAACCCCTCGGAAGGAGCCTGCGCGCCACCATCGGCCTTCGCGGCCTTGATGGAAGCGATCTCGTCGGCATATTTGTCGGCGATCTGCTTGGTCATGGTCTCGATCTTCTCGCTGATGGAGGTGACGCGCTGCTCCTCCTTGGCCTGCGTTGCAGCCACTTCGCTCTTCAGATCGGCGTGGCAGTTGTTGCAGTCGTTGTTCAGCATGTCCTCGTTCTCAAGCGGGCTAACCCAGTTGTGCGAGGTGTACGTGGTCCCGTCCTCGGCCTTCTGCGTGCCCATGTGGCAATCGGAGCAGGTGTAGCCGATGCGGGCCATCGTGGTGGAATTGCCGCCATAGATGGTCTCGAACTCGGGATGCTGCACCTTGATCATGGGCGCCATGGTGTCGCCATGATTCCAGTCGCTGAAGTTGCGCGCATCGTAGTACGCGAGAATCGCGTCGGGCGTCATCTGATCGGTGCCCGTGTACGGGTTCGTCGTCGCCTTCGTGGTCGGGTCGAAGTAGTACTCGTTGTGGCACTGACCGCAGGTTTGGCTTGCCTTCGGGGCCTTCTTCTCGTTGTTCACGTCGTCGCCGAGTGCCGTCAGGAAGAACTTGTTGCCCACAACCAGCTGGGTCGGGTCGTTCTCGTGACAGTTGTAGCAGCTGATCGGCTCGTCGAATTCGTCGATCATGTCCTTGAACTTGCCCTGATAGGCGCTATCGCCTTCCGAATTCACCAGGGCCGTGTACTGCGGCGTCTTGCAGGTGATGCAGTTCGCCAGCTGCTCCTTCTTCTGGGTTCGCGGCGTTTCCTTCACCGTCTCCAGCGAATAGGTGTGGCCGTGAGCCTCATCATAGCCGAGCGCGAATGCATACCCCTTGTACATGGTGTTCAGCGCCGGGTACAGCTCCAAGTAATTGTGCTTGCCCTCGGTGCCGTTCATGTCGTTTTCCTTGTACGTTGCGTACTGGTTCGGATATGCGTCGGCCCAAGCGTCGGCGTCGACCACCCCGTACTTGTCGGTTTCCGGCGTTTCGGCAACTTGCTGCGCCACCGGTTTGTCCG
>CAVHFC010000135.1:2463-4356 GCA_963635025.1 Eubacterium sp. CAG:786
AGACATGGGCAGCTCGAATTTCAGCAAGGACACGCTTGACGGCGGCAACACAACGATGCAGGAGGCGGTCGATAGACTGCATGAGCGCTTCGGGTTCGACTTCGTTTCCCTGGGGCTGACCGCCTTCGTCGGCGCGCCGCTGCGTTGGATTTACAGCGCCGGCGAAACGTCGAGCCGCCACCGCCGCATCGCGCTGGCACCCGGGCACGGCATCGGAGGCATCGTGCTGAAGGCCGGCAAGCCCATGCTGTTCACCGACATCGATTCCGAGCTTGACCCGCGCGAATACTCGTCCTACCCCATCGTGTTCGCCGAGGATTTGCGCAGCTTCTGCGCGCTGCCGCTGGTGCGCGAAAGTCACGTCGTCGCCGTGCTGCTGTGCGCGTTCCGCGCGGTGGACGATTCTCACGGGGAAACGTTCCGCCAGCTGATCGACCATCTTGGCGGAAGGTTTTGCGAGCTTGCCGTGATCACCGACGGGTTCATGCGCCTTGCCGGGGAAGCTGGAGGCGCAGGTGCGGGCGGCGCGGGCGGGGCCGCTGGGCCAGGAGGGGCGGGCAAGGCGGGCAGCGCCGACCCGAACGCGCCGCACCTCGCGCGCTCCGACATCTCGCTCATCATCGCAGCTCAGGAAGAGGAACGCCGCCGCATATCACGCGAGCTGCACGACGGAATCGCCCAAGAGCTGCTGACGGCGTCCTTCTCGCTGCAGCTCCTGGCCGGCCACACCGACGAAGCCGGCACCGCGGCCCTCGACGAAGCGCGCGGCATCATCAACGGCGTGCTCGACGAGCTGCACAACATCTCGGTGCAGCTGCGCCCGAGCGCCCTCGATCACCTGGGATTCGTCCCCGCGCTGCGCAGCCAGGCGCTCGTGCTGGAGAAAACCTACGGCTCGGCCATCGCTTTCGAAGGCGATCTGCAACTCGACCGGTTCGCACGCGCCCTGGAAACGCAGGTCTACCGCATTTGCCAGGAGGCCATGACGAACGCTTGCAAGTATTCCGGTTCGGAGGTTGTGCGCGTTAAAATCGAGGAAGCCGGAGGGTGGCTTCGTATCGAGGTTTCCGACGACGGCTGCGGCTTCGACGTGGAACACCCCACCATCAAGGGAAGCGGCTGCGGGCTTTTGGGAATGCAGGAACGCGCGGCCCTCATCGGCGCAACGCTGTCCATCGAATCGGGAGCCGCGGGAACGACCGTCAGCATCACCGCCCCCATGACCAAGACCGACGACGCACAAAAGGAGGCCACGCGATGATTCGCGCAACGCTCGCAGACGATCACGAGGTGGTCAGGACCGGAATCAAGATGCTGCTGGAAGCCGATCCGGGCATATCCGTGGTGTCGGAAGCAGCGGACGGCGCGGAGGCTTATTCGCTCGTGGCGCGGGACAAACCCGACGTGCTGTTGCTCGACATATCCATGCCGCCCGGGCAAAGCGGACTGGTGGCCTGCGAGAAGGTGGCGAAAGACTTCCCGGCCACCAAGGTGATCATCCTCACCATGTTCGCCGAACCTGAATATCTGCTCTACACCCTGCGCGGAGGCGCGGCCGGGTACGTGCTGAAGAATTCCACCGCCGAGCAGCTGCACGAGGCCGTGCGCACGGTCGCCGAAGGCGGCAGCTACATCCACCCCACCATGGCGCAGCTGCTTGCGAAGCACATGGGGGAAACGAACGCGAATGATCCGTCGTTCCAGCAGCTTACCGCCCGTGAGCTGGAGATCCTGCAGCTGATCGCGCACGGCTTCACCAACAAGGAAATTGCCGAGCGCATGTTCCTGTCCGTGAAAACGGTGGAGGCGCACCGCAGCAAGATCTACCGGAAGCTGAACCTGAAAACCCGCGCCGACGCCGTCGACTACGCGCTGCGCCACAAGCTGATGGAT
>CAVHFC010000136.1:0-4354 GCA_963635025.1 Eubacterium sp. CAG:786
GTGTCGCGTCTGGTGGCGCTCTCTGGGTAGGCTCGATCAGCGCCATGTCTCGCGTTTGCTTCCAACGGAAGGGACAAACCGGTTGCCGCAACTTCTTGCCGGCCATCCGGCTAACCTTCCCTTGATCCCCCTCAACCGGCCCCTTCAGCCGGTCCCGCTAACGTTTAGCATTCTGTGTAACGTACGGGCAACGCCTTAGCAGTCTGGCTTTTGGAGTGCTAACATGAATCGCTGAACATTCAGCACGACTGCCGCGAGAATCGAGGCTTCATGTCTTTTGAGAAATTCACGGACAAGGCACGCAAGGTGCTCGTCTTGGCGCAAGACGAGGCGCGTGCCCTCCATCAGCCCTATGTAGGCACCGAGCACATCCTGCTCGGCCTGATACAGGAAAAGGACGGCTTGGCCGCCCAGGCACTCGAGCGCCTGAACGTCACCTACGACAATGTGGTACAGGGCATCCGCCAGGTTGTTTCCATCGACGAGGAAACGGATGTTTCCGGCCATCTTTCGTTCACGCCGCGCGTCAAGCGCGTGCTGGAGAACTCCCTGCGCGAGGCCATGCAAATGGGCCAGTCCTACATTTCCACCGAGCATTTGCTGCTCGGCATCGTGCGCGAGGGCGAGGGCACGGCGCTCGACGTGCTGTCGCGCCTGGGCGTGAAGGGCGACGACGTGCGCAGTGCCCTGAACGACCTGGTCGGACAAAGCCCCGTCTACGCCGGCCGCAATCCCTTCGAAGGCGCGGGCGGAGCCGCCGACAGCGCGCTGCGCGAATACGGCACCGACCTGACGAAGAAGGCGCGCGACGGCAAGCTCGACCCGGTCATCGGCCGCGCGGGGGAAATCGAGCGCGTCATGCAGATTCTCTCGCGTCGCCAGAAGAACAACCCGCTGCTCATTGGCGAGCCGGGCGTAGGCAAAACCGCCGTCGTTGAGGGCCTGGCGCAGCTGATCGTGTCCAACCAGGTGCCCGACATCTTGCGCGGCAAGCGCCTGTACACGCTCGATGTTTCCGCGCTTGTGGCCGGCAGCAAGTATCGCGGCGAATTTGAGGAACGCTTGAAGAAGTGCATCAAGGAAGTCTCGGACGCGGGCGATATCATCCTGTTCATCGACGAGATGCACACGCTCATCGGCGCCGGTTCGGCCGAGGGTTCCATCGACGCCGCCGCCATCCTGAAGCCGCCGCTGTCCCGCGGCGAAATCCAGGTCATCGGCGCCACGACCATCGAGGAATACCGCAAGCACCTCGAAAAGGACAGCGCGCTTGAGCGCCGTTTCCAGCCCATCAACGTCGGCGAGCCCAACGAGGAGCAGGCGCTGCGCATCATGGAGGGCTTGCGTGACCGCTACGAAGCGCATCATCAGGTGCATTTCACCGACGAAGCGCTTGAGGCCGCTGTGAGCCTGTCGGACCGCTACATCCAGGATCGTTACTTGCCCGATAAGGCCATCGACGTCATGGACGAGGCCGGCGCACGCATGCGCATCCGCAACATGACGCTGCCCAAGGAGCTGCGCGAGCTTGACGACAAGCTGCGCCAGCTGCGCTCGGACAAAGATGCGGCCATTGCGGCGCAGGACTTCGAGAAGGCGGCCAAGCTGCGCGATGAGGAATCGACGCTCAAGCGCGAGCGCGACGAAGCCGAGAAGAAATGGGAAGAGGATTCCCAGAAAAAGGTGCAGCAGGTCACGGTGCAGGACATTGCCGATGTGATCTCCATGACCACGGGCGTGCCGGTGTCCAACCTCACCGAGGCTGAAACGGAAAAGCTCCTGCGCATGGAAGGCGTGCTGCATGAGCGCGTCATCGGTCAGGAAGAGGCGGTCACCGCGCTGTCGAAGGCCATTCGCCGCAGCCGCGCGGGCTTGAAGGACCCGAAGCGCCCGTCGGGCAGCTTCATCTTCCTCGGCCCCTCCGGCGTGGGCAAGACCGAGCTCTCCAAGGCGCTTGCCGAATTTTTGTTCAACTCCGAAGAGGCGCTTATCAGCTTCGATATGTCCGAGTATATGGAAAAGCACTCGGTCAGCCGCTTGGTCGGATCTCCGCCAGGCTACGTTGGCTTCGACGAGGGCGGCCAGCTCACCAAGGCGGTGCGCCAGCGTCCCTACTCGGTGGTGCTGTTCGACGAGATCGAGAAAGCGCATCCGGACGTCTTCAACATCCTGCTGCAAATCTTGGAGGAAGGTCGTCTCACCGACTCGCAGGGTCGCACGGTCGATTTCCGCAACACCGTCATCATCATGACGTCGAACGTCGGCGCGCGCGAGATCGCTGCGCCTACCACGCTGGGATTCTCCACCGACGGCAAGGCGGGGCTTTCCGACAAGGAGATCAAGAGCCGCGTCATGGGCGAGGTGAAAAAGCTCTTCAGGCCGGAATTCTTGAACCGTATCGACGAGATCATCGTGTTCAAGTCCTTAACTGACGAGCAGATCATCGAGATTGCCAAGCTCATGGTGGCCGATCTGCGCGAGCGCTTTATCGCGCAGAACATGACCATCAACATGACCGATGCCGCCTACAAGGTGGTTGCGAAGGAGGGCACCGACGCAACCTACGGTGCTCGTCCGCTGCGCCGCGCCATCCAGCGCCTGCTGGAGGATCCGCTGTCCGAAGAGCTGCTTGAGGGCAAGTGGACGAGCGGATCGGTCATCCAGGCCGACGCTGCCGAAGATGGCGAAAGCCTCGTGTTCACGGCGGGAAGCGGATCGATCCCGGCTCCTCGCAAGCATGATTCCATCGCGCGCGAAACCGAGCTTTTGCTCACGAGCTTCGATCTGGGTCATGCCGGCGTTTCCGGAACCGGTGGCAGCGCTCAAGGCGGCGCAGCCGATTAAACGGCACGATTCATAATGAGAAAGGGCGGCGGCTCGCAACGAGCCGCCGCCCTTTTTGATGCTTTAGGTAGATAGAACCCACTAGGAAGCAGAAGCAACGGAAAAGTTGTTTTTTGTGGGGTCGAGCGAAAGCGCTTCTCGACCAGGCCGCAGATGCTGCAGGGATGAGATAACCTTGCCGGCCGGCAGACTTACAATTTCACGCTCGCGGGAACGATAACATCGTAGCGAACGGCCTTGCCTGCGATAGAATAGCTCGGCTTGACCTGTGCAAGAATCGGCCCTTTAGCCGGGCGCTTCACGACAACCTTGCGCGGGCGCGCGGCGATGGCGGCGCGCAGCAGCTCCTCTTCAGCGTCGCAGGGTGCCTCAAGGTGATGGAGCAGCTGGAACTTCTTCTTCACCGAGGCGCTTTTTGTTCGCGCGGGGAACATGGGATCAAGGTAGATGACGTCGGGCGTGCTAGCGTCCCCAGAAGCGATGCGCTGCAACTCCTCGACGCTGTCGCCGCAGGTCAAGCTCATGCGCGAGACGATGTCGGAAAGGCGATCGTCGACCGCGGCGCGCGCAAGCCCGTCTTCAAGCAGTGCTGCGATGATGCGATCGCGCTCGAACAGCCGCACACGGAAACCGGCCGCCGCCAAAAGCAGCGCATCCTCGCCAAGGCCCGCCGTCGCATCGATGGCCACCGGCGCGTCGTTGCCCTTCACCTTAGCCGCGCGTACCAGCAGCTCCCGGCCAAGCTTGCCGGGAACGATTCTCGGCAGCATGCGCGAAAGATCGCAGGTCAGCTGCATGCCGTCGCACACAAGCGCCAGGCCCTCTTCCGTTCGCTCAAGCATTGCGGCTTCGCCCTCGGCAGCGCCGCCAGCGGCGGCTGCATCCCAGTTGTCGGCTTCGCTGGTTTCGGCCATGTCGCCCACTGCGCGCCCCGCTAGCCCTGCTGCTCGAGCATGCGCAGCATAAGCGCCGCGGACTGGCGCGCCGCCTGTGCTTCGAACTGCGGATAGTCCATCGACGCCGAGCCGTCGGCCTTGTCCGATATCGC
The DNA here is from genome assembly GCA_963635025.1 of Eubacterium sp. CAG:786. Classification (GTDB taxonomy): domain Bacteria; phylum Actinomycetota; class Coriobacteriia; order Coriobacteriales; family Eggerthellaceae; genus Senegalimassilia. The sequence continues at coordinate 3,893 of CAVHFC010000136.1, forward strand.
GCGAACGATAGTGCAGGGGACCTTCGACAGATAGCACGCCTGCGCAATGGCCGCGCCTTCCATCTCGCAGCATTTCGCGCCAAAGGTCTCCACGATGCGGCGCTTCTCGGCATCTTCGCGGATAAAGCGGTCGCCTGATGCGACGCGCCCGGTGTGCGTGCGCACGCCAAGCTCCTTCGCTGCCGCCAATACCGCTTCGGAAAGGGCCTCAGAGCAGGGGAAAGCGAGCACATCGACATCGGGCGTCTGCCCGAGGGCATACCCTAAGTTGGCCACGTCCATGATGTGGTTGACGGCGTCGGTCGCCACCACCACGTCGCCGATGTCGATCGAAGCGTCGAGCGAGCCGGCGATACCGGTGTTGATCACCGCGTCCACCTCGAAGAGGTCGATCATTGCCCGCGCACACACGGTGGCGTTCACCATGCCGATGCCGCATTTCGCGAGCACCACCGTGCTGCG
>CAVHFC010000137.1:0-4316 GCA_963635025.1 Eubacterium sp. CAG:786
ACGCGGTCGTTCATCGGGATGGTCATTTCGTCAAGCGGACCGAATTTGCCGTTGTAGTAACCGAGGTTTTCCATGTACGGAAGCTCCTTTTGTTGTGGCGTGCGACCTGCTCCCGGGTCGTTTCATATCTCTAGCAACGCGACTGTAGCACGGGATTGTTTCAACCTTCTTGCATATCGATTGCTCTTTTATGAATGGACGGTTTTGGGCGTTGAAGGGTTGCTCCTACGGCGCCGCTTTGGTCAGATCGGTATTGTTTGGGGGTATACTTTCCTTACGCTGCTGAAGAAAGGTGCCACCATGAGCGTGAAACTGAAATCCCCTGCCGAAATCGATGCGATGAAGGAAGCCGGCCGGCTTTCCGCGGAAGTGTTGCGCCTGGTAGGGGACATGGTTCGCCCGGGTGTGACAACTCTTGAGCTTGACGAGTTCGTTGAGACCTACATTCGGGAGCACGGCGGCATACCGGCTTTCAAGGGCTATGGTGGTTTCCCTGGATCCATTTGCGCTTCGGTAAACGAGCAAATCGTTCACGGTATCCCTTCGAAGGATGTGGTGCTGCGCGATGGGGACATCATTTCCATCGATACCGGTGCGACGGTTGACGGCTGGGTGGGGGACAACGCCTGGACTTTCGCAGTGGGGAAGATCTCCGAAGAGAAGAAGCGCTTGCTGAAGGTGACTGAGGAATGCATGTGGGCGGGTCTTGAGTGCGCCCGAGCGGGCAATCGCTTGGGCGACATCGGTCACGCGGTGCAGTCCATCGCCGAGGCGGCGGGATACGGTGTTGTGCGCGAGTATGTAGGGCACGGCGTGGGGCATGACATGCATGAAGAGCCGCTCGTTCCCAATTACGGGCACAAGCACTTCGGGCAGAAGCTTGAGGTGGGCATGGTGCTCGCTATCGAGCCGATGATCAATCTGGGCACGCGCAAGGTGCGCCAAGGCACCGACGGCTGGCTGGTGAGCACGCGCGACGGCAAGCCGAGCGCGCATTTCGAGAAAATGGTCGCCATCACCGAAGAAGGCCCGGTCATCATCACAACCGAGCCAGACCATAAGCGCCCGATATAGGATGGGTATTCGCCGCTTGCGAAGTGGTTGTTGCGGAGCTGTTTTGCGGGCGAGAGAATAACAATGTTGGATAACCGACAAGTGAAAGGAAGGGTAGAAACGATGAAGGACAATATCCATCGGGGGGGGGTAGCCTTCTTTAGGCTATTCACTTCCTTTGCGTTGGTGTTGGGGCTGATGCCCTTGCCAGCGTATGCGGGCGATTCGGCGACAGAAGATGTTGCGGGTGAAGCAGACGTTAGCCTTGCGGCCGCCGACGTCACGAACCCCGTCTTCGACTCCGTATCGGTCTCCCCGAAGATCGCCTCGGCCGGCGACGCGGTGACGGTCACCGTCCGCGCTCACGATGAGGAGGGCGGCTCCGGCCTCGACGATGCCTACGTGCACTACACGCGCCCTCAGAAGGGCGAGGAGTCCGTTCGCCTCAGCAAGCAGGCGGACGGGACGCTTTCCGGTACGCTGAGCGTCGGCGACGACACCCAGTCTGGCGAGTGGCTGGTCGGGTATGTCAGCGTGTACGACCGCGCCGGCAACCACGCCACGACCTATTCGGAGACGTACGGGTACGGCAGCCCCAAGGCCGACCTGTCAGGCGGTTCGTTCACGGTGACCGGCACGACCTCCGCCGACGTCACGAACCCCGTCTTCGACTCCGTCTCGGTCTCCCCGAAGATCGCCTCGGCCGGCGACGCGGTGACGGTCACCGTCCGCGCTCACGATGAGGAGGGCGGCTCCGGCCTCGACGATGCCTACGTGCACTACACGCGCCCTCAGAAGGGCGAGGAGTCCGTTCGCCTCAGCAAGCAGGCGGACGGGACGCTTTCCGGTACGCTGAGCGTCGGCGACGACACCCAGTCTGGCGAGTGGCTGGTCGGGTATGTCAGCGTGTACGACCGCGCCGGCAACCACGCCACGACCTATTCGGAGACGTACGGGTACGGCAGCCCCAAGGCCGACCTGTCAGGCGGTTCGTTCACGGTGACGACCAATGGCACGTCAGGCGGAGACGCCGACTCTGATCACGGCTCTTCGGTTACCGGGGTTGTTCGCGTTCCCTCTGCGCAGCAGCTGACGTTTACCGGTGCGGAGCAAACTGGCGTTGCTGCAGGCGATGGCTACACGGTGACAGGCGGAACGGCGACGAACGCAGGGTCTTATACCGCCACCCTGTCGTTGACCGACAAGGGAAAGACCGTCTGGAATACGACGGGCTCGTCCGAAGACGTGACGGTTCAGTGGGAAATTGCCCGTGCGACCGTCTACACTCCTTCGATTCAGACGCTTTCCTACAACGGTCAAGAGCAAACCGGCATCGCCGATGGCGACGGGTATACGGTGAAGAAGGGCGGAACCGCAACCGACCCTGGCACTTATACGGCAACGCTGTCGTTGCGCGATAAGGACAACACCTACTGGAGCTCGACGGGGGCATCCGATGATATTGATCTAACCTGGTCTATTTCCGAGCCGAAATATACATGGTGCATCGATGATGGCTCTCATGATCTATCGGTTGAGTTAAGTACTGACGAAACCGTAACGTGGTCGCTGAGCGATTCGAGTGTTGCAACGCTGACCAACCAGACGGCAAGCGTTATTTCTTGGGGTTCGTATAAGCATCAGGTTGCCGGCGTGACGTTTGTTCCCCAGAAGGCTGGGTTCACCGAGCTGTACGCTTCCGTTGGCGGCGCAGTTGTTTCCACGACTTCGATTCTGATTACCCCTTCGAAGTTCATTGATCTGTCGGGCGCTACGGTGTCGGGTGTGAACGAATCCTACACGTATATCGGTTCGGCGATTGAACCTCAGCCGACGGTCGTTCTGGATGGCAAGACACTGGCGAAAAACACCGACTATACGGTTTCCTATGAGGGGAACAAGAACGCCGGCACCGCAACGATGACGATTGCGGGAACGGGAGCTTATTCCGGAACGATTGCGAAGACCTTTACTATTGCGAAGGCTGATCCGTCGTATTCGGCCCCGACCTTGAACGCAACGGTGGGGCAAAAGCTGAGCGACGTTTCCTTGCCTTCTGGCTTTACGTGGCAAGACCCCCTGACGACTTCGGTTGGCGAAGCGGGGGATAACGTTTTCAAGGCCACCTATACGCCGAGCGATACCGCGAACTTCAACGCGGTAAAGGACATCTCCGTCACGATCCACGTGACGCAGCTTGCTCCCGACCCGGAGCCTCAACCCACGCCGGACCCCACGCCGGCACCGGATCCGACTCCCGCTCCTGACCCCGATTCGATCCCGATTCGATTCGTGGATGTTGATTACGATGCTTGGTATGCGCAAGGCGTTGAGTTCTGCGCAGAAAAAGGCCTGATCACCGGTTACGGTAATGGGTACTTCGGCGTTGGAGACTCCCTGACTCGCGCTCAGCTTGTTGCGATTCTGTGGCGTAATGCCGAACCGGAAGCGGCCGCTGCGTACGACAGCAATGCCGTTAACGAGACCGGTATGGCCGACGTGGAGGACAACGCTTGGTATACCGGTGCGGCGAATTGGGCTGTTGCCAACGAAGTGATCAACGGCTTCGGCGGCACCGAGTTCCGTCCCAACGACGTGGTCACCACCGAGCAGCTTGTTGCGATCATCGGCAATTACGTCGATCCGAAGGCGTCGGAGAACTCTGATCTGAGTGTTTTGTCTTCGTTCGCTGACCAGGACGCCATTTCCGATTGGGCACGTGGATCGGTTGCCTGGGGCAAGCAGGCCGGAATCATCAACGGCTATGAAGAAGACGGTGCTCGCGTCCTCAAGCCTTACGAAGCGATTAGCCGCGAGCGTGTGGCGGTAATCCTTATGAACGCTTTCGAGGCTGGCATTATTTCGTAGCAGTTCGTTGAGCGAATGCGTGCAAAAAGGCGGGGTGTTCGAACCCCGCCTTTTTCGTGTGCGAATTGATTTGCCGCAGTCGCAGTATTTGTCGTGCGCGCGGGGCGGTGCTTTGCGCTGTCCTCGCGACTTCTGGAGTCTTTACGCTACCTGTGTTTTGGGGGCGTATTGTTTTGAGGTTTCGCCGAAGAAGACCTCGTACCAGCACAGGAAGCAGTACACGTTCCAGATGCGCATCATCTTGAGCTTGCTGCGACCTTCCTGCGTGGCGAAGTCGGCGCTGCGGTGGTCGTCGAGCATCTTCATGAGGTAGTCCACGTTGAAGAACTCGTGCGCGGCTTCGCTCGTGAAAGCCTCCTTGATGCGCTCGTAGTACAGGTCGGTTTGCAGCCACA
>CAVHFC010000138.1:0-4217 GCA_963635025.1 Eubacterium sp. CAG:786
GTCGGGCTGCTGTGCGCGGGCGGAACCCTAGCCGCGCGCCGCGACGTAACCGGCGCAGCGTCGCGCGTGGCGTGTGAGAGAGGAAGCGCCGAAATCAAGAAAGGAAGGTGAAGGCATGGCACGATCATCACTGGGTCGCAAGGCGCTCTCGACGCTGGTTGCGGCCACCATGGTGGTATCGCTGAACGCGCCCATTTCCGCATGGGCCGGCGATGACGACGCGTCGCAACCTGTTGCCATCGAAGAATCGGGGGGGGGTTACCAGGAGGTAAGCCTTACTGCCGATAGCGAAAGCGGCGTTCCTGCTGCGGGGGTGGCTTACGTTAAGGGCCAGACCACAGGTTACAAGACGCTGGACCATGTAATTAACTCCATCGCCAAGTCGGGCGATACGGTCGTCTTGAGGGCTGACGCAACCGAGTACGTCAAAATCCCTGAGGGCAAGAACATCACGCTCGACCTCAATGGTCACAAGCTTACCACCAGCACCGCTCTCCCCACCATCAGGAACTATGGCACGCTGACCGTCATTGACTCGAGCACGGACAAGACCGGCACCATCGACAACACGGCGAAGATGCAGGAGGGTACGGACAAAGGGTCCGCGATTAGCAACGCCCAAGGTGCAACCTGCACGATCGAGTCCGCCCAGATCACTCGCAGCGGCGACGACGCAAGTGGCAATGGCACCTACTTTTGCATCGAGAACTTAGGCACGATGACCATCGGCGCCGAGGGCGATGCCAACGCCAGCAAAAACGTCAACGTGAGCTCGAATGGCACCATCTACAGCCTCATCCAGAACGGCTGGAGCATCTCGAGCGATCACACGACGGCCGGCGACGCCACCCTGACCATCAATGGGGGCACGTTCACGGGCGGTAACAACGCGGTCTTCAACAATGAATACGGCGACCTGACCATCAACGGCGGCGACTTCGAAAATACCGCCAACCACGCGATTTACAACGTGAACAAGGCCACCATCAACGGCGGCAGCTTCGCGAGCGCCGTGGGCACCGCAATCTACACCAGCGCCGGTGCTTCGTGCGTCGGCGACACCACCGTCTACGGCGGCACGTTCACTTCCAGCGATGATTCCACCTCCGACATCAAGCTGTCGAACGGAACCATCATTCCGACCACCACCGTCTACGGCGGCACGTTCAGCAAGGATCCTTCGCCTTACGTTGACGAGGATTATGCGGTGGAAAAGAACGCCGCAGACGCCTACGTCGTTAAGGTCGCCGTCGCCAAACACCTTGGCAAGGGGTACACCACCCTGCAGGCTGCCATCGACTCCGTTGACGACATCGATACCGTCACGATGATGGCAAGCACGACCGAGAGCGTCATCATCGACAAGCAGCTTACGCTTGACCTGAACGGCTACACGCTCAATGGCGGAACGGTCGCAAACAAGGCGGCACTGTCCATCACGGACGGCGCGGTGACGATCGAGGACACGAGCACGGCCCAAACAGGCACGATCAAGCGCGAGGATGTTGCCAGCAGCGGCGGCACCAGCTCCTATTACGTCATCGACATCCAGAAGAGCGCCAACGTCACCTTCAAGAGCGGCAAGGTCACCAACGACAGCGGCACCATGTCTTTGGTCCGCGTCGGCTACGATGATAAAACCTCCGATTACAACCCGGTCCTTACCATCGAAGGCGGCACGTTCGAGCAGAATAACTTCGTTGCGATCGAGAACGCCTTCGGCACCCTGAATGTCAACGGCGGAACCATCAAGTGCTCCAAAGACGAGGCCATCAAGAACTGGAGGAACACGACCATCAACGGTGGCACCGTTGAGGGCACCGTCGCCTCCTGGGCTTACAACGAAACCAACTCCAACCTCGTCTTCAAGCGCTATTCGAACCTTGTGATTAACGCAGGTGCGAAGATCTTTGGCGACGTGTATGCCATGAACTACGAAGGCAAAGCGAACACGGTTGCCAAGGTCAGCATCACCGGTGGATTCGTCAGTGGGTCGCTAGGAATCTACAAGGGCACGAGCATTGCTTACTTGCAGCTGCCGGACTCGGGCACTACGCCGCAGACGCAGATCGAAGTTACCGGCGGCACGTTCGTCAAGAATCCTTCTGATGCTTTTGACCCGAATGGTTTCAACATCGTCTTCATCCCCAACGCTTCCGATGATTGCGCCTACTACACCCTGAAGAACGGCGACTATTACTACGTCATCTATCAGACGGCCGATAGCCAGGAAAGCGAGAGCGGGACGAACGGCTTGATTACCGGTACGGTTGCCTCCGTCGGTGTTGACGTGGGCACCGCCAGCAATCTCCGCAAAGAAGCTCTGTCTGCGGCCAGGATCTTCGCAGACAAAACGCAGGAGGTGAATATTCCGACCGAGTTCGTGGCCGACACGCCTGAGCTAATGAAGGTGGGGGACACGACCATCCAGATCACTGGGACGCAGGCTGGTGCCCTGAAGGAAGCCATAAAGTTGGCAAGGCAGGACAACACGGCGGTTGAAGTTGCGTTTTACGTGCTGGCCAACAAGGGTGTTGAGGTGAATAAGAAAATTGCCGATGCTGCTCCCACCGGCGCTGAGGTTATCCCCTTTACGCTTTCCGTTGCTATGTGGACCAACGTTTACTCGAGTGACGGCAGCACCACAGCTTCGTTCACCGGATCTGAGGCGCTGGCTGATGTTGTTGAGACCGGCTCTCCCATTGAGGCGACTATCAAGGTTGATGCAAGCAGCATCGAAGGCAAGAACGTATCGATTGCTCGTTACCACTATGTTAATGCCGAAGACGTGGTCGAGATCCTCCCCGCTGACGTGAATTACGCGACCGGCGAGGTCACGTTCGAGGCTGACGAGTTCTCCGACTACGCCGTTATCGCGACGGACGAGAACCCGTCCTACGAGCTGGCTGACTACACCAACACTGATGGCACGAGGCGGACGATCGATCCTACCAAGTTCGGCTACACCAGCGACTACGTCTTTGCCGGCTGGTACACGGATCCGGAAAAGACCATCGCTTATGTGCCCGAGGCCGTTTCCGGCAGAGCGTATCCCAAGTTTGTGAAGATCAGCGACCTGATCGAGTTCCAGGGCGGCTCTCTGCGCATGGACCTCACGGGCAAGGACGACTACACGAAGACCAGCCTGCGTTTTGGTTATCGTATGAAGGTCCCCGAGGGCGCAACGTTGGACAAGAGCAACTGGGGTTGGAAATACAAGAGTTCCGTCAATGACAAGGAAACCTCCTTGGTTAACGCGAAGAACTATTGGATGACCGACGACAACGGTGCAATCGCCAACCTGGTTCTTACCCCGATTTATGCGAGCGACCACGCCATTTCCTATGGAACCGATTTCCAGGTAAAGGCGCAAATCGCTTATACCACTACGGACGGAACATATGTGACGGCTATCGATGACTCGCGGACGCGCTCTGTGGAAAGCGTTGTGCTGGCTATTTCTGCCAACACGTTCGCTCCTGATGACGAGAAAACCTATGCGGCTGGAATTCTCAACGCCATCAAGAACAGCTAGAAAAGAGGAGAATGATGACCAAGCAGTACGCTGAGCCGAGCATGGAGGTTGTCGAGATGGCTTCGGGTGACGTCGTATGCACTTCCGACACTTCCGCCGACACCTACACTGACCCGAATAATCTGCTGAGTTAGTTGAGCTAATTGCTCTAAAGCTCGCACCTTTGGTCCTGCATTGCTCCAGGACCCGGGCATCTGGCCGCCCCCGCAATCGCTTGCGGGGGGCGGCCTTTTTCGTTCTCGGGCGAATTTGTGGGCAGGCAGGGGTTGCCGAAGGCGCAGGCGGTCTCTTACCGCGGAAAAACAGTGAGCGCCTGGTGGCGCACGATTGATGGTCGAGCTATAGCTCGACCCTACGAAAAATCGGACCAAAAACCGATCCAAAATGAAGCGGCTGGAAGATGGGGATGGGGAGTGAGGATGAGGGATGGGGATGGGGAATGGGGAATGGAGGATGGATGGCAAAAATCGTAGGTTTGCAACAAAAATTCGTAGGGTCGAGCCATGGCTCGACCCCAACTAGAGAGCGCCGAAGGCGCGACACAAACCTCTCCTTGCCGGACGCGAAAGACGTTCGTTCCTCGAAACGGTATGTTCGTAACATATTTCTCCTGCTTAACGAACCTTTTACGGGAAGCAGGGAACTTTATCATTGACCTGATCAGTTCACGAACTTTATAGTT
>CAVHFC010000139.1:0-4066 GCA_963635025.1 Eubacterium sp. CAG:786
CCCCCTGCTGCATAGGAATCCTGCGTAGGTGCCAGGTATCGACGGCTCACTCACCAACCACTCGCTCACATCTGCTCACTCGCCGGTCGCTCACTCGCAGCTCACTCACCACCCGCCAAGCACCCGCCCGCCTGGAACACCGCCATCGCGCAGTAACCCAAGCGGGCGGGCGTGCTTTTGCTCTGTTGAGTAAGGGCTTGCGGAGTTTGCCTAATCGGCTTTGGGGAATCTGGCAGCTCGATTACTGAGAACGCCGTCAAAGCGATGCGGCCCGCACTCTTGGTTCGATGTGTGGGCCGCATCTGGAATTAACGCTTCTCTACAGGAGTTGCTTTTGTTGAGACTAGCGCAACTGCGTCAGGCTACGACTTCAACGTGAAGTAGCCCGGAGAACCAGGTGCGTCTACCCTTGCATAGTCGCTGTATATGCGATCCTCGGAGTATGTCGTTCCGTTCCCGCCTACAAGCTGCTTGCAGGATCCAAAGACGCTTACGGGCTCATTTGTTCTGTCGATATTGGGGGCAAAGTCGCTCGATGTGTATATGGTTACTAGAGATAAGCAGCCACCGAACATGTGCCATATATCGTCTACTTTTGTCGTATCTATCCCAGATAGATCTGCGGTTTTTAGGTTGTCGCAGCAATTGAACATCATGTTCATGGTGTTAACGTTTGAAGTGTCGAGGTGGCTTACATCGACGGATTCTAGTGCAAAGCAGCCAAAGAACATTTGGCTCATGTCTGCAACTCTAGAAGTGTCTAATCCTGATAAGTTGACTGTTTTCATCTCCCTCATCATGAAGAAAAAGCCATGGCAGGTTTCTGCCCTTACGCCTCTTTTGATTAATACAGAGCTGATAGGGTTTGAAGCGCTAGTCCATGGTGGTAAACCGGTCCAATCTTCAAGATATCCGACGATGCCATTTGAGGGGGCGATGGTCAGAAGCCCGCTACTGTAAACGGTCCAAGTGCAGCTACCGCACGTTCCGCTTTCAAGGATGGTTGTGTCGGTTCCTGGATGATCATCGGTTCCGCCTGAATCGGTTCCGCCTGAATCGTCCTTATCTTTCCAGGTGCAGCTGTTTTTATCGCCTCTTAGCTTCCAATTCTCCCAATGCCAGCTCTTTTTGAACGGGCTATTTTCTTTGGTGATCAATTCATAACTAAATGTTTCCTTGAGATGGAGGATTTCGGTCAGATCTGCTTCGAATCCATATTCAAAATCCGTAAAGAGGTATGCCTCCACCGTCACGCACAGTAAATTAGGATGGGTTGCGATGGTGGGGTCTGCTTTGACGCCTCCCGATAGCTCGGCATAAAAAAGATCCATGCCAAGTGCGCCAATGCTCGCACGAATCGCTGGCCCGAATTGTGCAGAGGCCTCTACGTCCATTTGTGCTGACGGATCGGCGTACTTGCTTATTCGATAAAACTTCCCGTTCTCATAATTAAAACCCTGAGAAGCAGTCATTTGAAATTCTACAGCCAGCTCACCCGTAATTTTGGCTACTAGATAGACGCTGATGCTGGCGCCTTTCCCTAGCTCTCCTATCTTTATTCTTCCCTGAATATCGCCATCGAGAGCCCCCTTTACGGATGCCTTTTGAGATAGCTCGAAGTATGCCGAATTTAGCTGCATACCCCCAAAATCGAATTTGTATACAATCTTTGGGTCAAGAGTTATTTCAACCATTCCAGTAACGGAACCGGTTATTGAGGCGTCGTCAAAGAGCTCGAGCTTTCCTTCGTGTTTGAGGGTTAGGGTTTTACTATAGGTTCCTGGGTCAATCGTTCCATCCCATGTTGAAGAAAGGCTCTCATCTTCGGTTTCAACAACTTCGAAGCCGTTACATGGTGTGAAAGAGGCATCTGACCCTTCCACGATGTCCTCGATTTGAAGCTTCTCGTAAACCTGATCGATAGACGGTTGTGTGCCTGAGATGATAGTCCTCTCCGAATCGACGGCGACGGTGTTGACCAAGATAGCCGTTCCTTCGATGCCGTCGTCGGTGATCGCGACAACCGACCCTTCTCTCACATTCCCGCTAAGGGCCGATGTGGGAACGCTCGCAGTCAGTCCATCTTCTGAAATGAATGCATTCTGGGCAGGGGCCGTGACGACGCCCGATGCATATTCGATGATGGGGTCGGCCCCCTTGTTCACCTCTGGTGGCAAGATATCTCGGTGAAGGACGCTGGCCATTTTTGCCATGGCGCAGCGTTGGGCGGTCGCCAGGGGACGCACGTAGGAGCTGTTCGCCTCCACGACGCCGGACATCAAGCCCGCGTCTAGGGCCCATCCAACCGATTCTCGGGCCCAGTCGTCGACTTCGCCCGCATCGGGCATTGCGTTGAGCAGGGATTCGTCGGTTTCGGTCACGATGTTGGCAACCTGCGCTGCATAATTTGCCAGCATCGTGGCTAGCTGCTCGCGCGTCACGGGGTCGTCCGGCCCGAAGGAGCGATAGGCTTGCGCCGCCTCATCCCAGTAGCCGTTGATTACGCCGACGGAGCGCGCCCAGTTGATGGCCGGCCCGTAATAGACGCCATAGTTCACATCGGCGAAGGGTTCGGCCTGCGCCTCGGGCTCTCCCGCAAGACGGTGCAGGACGACCGCGACCTGCCCGCGAGTGACGTTGTCGTAGGCTCCAAGCCTGCCGTCGTCGTAGCCGCTGATTATCCCGTGATCCGTGGCGTACCCCAGAACCTCGTCGATGGCGAACCACTCATTACCTACGACGTCGGAAAAGCCGTAGGTCGGCGCCTCAGCCGCATAGGCGTCGGAGGGGGTCAGCGCGGGTGCTTCGAAGGCTGCGATGCTGAGCAGTGCAGCCATGAATACGGATAACATCTTCTTTGCTACACCCATAGTTCTTCTCCTTCCCTTTTGATGTTATGCCAAGGTGATTCTTCCACATGAGCTGGGTAATGCCCTTTGGCATAAGGGGAAAGGATTTGATTTTCGGCCACGTGTGCTATCCCGTCGCGTTCTTGAAGGCAGCGCACCCAATACGCTGTAGCCGATTTGGGCGGTTGTTGCGTGTGGTCGGTTTTAACGAGCTGGCTGGTGGAGACTTGTCGCCGAAGGATATGGCAACCAGCCCAAAAAGAACGCGCGTTGTGGTGTGGCAAGTTTTCGGCGTTGCTGTATCGGTGCGTTCGCGGAGGGCTGTTGCGTGGCAAGTTTTCCGAGTTTCCGAATCGCTGTGCAGCCAAATGGGGGCGAAATGGCAAGGAATCGTCGCTCCTGTATCGTTAAACGCGTTCGGTGCTACAGATACTCCAAAAGTTTGCCATCAGAGTCCGTTTTCCTTGCATAGCGATACAGGAACGGCGAAAACTTGCCGCGGGAGCTCGATTCCCGTGCACGACGCTACAGGACCGCCGAAAACTTGCCACGCCTTTGTGGGCCGGTTGGCTGGGCAGCTCCGAGTTGCCGGGCGAGGTCTGGAAGGTTGGACGGTCGTCTCGTTGTTTCCTCGCGTATCATGTGAGCAAACGCGAATTGCACGCTGCGCATCGTGCGCCGGTTCAGGCAGGAGGTGCTATGTCAAAGGAAGCAGGGAAGGAGCGCTTGCTTGCGCTCACAAGGATATTCGTGGAAGAGACCGACGAAGAGGTCGGCCTGACCATCGCTGCCATCATCGAGATTCTGCAGACCAAGGGCATCGCCGCCGAGCGCAAGGCCATCTACCGCGACATTGCCGCGCTGCGCGACGCTGGCATGGACATTCGTAAATACGAACGCGCTCCGGTGGAATTCGCGCTTGCCAGCAGGCAATTCTCGCGCTCGGAACTGCTCCTGCTCGTCGACGCGGTGCAGGGCAGCAAGTTCATCACGAAACGCCAGTCGGAAAAGCTTGTCAAGTCGATCAAAACGCTCGGGTCGAAGCGGCAAGCCCGCGGCCTTGACAAGCGCATTTTCGTCGGCGGGCGCGTGAAGAGCCAAAACGACAGCGTCTTCTGCAATGTCGACGTTATACAAGAGGCGATCGCTGCCAAGCGCAAATTGAGATTCTGCTACGCTTCCTACGATTGCTCCAAGCGGATAAAGCTGCGCCACGA
>CAVHFC010000140.1:0-3923 GCA_963635025.1 Eubacterium sp. CAG:786
ACAAGTCGCATCGCGCGTCGGTGCTGATCTGCACCGATTGCCACTCCGACGCCGAAGGCGAGCTGCCCGACGGCTGGGTCGACGCCGCGCAAGGTAAGCAGATCGAGGAAGACTCCGTCAACTTCGCGGGTTAGTTTCTTTGCAGGTTGCCCGCAGGGCTTTGCCGAAGTGGTGCAGCTTGCGGATGACGAGCTGCAGTTGATTGCCGACGCAAAACCGACGAAAACAGTTTTCATCGGTTTTGCGTCGGCTGCGGCAGACGTATTTGACGTATTTGATGCATTTACGTCGGTTGACGCCTCGCTCCGGCTTTTTTGGAGATGTGTGAAGCGCCCTGCGGGCGCTGGCCAAGTGCTGCCGACACATTATTCAAAAGCGCGCGATTGGCGCTCCGCTGCGGTTCTTAAAAAGCCTGACGCGCCTTCGGCGCTGGCTATTGATGTGCGCTATGGCTCGCACCCACGAAGGACCTGGCAGAAGCGTTAACCTAGCATCCGAATTTCGTGGGAGCGAACGAGAGCTCGACCATAAATAGGGCGCTGCAAGGAGCTCATCATTTGTTCGCGATGTGCTTACCGGCAATATTATGATGCGGGAATCCGGCCTTGGCCAAGGCGCCATCATCGGCGACGTGTTCGCCATGCCCGTTGCCGTCCGGCCTCGCGCCGTCGTGTTCGGCGGCGGTCATGTGGGCGTGGCGACGATCGAGGCGCTTTCGCGCGTGGGCTTCTCCTGCACGCTGTTCGAATGCCGCCCCGAGTTCGCCTTAACGCAGCGAGTTCCCGCCGCGCGCGAGATCATCGTGGGCGACTACGAGAACATCGCCGCGTCCCTTGCGCTCGACGCGCGCGACTACGTGCTGATCATGACGCACACCCACCGCTTCGACGGCGCCGTGCTCGAACAGGCGCTTCGCTGCCCGCTGGCCTATGCGGGATGCATCGGCTCGCGCCGCAAGATCGCCGGCGTGCGCGAGCACCTACGAGCCTCAGGGATTCCTGAAGCGGTGATCGATGGCGTGCATATGCCCATCGGCCTGGACATCAAAGCCGAAACCCCAGAAGAGATAGCCATAAGCATAGCAGCAGAATGCATCCGCCACCGCGCCACACTTGCGGGTAAGTAGCGTCCGTCGCGCCCACATACGTTTCGGGTGCACCCTGAATCCCTGATTGCGCCAAAGGTGCGCTTATTCCCCATCAGCTATTTCAAGAAGATCGCCAGGGGTGCAATCAAGAACGCGGCAAATGTTCTCGAGCGTTGAGAAGCGAATCCCTTTGATTTTCCCCGTTTTAATGCGCGACAGCATAACCGGCGTAATGCCGATTCGCTCTGCCAACTCCATTGAGCTCATCTTCCGCTTTGCAAGCATAACGTCAAGCCGGACAACCACAGGCACGAAGCACCAACCGCCAATCCTACAGAAACGCATCCGACTCTTGCTGCAGTTCGCAGCCGTATTCAAACACAAGTGAAATCGCAAGAACTACCGCAGCTGCTCTGAAAATACCTGCATTGATTTCAGGTATCCACCAAGGTCGATCGAATGCGACAAGGTACGGACCCGAAAAACCTAGAGCGGAAGCACCTACCTGGGCAAACGCGAAGAACTGCGTGCCGATGAAGGAGTCGACGACCCCATAGGAGAAAAGTAAGATCGAAAGCGCCCTTGTCTTCTTGGTCATGGTTGCTGAAAACGGAGATTCGCAATCTGCAAGCGATCGAAGTGAGCGAAGAGTCCCGCAGAGAATGCAAGCAACAAGAGTGCCTTCGACGATTGTTGCGAAGTACAAAATAAGGGTAGGAGCGCCAACTGTCGAAGCGGCTGTTTCAGAGGGAATTGATAGTCCGCGCGCGAAACCTATCGCCACCAGCACGAGCAAGCACGCCCAGATAAAAGTGACGATTGAGAGAGCAATGCGCAATCCCCTCATTACCGTTTGCCGTTTTGAACTATCGAGGAAATGAGCACTTTTAGGATTGTCGAAGGTCAAGGTTGACGCGCGCATAATACCCTCCATTCTTATAGTCCCAGTATAATAACATGATACGTCATTGCTGAAGCACGTTGTCGCGCAAAGCTCGGAGCGAATGCTCGTACGGTTTTCCGGCTGATTCCGAGTGAGCCCTGGTGGCAAGTTTTCCGACTATCTGTAGCCTCGTGCGTGGGATACGTCTTCCCGTGGCAAGAAATTCTCGCTGCTGTAGCGTTATGCCAACCGGCCCACGAAGGCGGCAAGTTTTCAGCGGTCCTGTACCGTCGTGCAAGGAAAACGGACTCTGATGGCAAACTTTTCGAGTATCCGTAGCACCAAACGCGTTCAACGATACAGGAGCGACGATTCCTTGCCATTTCGGCCCCATTTGGCTGCACGGCCATTCGGAAACTCGGAAAACTTGCCACGCGCACCCGTCTGGGCGACTCGGCGCTACAGGAATTGGAATTTCTTGCCATCGCTCACGCCAGCGCTCCTTCGGCAGATCCCAAAAACAAAGCTTATCACGATCGGTTCTAAATATTCCAGACTTTAAATAACAGTACTAGCAAATATACTAAGAATATAAGTGCAAGTACTAAAGATTCTATAAGAGGTGAGTCAAACAAACCATTCAATGAATCTTGTCGGCACAGAAGAAAGGGAAAGGGGAAGATGATCGAAATGCACGCTTTCGATATGAAACGGAATGCGATCATAGTTGTTGCGGTCGTATTCTTGATGCTCTTTGGTGCTGCTCAGGCGGGTGCCCTTGACACGCTTTCGTATGGCGTGAATGCTCGCGGTCAAACTTACGGGCCAGCAATTAATCCGGTAACGAAGCAGCCTAATGCCATTGAGCCCGATTTGCGCGCTGTTCAGGCATCGAATGGCGAGCGCGGATACGTGTACACTTCCGAGCTTAACGGCGTTCTCAATCGGCTGCGCTCGATGTCAGATGAGGAATATCGCGCCCTTCGGGATGAGCAGGCCCAAGAGCTGGTTGAAGCCAGCGAACAAGTACTTGGAATCAAAGCCCTTTCCGAGCAGGGGGCTGTGGAGTACCTCTCAAATATTAAGATCGCTGAGAATATGAAAGATGCCGAGGCATCGGCATGTAGCGAGATGTCGTCCGCAATCAATGCTGAGGTTTCCAGGGATCCTTCGATGGCATCTACGGTCACGGCTTTAAATGAGAGTGGCGTCGTCGAAGTGCATGGTGCCGCAGCAGCTGCTGAGTCTGGGGCTGACTGCTTCGTGGTGAAGGGCTCAGACCGTTCGCAGCTTGGGGTGAACGGCGAGATAGCAGTACCCGAGTCCACGATGTACGAAATAGCCAATATCGCTCGAGAAGCGACCGCTATTCAACTGACCGTCTATAAGTCGGACGGAGAAACGGTTGTCGGAACGATGCCCTTTAACTTGATGTAGAGCAAGCACCGCCGCGATCGATGCCCTTAACGGGAACCGACGCTACCTCGACGGACCGACCAAGAAAGCACGAGGCGCCGCTCAACACCGGGCGGCGCCTCGCTCCGGCTTTTTGGAAAAGTGTGAAGCGCCCTGTGGGCGCTGACCAAGTGCTGCGCGAGACATGTCTTGGGCCTACGTAAAAACACCTGTTGAGGTTGCTTTTCTCGAAAACTCGTGGGGTCGAGCGACAGCTCGACCATTACTGGGGCGCCGCAAGGCGCTCGCCATATTGTCCCTGCGCGCATCGGCGATGCCGGGAGGCAGCCCTCTTGTCAGTCCTCCTGTCCGTCTGCCGCCAAACCTCGCAGCAGCGCTATCTCCGCCGCGTATCCATCCAGGTCGTTGGGCGTTTCCAGGATGAAGGGCAAATCGCGCAGCTGCGGATGGGCCACGATGCGCGCGAACGCATCGATGCCGATGAATCCCTCGCCGATGCGTTCGTGGCGGTCCTTGTGCGCCCCGCAGGGGTTCTTC
>CAVHFC010000141.1:0-3838 GCA_963635025.1 Eubacterium sp. CAG:786
GGCGAGACGGCCGACACGCTGGCCGCCATCCGCGACGCCCGCGTGAAGGGCGCGCGCGTGTTCGGCATCACCAACGTGGTGGGCAGCCCCGTGGCGCGCGAGTCTGACGGCGTCATCTACACGAAGGCGAACAAGGAAATCGCCGTGGCCTCCACGAAGTCGTTCTTGGGCCAGGTTGTTTCCCTTACGCTTCTGGCGATGCTGCTGGCGCAGGTCAAGGGTAAGTTGAAGATGAACCAGATCCGCCTGTTGTTCCGCGAACTTGCCGACACGGCCGATCAGGTGGAGCGCATCCTGGCCGAGTGCCAGCCGGCTGTCGAAGAGGCGGCCCTGGCCTGCAAGGACGCGCATAGCGCTCTGTTTGTCGGGCGCGGCATGGGCGCGGCGGTTTCCCAGGAAGGCGCGCTCAAGCTCAAGGAGATCAGCTACCTGCATGCCGAAAGCTATGCCGCCGGTGAGATGAAGCACGGCCCGATCGCGCTTATCGATGAGGGCTTCCCGGTCATCGCCGTGGCGACGAAGAGCCCGGTCTATGACAAGCTGGTGTCCAACCTGCAGGAAAGCAAGGCGCGCGGTGCCATGATCGTGGCCATCGCCACCGAGGGCGATGAGGAGATTTGCAAGCACGCCGACCACGTGATTTACATCCCGAAGGTGCGCGACGCGTTTTCCGCCATCACGGCAAGCGTGCCGCTGCAGATGCTGGCGCGCTCCATCGCCGTGGCGCGCGGCTGCGACGTCGACCAGCCCCGCAACCTTGCCAAGAGCGTGACGGTGGAGTAGAGAGCGCCGGGCCCGGCGTCCGGCGGGTTGGCGGGCGGCTTGACGGGCGCCGGTTTTAGTTCGTCCAATATCTCGGGTTTCTGCCAACCCGTCAAATGTTTGAAATATTGGACGCTGGTTCGTGTTCGGCCTTTCGGCCGAGGAAAGTGTGATGCGCCTAAAGGCGCTGACTATGATGGCGCGAGTCATGTCTCGCACCCACGAAAAATTGGGCTTGAACAGGGAAATCGACCCGATCTACTTTCCCTTGCGCAAAATTCGTGGGGTCGAGCGACAGCTCGGCCCGTATCGGAGAGCGCCGTCAGGCGCGACAGATGATTCATAAGCGCGCAATCGGCGCACCGCTGCGGTTCATGAAAAATCTGGCGCACCTTCGGTGCTGATCTATTGATGCGCGAGTCGTGCCTCGCGCCCACAAAAACACCTGTTGAGGTTGCTTTGCCTAAAAATTTGCGGGGTTGAGCCATTGGCTCAACCCCCAACTAGAGAGCGCATTTATGCGCGACACTCATTTCCCAGGGCGAGCTTCAAACGAATTGCGCCGGCTACTCCTCCGGGTTCTTGGCGGCTAGGATGAGTTCGACGTCCTTGTCGGTGAGGCTGTAGTTCAGGTAGGTCTTGTAGAAGTTCTTCACCTTGTCGGCGATCTTGGAGTTGTCGAACAGCTCCGGGTGCAGCGTTGCGGCCGCCCATTGAATCTGCAGCAGCTCCTCAACGCCGTAGCGATCCCAGCCGAACACGCCCTTCGGGTTCACGTAGACCTGTTTGTTCTGCACGGCCTTGATGGAAGCCCAGTTGGGGTCGTTCAGGATTTGGTCGACCTCGGCGGCCTTGCCGGTGATGATGACGTCGGGGTTCCACGCCACCACCTGCTCCATGGTGAACTGCGCCTGCGCGTTGCCCTTCGTGGATTCGGTGACGGCGTTCTTGCCGCCGGCGGCCTTGATCCAGTCGTCGATGATGGTGTCGGTGCCGTCGATGGTGAGCGTGTAGACGCTGTTGCCGTGCATGACGCTGACGCGCTCGCTGTCAGCCAGGCCGTCGGTTTTGGCCTTGGTTTCCTTGAGCACCTGGTCAAGCTCGGCGTTGTACCTCTTCGCAATCTCCGGCGCGTCGCCGCCGAACACCTGGGCGGTCAGCTCGATGGACTGCTTCATCTCGTCGAAGGTTTTGAACATGCAGTTTACCAGCGGAATGCCCACTTCGGCGGCCTTGTCGCGAAGGTCGTTGGTGGAATCGAAGATGACCTGCGGCTCAAGCGCGGCGAGATCCTCGAAGTTGAAGTCCTTGCCGAAGGTGGCCGTGGCACCCTTCATGTTGGGGCACACCTTGTACATCCATTTGTAGTCCTTTTCGGCGCAGTGCGTTGCCACCAGGCCTTCCGCGCCGGTCAGCATGATGGTGATCTCATTGTGCGCGTACCAGCCGTCGGCGTACTTCGTGAGGTTCAGGGGCACTTCGACCTGGGTGCCTCCCATGTCGGTGATGGTTTGCGTGGTGGGCTCCGCGGCCTTCGACGCGCTTTCGGACGAGCTGCTTGACGAAGAGTTCGACGAGCAGCCGCCCAGCGCGCCGCCGGCCGCGATGGTGGCGCCCATGATGCCGGCGAGCTTCAAAAAGTCGCGACGATTCATGTTCACAACAACGTTTTCCCTGTTCATTTGCTTGCTCATGGTTCTTGCTTCCTTTCCCTTTGGGTGTAGACGGCGACGCCGTCCTTTTCGGCGTATGTTGGCTCCCGGTTTAGCCGGGCTCGGATTTTCGGTTGGTGTAGGTTAAGACGTGGGCACAACGGGCGGGTTGGGCGAGTGGGTTGAGCCCGCCCGCCCGCGGGCCAGCTCCTCGAGCGCTTTTCAGTCCAGGCGCGGCACGCAGGTTTTGATCGGCCGGCCGCGCTCGTCTTCGGTATGCGCGATCTTCACCGTGATGCCGTAGGCGCGCCCGAGGTTCTCCTCGGTCACCACCGCATCGACCGGCCCGCATTCGATATGGCCGCTCCGGTCGATGAGCGCCGCCTTCGTTGCGCACAGAAACGCGTGGTCGGGGTTGTGCGTTGTCATGACGATGCCGTGCCCGGCACCGGCGAGCTCCTTGATGCGGGCCAGCACGCTCACCTGGTTGCCGAAGTCGAGCGCGGCGGTGGGCTCGTCCATCATCAGGATGCCGGCGTCCTGCATCAGCGATCGCGCGATGAGCGTCATCTGCGCCTCTCCGCCGGAAATCTCGGTGTAGGCGCGTTCGGACAGGTGCGAGATGCTGAGCTTTTCGAGCACGGCCTCGGCGCGATCGTAGTCCGCCTTGCGCGGCGAATCGAACATGCCCAGGTGAGACACGCATCCGGTGAGCACCATGTCGATGACGCTGAACGAAAACGGCGGCGTGTGCGTTTGCGGCACATAGGACACGGCGCGGGCGAATTGCTTGCGCGAAAGCTGCGCGCGCGGCATACCCTCGACGAGCACGTCGCCGGCGAGGGGCGGCAGGAAGCCGAGCAGCGTTTTGAACAGGGTGGTTTTACCTACGCCGTTCGGGCCGAGAAGGCACACCACCTCGCCACGTTCGATTGAGAGGTTCACGTGCTTAAGGACCGGCTTGCCTTTGTAGCCGCAGGAAAGATCGCGCGCTTCGAGCGATTTTCCCGTGATGGGCGAATCGGTTCGCGTCATGAGCGCTCACCTCGATGCGTTTTCAGCAGAATCGCGAAGAAGAACGGCGCGCCGATGATGGAGGTGAGGATGCCCAGGGGGATTTCCGATGCCATAAGCGTGCGGCACGCGCAGTCGACGATGATCATGAAGCCGCCGCCGATGATGAGCGAGGTGGGCAGCACGATGCGGTTGTCGGGGCCGAAGATGAAGCGCGCCAGGTGGGGGATGATGAGGCCCACCCAGCCGACGACGCCCGCGATGGACACGACCGAGGAGGTGAGCAGCGTGGCGCACAGGATGTAGATGCCGCGCATGAGCTTCACGTTCACGCCGAGTGATTCCGCTTCCTCGTCGCCGAACGAAAGCGTGTTCAATCGCCAGCGCAACAGCAGCAGCGGAACGCAGCC
>CAVHFC010000142.1:0-2498 GCA_963635025.1 Eubacterium sp. CAG:786
ATGCAGTACCACTTCGTGGGCAAGGACATCACGCGCTTCCACTGCGTCATCTGGCCGGCCATGCTCATGGCTGCGGGGCTGCCCATCACGCACACGGTGTTCGGCCATGGCTTTTTGCTGACCAAGGGCGAGAAGATGTCGAAGTCGAAGGGCAACGGCATGAAGCCCGTCGACCTGGTGAAAATCTTCGGCGTCGACGCGTACCGCTACTATTTTATGAGCGACGTGCAGTTCGGCCACGACGGCAACATCTCCATGGAGCGCATGGTGCAGGTGTACAACGCTGATCTGGCGAACACCTGGGGCAACCTGTGCAGCCGCGTGTTCAACATGACGAAGAAGTACTTCGACGGCAAGGTGCCCGCCGTGCCGGGCGATGCCGCTGCGCGCGTGGCGAACCCGATGCTTCCCATTTGCGAGGCGTTGTATGCGAAGTACGACGCCTGTTTGGGGCAGGTTGACTTCACCGGTGCCGCCGCCGCGGTGCAGGAGCTGGCCAGCCGCGTGAACCTCTACGTCGAGGAAAGCGCGCCGTGGAACCTGGCGAAGAAAGAGGAGACGCAGGGCGATTTGGCTGCAGTCATCTACAACGCGCTTGAGGCCATCCGCATCATCGCGCTGTACATGGCTCCGTTCATGCCGAACACCTCGGCTGAGGTGTTCAAGCGCCTGAGCTTGGGCGACATTTCGGCATGCGTGGACATCGAGGCCGCCACGAAGTGGGGTCAGCTTCCGGCCGGCAACGCCGTCGAGGTGGGAGAGCCGCTGTTCCCGC
This sequence comes from Eubacterium sp. CAG:786, assembly GCA_963635025.1. GTDB lineage: Bacteria > Actinomycetota > Coriobacteriia > Coriobacteriales > Eggerthellaceae > Senegalimassilia. The sequence continues at coordinate 776 of CAVHFC010000142.1, forward strand.
GTCTTGACGAGAGCCAGATCACGGTCGAATAGGTTTTCAGGCAAGAGCATGAGCGAGGAAGGGCAGCAGCCGTCGTTTGCCGACGCGCTGTTTCGGCAGAAGCGCAAGAAGGGGCGGTTTCGCCTGGTGGAGCCCGTGTGCATGGGATCGGCTGCGGTCGACACGCATGCGCACGTGCAGCTGCTGGACGCGCCGGCGCTGGAATTTGCACGCGCTGCCATTTGGGGCGTCGAGTTCATCTGCGACATCATCGACGTTGCCGAGGACGATCCGGCAACCTTCGAGCGCTTTGCTGGCTGGTATGAAGAGGCCCGGCGGCTGATGCCGCAGCTGGTCGAAGCGTCGGGCGCGTTGCTCGCCGCAGGTGGCGACGAGGTGACGCACCTGCCGGCCGGCATCGCGCCGGCGGCGTTCGCGCTACCGGTTGACGCCGCAAGCCGGCCTCTTCCGCACTTGCGCCTTGCCGCCGGTGTGCACCCGCACAACGCGAAGCTCTACGATGATGCCATGGAGCGCCGCCTGCTTTCGCGCTTGGCCGATCCGCGCGTGTGCGCGGTGGGGGAAGTGGGGCTGGACTACCATTACGACTTTTCCCCGCGCGAGGCGCAGCGCGAGGTGTTCCGCCGTCAAATCCGCGTGGCGCACCGGGCGGGCCTGCCGTTGGCGCTGCATGTGCGCGAGGCGCATGACGAGGCCTTCTCGATTCTTCGCGAGGAGGGCTTTCCTGAGGCGGGAGTGCTTTTGCACTGCTTCGATCTTGATTGGGAAACCCTGCGCCCGTGGGTGGAGCAGGGATGCTTTGTCGCCTTGGGCGGGGCGCTCACGTTCGGGCGCTGCCAGGACACGCGCGACGCGGTGGCGCGCTGCCCGCGCGAGCTGCTGCTGACCGAAACCGATTCCCCGTACATGACGCCCGAGCCTATGCGGGGGATGCCCTGCGGCCCGGCTCATGTGACGTTCACGGCCGCGCGTATGGCCGAGGTGCTTGGTTGCGAGACCGACTCGGCGCGACGGGAGCTGATGGAGCAGCTCGCCCGCAACGCGCGCACGCTGCTGGACCGTCCCGCCACATCGTGGCAGCAAGCCTGCGCGCAAGCGGGCGAAACTGAAAGGAATTGCGAATGAAACGCCTGATCATCGTTGGGTCTCCGCGCATTGAGGGGCGCAGCGGCGCGCTTGCGGACCTTTTGTTCGAATCGTGCATCGAGCAATGCCCCGAAGATGAGGTGTTCTTGGCGCCCGTCTCCACGCTCGACATCTCCGGCTGCACCGCATGCGATTTCTGCAAACGGAAGGCGAAAGACGAGCTGACCGAGCGGGAGCAGGCCGATGAGGAGGCCTTTGAGGCCCAGCGTGCAGAAGACCAAGCGCCGCATCGTTGCGTCATTCGCGACGACATGGACGATATCTACCCGCTGCTGGAGGACGCCGATGAGCTCATCGTGGTCGCGCCGGTGTTCTTCGCCGGTCCCTCGTCGCAGCTCAAAGCTTTGCTCGATCGCTTCCAGCCCTATTTCTGGACACGTATGCGCGCTCGCCGTCGCCCGGCGACGCTGCATGTGGTGGGCGAAGGTGGCGACCCGCATGGCTTCGACCCGCTGGTGGGCGTGGTGCGTTCAGCCGCGGCGGTGGCGGGCTTTCGTCTGGAGCGCGTGCTTGACTGGGTGGGGAAGATCGACGAGTCGGGAGAGATCGTCGCCGAGGCCGATGAGTATCCGGTTAC
>CAVHFC010000142.1:2730-3810 GCA_963635025.1 Eubacterium sp. CAG:786
GAGGATGGCAAGCGCATCGACGATGCTCGTCGGGGGCGCAAGCGTGCGGGCGAGCGCAAGAGCGCCAAAGCGAAGCGCGGCACGAGCGGGGTTCAGCAGGCGCAAAATCGCAACCCGCACGCCAAGAGCAAAGATTCTGGTTCGTCGCGCGGTGGATCGGCATCGGGTAGGGGTTCGAATCGAGGCAAGGGTGCCAAGGGCGGCAAGGGCTCCAATCAGGGGCGTCGTCGTGGGTAGCCTTTCTTACTTGGCTAGCCCGACCGTCACGCGCGAGGTGCTGGCCGACCATGGCCTCGCCGCGAAGTACTCGCTGGGGCAGAACTTCCTGGTCAACGACTCCATTTTGCAGAAGATCGTCGAGCTTTCCAGCCTTGATAGCCACGATCGCGTCCTGGAGGTTGGCCCCGGCATCGGCACGCTTACCATCGCGCTCCTGAAAAACGCCGAGCATGTGACATCCATCGAGCGCGACCCCGATCTTCCCGCCGTGCTGGCCGAGACGCTTGCTCCTTGGGCCGATTCCTTCACGCTTATCAAAAAAGATGCGCTCGATTTGACGCTCGACGACCTCGATGCAGGCGCGATGCCCAATAAGCTGGTGGCAAATCTGCCTTACGCTGTGGCTGCGACGGTGGTGCTCGACTATTTCGAGCGCATCGAGTCGATCGAGAGCGCGACCGTGATGGTGCAGAAAGAGGTTGCAGACCGCATGGCGGCCGAGCCGGGCACGAAGAACTACGGCGCTTACACGGTGAAGCTGCGTCTGTATGCCGAACCAGCCGGACGATTCCTTGTCGGGCCGAACAACTTCTTTCCGCCGCCGCGCGTTGACAGCTCGGTGATCAGGCTCAACCGGCGACCGGTGACGGACGATGAAGGGGAAGTCGCCGATGCGAAAACGCTTTCCGCCGCCTGCATGATGGCCGACGCTGCGTTCGCGAGCCGTCGCAAAACGCTTTCGAACTCCTGCAAAACCTATTTTGCGTCTCGCGGCAGCACCTACGGTGCCGTTGCGGCGAATCTTCCCGAGCTGTTTGAGCGATCCGGCATCGATCCGAAGCGTCGCGGCGAAACGCTTGA
>CAVHFC010000143.1:0-3760 GCA_963635025.1 Eubacterium sp. CAG:786
TATTCATCCTCTTGGAGACCGGCGCAGCGCGCGCTCGGCGACGACTGCGGTTCTTCAAGCTCTGTCGTGTTGAAAGTTCGATGTTGCTTATACACAACACCTACGGGACAGAAAAACCGCCACCTGCAACGTGCGCAGGAGACGGGTTTCCATTATGTTGTATATAGTCCGTTGTGATATATACAACATCGCCGGTAGTCTGCAGTCATGCGAGACATGCTGCAAACAATGGTTGGACTCAGGATCAAAGAGCTACGCGCCGCCTCCGGCCTTAGCCAGGAGCGCTTCGCCCTGAAGATAGGCATGGACCGCACCTATCTTGCATCCATCGAGGTGGGACAGCGCAACGTCACCTTGCAAAACCTTGCCAAAATTGCCAACGGCTTCGACATGACGCTCGCTGAATTCTTCGACGGAATTCCCCGCATCAATCCTTCCGGCGCATAAACCTTTCCCTTCTTTCAACGGGTACTGATTATACCGATATGTTGTGTTTATACAACAACGATGAACGCCAACGGCCATATTCGCCGAAGGGCATGCAACGACCGCGCGTCTTGGCGAAATCACCGCATGCATACGTGGGGTCAAGTTGACAATTCGTTCACAAATGTGAGGGTCTGAGGAGGGGCCAACCACTGCCCCGCCGAATTGGAAGAAGCAGTGGCGCACCTTCGGTGCTTTCTATTTAGATGTGAGCTATAGCTCACATCTACGTGTTTTTACATGCTAAGGAAATCGGGGATTCAAGCTCGCCCACGTACGAAGGATTGTAGATTCCGGGCGGGCGACGCGAGGGCTGCCGGCCGCTGCTGCCCCCGCTAGCCGGTTTGTTTCGGATGTGAATCGGTTGGTGCCCGTTATTGCCCCGGGCGAGGGGCGTTTGCTAGAATACGGGGTGAGGGAACGCCCCAGCGGCTTCTGGGCGGCGATCTTATGTTACGAAAGCCGGGTTACTTTAGAGGGTAGGCCCGGCTTTTTCGTTTCGATACGCGGTTCGCATTTCACTCCCTTCTCATCAGCAGAAGGCCGATGATCCCGATAACCACCAACATCATATTGCAGACGGCATCGACAGTAGAAGCGTCCCTAGACGGCCCCTTTCAATAAGCCGCCCAGGCGCGAAGCGTTCCCCGATTTCGATTGTATCAAGCCGCGACCGTATCGGGGAGCGGGGCGCTGCGCTTGTTGTTGAAGCGAAACCGCTCCGGCGAGCGCTGGCGAACGCTGGCTAGAAGCCGAGATTTTCGGCTATGAGGATCACTTTGATGCGGCCTTTCGTACGCGAGTGGCGGGTCACCACCACGTTGCAGCACATGCAGCCCTCGGCGTGGCACTCCGCGCAGGCGCCGGTGTGCTCGCAGGGCGTGTTCGTGTGCAGGCGCGCGGCGTTCGGCGGGCAGGCCATGGTGCGCACACGTTTAATGCCCGCGTCCACATCGGCAACCACCTTGTTCATGCCCACCAGCACAATGACCTGGCGCGGCCCGAACAGCAGGCACGCCAGGCGGTTCGAGTTGCCGTCGATGTTGACCAGTTCGCCGCCCAGCGTGATGGCGTTCGTGCTCATGAAGAACGCATCGGACGCGAAATGCTGCTGGTAGATCTCGCGAGCCTCCTCGGGCGTCTTGGCGGCTGATCGATCCAGCATGCGGTAGTTGCCCGCTTCGAGCGCGGCCTTCACACCCGTTTCCTTGAACGTCTCGGTGCCGCCCCAGGAAACGGAGCTGCCTTCGGGAACCAGCTGTTTGACCAGGTCGATGGCCTCGGCCGAGGTTTCGCAGTAATGCCCCTCCATGCCGTTGCGCTCGAGCTTCTTGATGATGGTCGCCGCTGTGTTGGCGAATGCGTCGGTACGCGGATTGCTCATGGTGCCCCCTTCGTTGTTGGTTGCAGGTTTGCGCGCTTGGTTGGCGCTTGGCGCGCGGCGAGTCTCGTCTGGCCGCACGTCAACCATTGTCGCACGGATGCGGGGTTGTAGGGGCGGTTTTGTTTCTGTTGGGCAGGTGGGTTGCCGCCGGCTGGCGGGCTAACACTGGCCGGCGGGCTCGTTTCGCCTTTTTTTAGAAGTGTGACGCGCCCTTCGGGCGCTGACCTAGTGCTGCGCGAGTCGTGCCTCGCGCCCACGAAATCTTGCTGCAATGTTGTCCCCTCAGCTGGATTTTCGTGGGGTCGAGCGACAGCTCGACCCGTATTCGAGAGCACCACCAGGCGCGACACACTTTTCCCGGACGGGCAAGCGGACGGTTGACGATCAGCAGAACCGGTTCCACCCGCATGCTAAAAATTCTGACGCGCCTTCGGCGCTGGCGATTAAGGTGCGAGATGATATCTCGCACCCACGAAATAGTTGCTGCAGCGTTATCCCGACAGCAGAATGCCTGCTGCAATGTTATCCCAGCAGCAAGATTTCGTGGGTTTGAGCAAGAGCTCAAACCTTATTAGAGAGCGCCTTTGGCGCGACACAAATTTTAAGCACGGCGCCCTTTCGCGACCGGCCAGCGCGCAGCGGCGCGGGCGAGCCGGCGACGACGCCCCCGGCCCCCAACGCCCCCGCTAGTAGTCCTTTGCAGCGGGGCTGTTCATCCATTGCTGGTAGAACTGCTCGTATTCGCCAGCTAGCACGGCTTCGCGGGCGCGACGCATCAGGTCGATGAGGAAATGCAGATTGTGCACCGACAGCAAGATGGCGCCGAGCATCTCGTTTTGCTTCACGAGGTGCCGCAGGTAGGCTCGCGTGTAGTTTTGGCAGGTCGGGCACGTGCAGCTGTGGTCGAGCGGTGTGAAATCGTGCGTGAATTTCGCGTTGCGCAGGTTCATGCGACCCGTGCTGGAAAACGCCGTGCCCATGCGGGCCGTGCGCGTGGGCAGCACGCAGTCGAACATGTCGACGCCCTCGCGCACCGCGCGCACGAGCGTGGTCGGGTTGCCCACTCCCATCAGGTAACGCGGGCGGTCGTCGGGCAGCGCGCGCGCCACCTGGCCCAGCGTGGCGAACATGGTCTCGTGATCCTCGCCCACCGAATAGCCGCCGATGCCGAAACCGCCGAAGCGCCTCCCGCCCGCGGCCAGGCTTTCTTCCTCGATCTCGCGCAAACGGCGGATGCTTTCCAAGCGCAAATCGAGTTCCATGCCGCCCTGCACGATGCCGAACAGCGTCTGATCGGGCCGTTTGTGCGCGGCCAGGCAGCGGCGCGCCCAGTTCGCCGACAGGTCGACCGCGTTGGCCACGAAGCTGCGCTCGGCCGGGTACGGCGTGCACTGGTCCAGCTGCATGGCGATGTCGGCGCCGATCTGCTCCTGGATGCGCATGTTGATCTCGGGCGTCCAGCGCACGTAGCTGCCGTCGTAGATGCTGCGGAAGGTCAGCCCGTCGGAGTCGAGCTTCAACGTGTCGGCCAGGGAAAACACCTGGAACCCGCCCGAATCGGTGAGCATGGGCCCGTCGTAGTTCATGAACTTATGCACGCCGCCGGCCTCTTCGACCAAGTCAGCGCCCGGGCGCAGCGACAGGTGATAGGTGTTCGCCAGCACCACCTGGCTGTTCAGGCTGTGCAGCTGGTCGACCGTGATGCCCTTGACGGTCGCCGAGGTTCCCACCGGCATGAACATGGGCGTTTGGAACGTGCCATGCGCGGTTTCGTAGGTGAGCGCGCGCGCATGCCCGCTGGTCGCGTCGCAGGTGCAATCGAACAATGCCATGTGGCTACTCCATTCCGTTGATCATGAAATTCGCGCCGCCCGACGCGCCCGCCTCGGC
>CAVHFC010000144.1:0-3757 GCA_963635025.1 Eubacterium sp. CAG:786
GTCGCAAGAACATCTTCGGCACGAAGGTCAAGGTGTGCGAGATGCAGTCCGAGGGCGGCGCCGCCGGCGCTGTGCACGGTTCTCTTGCCGCAGGCGCGCTGACCACCACTTACACGGCCAGCCAGGGCTTGCTTCTGATGATTCCGAACATGTACAAGATCGCCGCCGAGCAGCTGCCGAGCGTCTTCCACGTAAGCGCCCGTACCGTGTCCACGCACGCGCTGAACATCTTCGGCGACCACTCCGACGTCATGGCCTGCCGCCAGACCGGCTTCGCCATGCTTGCCGAGGGCAACGTCCAGGAGGTCATGGACCTTTCCGCCGTCGCTCACCTGGCCGCCATCAAGGGCCATGTGCCGTTCTTGAACTTCTTCGACGGCTTCCGCACGTCGCATGAGGTGCAGAAGGTGGCCGTGTGGGATTACGCCGACCTGGCCGACATGTGCGACTTCGACGCTGTGAAGGCCTTCCGCGACCACGCCCTGAACCCCGAGCGCCCCGCCATGCGCGGCAGCCACGAAAACGGCGACACCTTCTTCCAGAACCGCGAGGCCTGCAACAGCGTCTACAACGAGCTGCCGGCCGTGGTCGAGGAGTACATGGACAAGGTCAACGCCAAGCTCGGCACCGACTACAAGCCGTTCAACTACTACGGCGCCGCCGACGCCGATCGCGTGATTGTGGCCATGGGCTCGATCTGCGACGTTGCCGAAGAGGTCATCGACTACCTGAACGCCCACGGTGAGAAGGTGGGCCTCGTGAAGGTTCGCCTGTACCGTCCGTTCTGCACCGACAAGTTCGTCGCCGCGCTGCCGAAGACCTGCACCAAGCTCGCCGTGCTCGACCGCACGAAGGAGCCGGGCAGCCGCGACCCGCTGTACCTCGACGTCGTCAACGCGCTCGTGACCGAGGGCGTCACCGGCATCAAGGTGACCGGCGGCCGCTACGGCCTGGGCAGCAAGGACACGCCGCCCGCCTCGGTGTTCGCCATCTACACCGAGCTTGCCAAGGACAACCCGCGCAGCGAGTTCACCATCGGCATCAACGACGACGTCACGGGGCTTTCGCTTCCCGAAGACGCGGACAGCCCGAACACCGCCGTCCCCGGCACCATCGAGTGCAAGTTCTGGGGTCTTGGCGGCGACGGCACCGTCGGCGCGAACAAGAACTCCGTCAAGATCATCGGCGATCACACCGACAAGTACGTGCAGGCCTACTTCCAGTACGACTCGAAGAAGACCGGAGGCGTGACGGTGAGCCACCTGCGCTTCGGCGACGCTCCCATCCGTTCGAGCTACTACATCAACAAGGCGGACTTCGTGGCGTGCCACAACCCCAGCTACATCACGAAGAACTTCCCGATCGTCAACGACGTCAAGCCCGGCGGCACGTTCATGATCAACTGCCAGTGGACGCTTGAAGAGCTTGAGCACCATCTGTCCGCCGAGGCCAAGCGCTACATCGCGGCCAACGACGTGCAGCTCTACACCATCAACGCCATTGACTTGGCGCGCGAGATCGGTATGGGCAAGCGCACGAACACTATTTTGCAGTCCGCATTCTTCGCGCTGGCCAACATCCTGCCGGCCGAGGAAGCCATCCAGTTCATGAAGGATGCCGCCACGAAGTCCTACCTGAAGAAGGGCCAGGACGTGGTGGATATGAACCACCGCGCCATCGACGCGGGCGCCACGGCGTTCACGAAGATCGACGTGCCCGCCAGCTGGGCCGATGCAGTTGATGCCGACGATGCCGAGCAGCTTGAGGGCCGCCCCGAGCTGGTCAAGCAGGTGCGCGAGATCATGCAGCCCATCGGGCGCATGGCCGGCGACTCTCTGCCCGTTTCCGCATTCGCGGGTCATGCCGACGGCCAGTTCGAGCTGGGCGCCTCGGCATACGAGAAGCGCGGCGTCTCGGTCACCGTGGCCACGTGGGACGCTTCGAAGTGCACGCAGTGCAACAGCTGCTCGTTCGTCTGTCCGCATGCCTGCATCCGCCCCTACGGCCTGACCGACGAAGAGGTTGCGGCCGGCCCTGAGGCCATGGCCGTGCTGGACATGAAGGGCAAGGTCAAGGACCTGAAGTACACCCTGGCCATCAGCCCGCTGGACTGCATGGGCTGCGGCGTGTGCGTGAAGGCCTGCCCCTCCGAGGCGCTTGCCATGACCGGCGTGGAGGCCGAGCTCGACCAGCAGGACGTGTTCGATTACTGCGTCAAGGAAGTTGCCGACAAGCCGCAGATCGAGGACGCTACCCTTCGCGGCAGCCAGTTCAAGCAGCCGCTGCTCGAGTTCTCCGGCGCCTGCGCGGGTTGCGCTCAGACGGCCTACGCTCGCCTGATCACGCAGCTCTACGGTGACCATATGTACATCTCCAACGCCACCGGCTGCTCGTCCATTTGGGGCGGCCCGGCCGGCACCTCGCCCTACACCGTCAACAAGCAGGGCCATGGCCCGGCATGGTCGAACAGCCTGTTCGAGGACAACGCCGAGCACGGCATGGGCATGAAGCTCGGCTACGAGGCCGTCAACGCCATGTTGGCCGCCGACGCCGAGGCGCTCATCGCTGCCGGCGCTGCTGCCGACGAGGCGCAGGCATGGCTCGACGCACGTGGCGACAAGGCTGCATCGCGCACCACGGCTGACGCGCTTATCGCTGCGCTGCCCGCGGTGGTTGCCGCCGGCGGCGAGGCCGCGCAGGCCGCGAGCCGCATCCTGGACCACAAGGAGTACTTGGCCAAGAAGTCCGTCTGGATCTTCGGCGGTGACGGCTGGGCCTACGACATCGGCTACGGCGGACTCGACCACGTGCTGGCATCCGGCGAGGACGTCAACGTGTTCGTCTTCGACACCGAGGTGTACTCCAACACCGGCGGCCAGGCTTCGAAGGCTTCCAACATCGGTCAGGTGGCGCAGTTCGCCGCGGCCGGCAAGGACATCAAGAAGAAGAGCCTTGCGGAGATCGCCATGGCCTACGGCTACGTCTACGTTGCGCAGATCGCCATGGGTGCCAAGCCCGCGCAGACCTTGAAGGCCATCACCGAGGCCGAGGCTTACCCCGGACCGTCGCTGATCATCGCGTACTCGCCCTGCGAGATGCACTCCATCAAGGGCGGCATGGTCAACTGCCAGTCCGAGATGAAGAAGGCCGTGGACTGCGGTTACTGGAACCTGTTCCGCTTCAACCCCGATGCTGCTGCGGGCAAGAAGTTCGTGCTCGACAGCAAGGAGCCGGCGGGCGGTTACCAGGAGTTCCTGATGAACGAGGCGCGCTACAGCCGCCTGACCCGCGAGTTCCCCGAGCGCGCCGGCGAGCTGTTCGAGCGCAACGAGGCTGCGGCCATCGAGCGCTATCAGCACCTCACGCGCCTGAAGGCCATGTACGACGGCGAATAATCTCGTTCGAAACGGCTTGATTTGCTGGCTTATGGTTAAGCTGCCAGCGATCTGATGAAGGCCCCCGCAAGGGGGCCTTCTGCTATGCAGGATGCAAGGTCGTACGCGATGGTCGGCAACGGCACGTCGCTGGCGCGGTAAAATGCTCGCATGGATACTTCACTTGCTTATGACATCGTCCTGCTGCCGAACATGCAGCAGGCATACGCCTGGCGAAAAGAAGCTGCGCGGGCGAGATCGAGCGCGGCTTTCGGTTGCGAGGCGACCACGTTTTCCGCGTGGACGGCTGATCTGTGGGGGCTGTACGGCGACGGCCGCAGCCTGGTTTCAGGGCTTATGCGCAGCTTGCTATTTCGCTGCGA
>CAVHFC010000145.1:0-3659 GCA_963635025.1 Eubacterium sp. CAG:786
AACGATGAATTTCGCGGAATCATATCAACCGTCCGTCGTTCATGAAGAGAAAGACACTTGACTCGAACCTTCGGGGGGGGGGTACACCTTTCACGGGACAAACCCGAAGTGAAAGGAAGCAAGATATGAAATCAACCGGATCAGTCGTCACGAAGATCGCGCTCGCCGCGACCCTGGCCGCCACCAGCCTGCCTGCCGCGGGGCTCGCGTTCGCCGACGAGGAAGTTGAGGCGCAAGGGGCCTGCGCGGAGGCGGAGCTCTCAGGGTCCTATTATCCCGACGTCGACTACTCCGAATGGTATGCTGACGGCATCGCCTACGCCGTAGACAACGGCCTCATGAGCGGCTACGATAACGGGCTCTTCGGCGTCGGCGACACGCTCACGCGCGGGCAGCTCGCCACTATCCTGTGGCGCCTCGCCTGCCCAGAGGAGGCCGCAGCCTATGACGCGGCGAGCGCCGTGAACGAGAGCGCGATGCCCGACGTGGAGGATGGCAAGTTCTACACCGCCGCCGCGAACTGGGCCGCAGAGAAGGGCGTGATCAGCGGCTTCGACGAGGGCGACCACCGCGAGTTCCGGCCGAACGAGGCGGTGACGATGGAGCAGCTGGTGTGCATCGTCGTCAAGTTCGAGAATCGCGAAGAACAGTCAGTGGACTGGGACGCGTACGGTGACGGCTATGCCTATGGCCTTTCGTACATGTTCAACGACTCCGACACCATTTCCGACTGGGCCTTTTATGCGATGGGCTTTGGTAGTATCTCCGGGTACTTCAACGGCTACGACAACGGCGACGGGACGCGCTCGCTGCGCCCCTACGAGGCGCTGACCCGCGAGCGTGCGGCAACGATGTTGGCGAACATGAATATCGTTAATGGGCGTCACGTGTAGGGAGAGGAAAGGAAGAGAAAGCCGAGCCTAAACTAGAAATACGAAGCAAGATAGAAATAGCCTCGCTAATGCGAGGCTATTTAGTTGTTCGGGGGTCCTGTATCGGGTGCGTGGTCAACCGGATAAAGAATGTTGTTTGCTGCGCACGGCTTCTCCGCCTCCGCAACCAAAGCTATTTTCATTGTCTCCTCCTACTGATCTCAGCAGGAGGAGACAATGGCAAGTTATTCGAGTTTCCGAACCGCCGTGCTGCGAGAGTGGGCCGCGGTGGCAAGTTTTTCGACTTTCTGTATCGCCGTGCAGCGAATACCGGTTCTGATGGCAAACAATCCGAGTTCCTGTATCGCCGTACGCGTTTCGCGCTACAGGAACGCCGATAGTTTGCCGCCAGAGGCTCATTTGCGTGCACGGGCATTCGGAAACTCGCAAAACTTGCCACGCGAGGCCTCATCGCTCGCACGGCGCTACAGGAGCGCCGATTTCTCGCCACCGAATTGGCCGCAAGCTACAGAACGCCGATTCCTTGCCGTTCCTCTGTCGCGAGCGATAGGGGTCCCGATTGTTCGCCGGCGATCTAGCATCCGGCTGCTAGTCGCAGGGTCGCTTGGCCCGTATTGATTGATTATCGCCGCCCGGCGCCCTGTCGGATGGGCATCTCCTTAGCTCGCGCCCATCGAATAGCGCGGCGCAAATCAAGGTGGGAAATCTCGGCTTCAGGGACGCCGCGAAGATGCTTCCAGGGCTTGATGCCCAGGAAGCGTTTCGCTTTTACGGATGCTTTGGGGGCGTTCCGTACTATCTTCAGCAAGTGAACCCTCGCGAGAGCTTGCGGGAGAATTTGGCCCGGCTCTATTTCGACCCCATGGGGTTTCTTTACGAGGAACCGTATAGCTTGCTCAGGCAGGAATTCCAGGAACCGGCTCTGTACAACTCCATCCTGCGTGCCGTCGCTTCCGGCGCGAATCGGGCGAAAGAGATATCCGACCGTGTGGGCATTGCGCAGACAAGCTTGCCTCGTTACCCTCGGGCTCTCGAGTCGATCGGGATCGTCGAAAAGGCTGTTCCCTTCGGCGAAAATCCCGCGACGAGCAAACGAGGGATCTACCGCATAGCCGAAGCGTGTTATGCGTTTTGGTTCAGGTTCGTGATGCCGTTCTCGTCCGACATCGAAGCCGGTTTGGGTCGCGCTGTCGTGAATTCACTGCTCGAAGAACAGCTCAGCGAATACCTTGGCCACCGGTTTGAGGCATTGTGCGCGGAATGGCTTGTTGAGCGGGCAAAGGCTGGTGAACTGCCCATTTCCGCAACGGCGGTTTCGTCCTGGTGGGGGACGAACCCTTTCAAGCGTGCGCAAGACGATATCGATGTTTTGGCTGCCGATCGGGCCGCAAAGCAGCTGCTCATCGGCGAATGCAAGTACCGAGGGTCGTTCGATGAAACGGCGGAAATCGAAGACCTTGAAAACAAGAAGGGTCTGGTCAAAGGATACGTCGCGACGCAGTTCGTGCTCTTTACGAAGCACGAGGTAGGCGAGTCGACGCGCGCGAAGGTCGCTGATCGGGCCGACTGGCGAATCGTCACGCTCGAGGACATCTATCGGGAAAAACCGCGATAAGCCGGGGTTGCCTGGGAAAAGCAAAAGCGAAAAAGAAAAGGCGGGGGCGCTAATTGGGAAGGATGCGCCCCCGCCGGCTGCGGGGTTTGGATGGGAAGGCTACCCCGCAGCCATCGCGCAGGTGGGAATCCTGCGCGTTCCTTAACGCCGGGAGACGGTGGGAATCCGAACTCCCGGCAGGATCGCGGATGGGAAGGACGCGATCCTTAAAGGGAAGGGAAAGGAACAGCTCGTATAGTACGCGCCCATTCTGAAAGAAGGCTTAAAACTTGGTGGACGAGGTGTGAATCGTCTGCGCAGAGGCCCTTGGTTCCCGCTTCGTGACACGAACGTGACGCGAAGGTAACGCGTTAGCACTCTCGCTTGCAGAGTGCTAATTGCGCAGCTATAACAGGAATTGTTCAAAAGAAAGCGGCCCGCAAGGGTCGCCACGCAAGCAGTAAGTTGGTTGCACGGCACGTCGCCGACGCGCGCAAGGCGCAGGCTTCGAGCAAGTAAAGCTTCAAGCACAGGCAACGTCTCCGGCAACCGGGAAACGGAGATGACGATGATGTCCATGTTGGTACCTACGCGCAGCAATCGCGGCTTCTTCAATGATCTGATGGCCGACCCCTTCGACAACTTCTTCGGCACGATGGCCTCGCCGAGTGTCAAGACCGCGCCGAACCTGATGCGCACCGACATCAAGGAAACCGATGCCGGCTACGAATTGATTATCGACCTGCCGGGGTTCGACAAGGAAGGCGTGCAAGCCGAGCTGAAGGACGGTTACCTGACCGTCACCGCGGAAACCAAGTCCGAAACCGAGGACGCCTCGGAAGGCGGAACCTACGTCCGCCAGGAGCGCTTCACCGGCAAGTGCAGCCGCACCTTCTACGTGGGCGACGACATCGAGGAAGAGGATATCAAAGCCCGCTTCGAGAACGGCACGCTGCAGATCGACGTGCCGAAGAAAGTCGCCAAGCCCGAGCCGGAAACCCGCCGCAGCATCGCGATCGACTAAGGTTCGCCGGCTGACTCGCCCGCTCCGCTGGTCAGGTCGCCAGCCGACCGGCCCACACCGGCGATTTCGGCACCGTGGACGGAATCGCACAGCCACGAAAAACCCGCCCGCCAACGCACTCGCAACCCTCAAAAGACGCCCTTCGGGA
>CAVHFC010000146.1:0-3577 GCA_963635025.1 Eubacterium sp. CAG:786
AAAAAATGGTACGTCCTTCATACCTATGCTGGCTATGAGAACAAGGTGAAGACCAATCTCGAAACCCGCATTGAAACGATGGGTCTTGAGAACAACGTCTTTTCCATCCAGATTCCCACCGAAACCGTTACCGAGATCAAAGAGGGCGGTCGTCGAGTGGAAAGCGAGAAAAAGGTTTTCCCCGGTTACGTTCTCGTACGCATGGATCTTGACGATCGCAGCTGGGCTGCGGTTCGCAACACGCCTGGCGTTACCGGCTTTGTTGGTGCCGATGGCAATCCTGCTCCGCTCACACGCGATGAGTACAACAAGATCATGAAGCGCACTAGCCATGAAGCGCCGAAGAAGACTTCGACGAATTTGGAAGTGGGCCAGCCGGTTAAGGTTATCTCCGGTCCTCTGGCCGAGTTCGATGGCGTTGTTTCCGAGATTTCCCCTGAAGCGGGCAAGGTCAAGGTCATGGTTTCCATCTTCGGTCGTGAGACTCCGGTGGAACTTTCCTTCGATCAGGTGTCTCGCATCTAAAATTGTTATCGAAAAGCCTGTGTATCGGCGTGCCCGCGTGGACCGGGGCTTCTCATTCCGAGATAGGGCTTTTTTTGATATAGCTTGTAAGCATTTTGAAAGGTATTAAGAATGGCTGAGAAGAAAGTTACGGGCTTCGTCAAGCTGCAGATTCCTGCTGGCGCTGCGAACCCGGCCCCGCCCGTTGGTCCTGCTCTCGGTGCTCAGGGCGTTAACATCATGCAGTTCTGCCAGGCGTTCAACGCTCAGACGGCAGAGCAGAAGGGCACTATCATCCCGGTTGAGATCACCGTGTATGAGGACAAGTCCTTTGACTTCGTGTGCAAGACCCCTCCGGCGGCTGTGCTCATCAAGGAGAAGTTGGGCCTGAAGTCCGCTTCCGGTATCCCGCAGCTTAAGTTCGTCGGCACGCTTTCGCAGGATCAGCTGCGCGAGATCGCTGAGATTAAGATGCCCGACCTGAACGCGAACGACATCGAGGCTGCTATGCGCATCGTTGCCGGCACCGCTCGTTCCATGGGCGTGCGCGTCGAGGGCATCGAGATGAAGAAGACCTACGTGCCTTCCAAGAAGCTCGCTGCTATCCTGAAGGGCGAGGCGTAAGTCGCTACGCTGTCTTCAGCATCTGTTTGTTTTGACAAGTGGAAGAACCTGGCGATAGAAGCCGCACAGGTTCGTTACGAACCACGAAAGGATTAAGATTATGGCTAAGAAGTCTAAGGCGTATCGCGCCGCAGTTGAGAAGATCGGCGAGGGCGTTTACACCCCGATGGAGGCTTTCAAGCTCGTGAGCGAGATTGCCACCACGAAGTTCGATCAGACCGTTGAGGCTCACTTCCGTCTCGGCATCGACACCCGTCAGGCTGACCAGCAGCTGCGCGGCACCGTGTCCCTGCCGAACGGTTCCGGCAAGACCGTGCGTGTCGCTGTCTTCGCTGAGGGTGCTGCTGCGGATGCTGCTCGTGAGGCTGGCGCCGATATCGTCGGCACCGACGAGCTGACCGCTCAGATCCAGGCTGGCGAGTTCAACTTCGACGCTGCCGTTGCTACTCCCGATCAGATGGGCAAGGTTGGCCGTCTTGGTAAGATCCTCGGCCCCCGCGGCTTGATGCCGAACCCGAAGCTCGGTACCGTGACCCCGAACGTTGCTCAGGCTATCAAGGAGCTTAAGGGTGGTCGTGTCGAGTATCGCGCTGACCGTTACGGCATCTGCCACGTCATCATCGGCAAGGCTTCCTTCTCCGCCGAGCAGCTCGCTGAGAACTATGGCACCGTTTATGACGAGATCCTGCGCATGAAACCTGCTGCTGCTAAGGGCAAGTACGTGAAGTCCATCAGCGTTTCCGGCACCATGACGCCGGGTGTGTCGGTGGATTCTTCCGTCACCAAAAACTACACTGCTGCTGAATAAGCATCTCAGCCATTCATCAGTGGAAGGGCGATCCAATTGGGTCGCCCTTTTTATTTGTGGCGGACCACGCCGATTCTTTTTATGCCGTCATCGCTATGCGGCGCGTTCTCTCTTTTTTTTGAGTGGTTATATTCTCTCAAGTCACCAATATAGAAAGCGTCCCCCAAGGAGGTGCCTTGGGGGACGCTTTGTGTTTTCTGGAGCTTTTAAGCCGAATAATAAAGCTTATGCGCTGGCGACGAGAGCTGTCTTGCTGGCGTGCATGCTCGCTTGTGCAACGATACTTTCGTAGACGGCTTTGCTGACGGATATCTCGTAACCATCAACCGTGGAGACGTTTTCTCCTGAAACGCCGTCGACGCTTCCGAGGGAAACTGTGTAGTCGATAAATTGCTTAACCTTGTCCCACGCGGGAAGGAGCTGCTGTCCGGTCAGCTCTTCCAGGCAGCCTGCCAAGCCGTAGGCGCCCCAGTTGGACACGGAAGCCAGAATGAGCTTATCAACCGGCACCACGCAGGGATCGATGCTCAGCGTAGCGTGGATAACGTCGAGCAGTGCCCCCATGCCGATCTCATTGCCGCCATCGCCGATGCCGACAGTGGGGATGCTTCCCTTTGCGATCAAGAAAAGATCGTCCACGCTGCTGGTTAGATCTCCGACCGAGCGTCCGCGCATGTTCAGGTAGTCGCCGTCCGCATTACGTCCGCAACGTTCGATGGAAATGAGTCCCACAGGGTTGAATGCATCGATAAGGTCGCGATAGCGCTGCTCATCGTAGGTCTTCTGCACGCTTAGTACCGCCAAATCGTGATCGGCGAAGTATGCGCGCGCGAACGGCTCCGCTACAATGACGGGGGAGAAGCTAAGGTCGCGCAGGGCGTTTGCAACCACCATGGTGCCGGCAGGACCATCGGTTTCGGGGAAGCCGTTAACGAAAAAGCCGGTGGTTAAGAAGACGGTGCCGCGCTCCCAGGACAAAATCTCACGAGCTGCGTCGTGGCAGAAATCTTGCGGCATGTAGTTCGCAAGCGTGGTCATGCCGCGGTGCGAATGCTGCAGGATGGCATCCTCGATGCAGGTGATGTTGGTGCGCTGCACTTCAGGCTGCGCGGGGTTTTTCGTGAAAGCGCGGAACTCCATGATGTGTTACTCCGTTGCGTTCTTGAATTCGGCGATGACGGTGGAGCGCAGCTGCTCGAGCAGCTCGGGGGCGCCGCCGCCGACGGGCTTGCCGTCGATTTCGTTAGCATGCAGGCAAAGGTTTGAGGAGCTGGTGACCAGCACCTCGTCGGCGGCGAACAGCTCATCGAGGGTGAATGCCTCTTCGCGTACCGGAATGCCCAGTTCGTTTGCCGCTTTGATGAGGTGCTTGCGTGCGATGCCGGGAAGGATGAGCTCGTCGGTGGGGGCGGTGCGCAGCACGCCGTTCTGGATGATGTGGCAGTTGGAATGAGCGCACTCGGTCACGCGCCCGCCGGGACGGTAGAAGACCGATTCCTGGCAGCCAGCCTTCTTGGCGCGCTCGGTGGCCAAGCAAGAGGGAATGAGGTTCAGCGTCTTGATGTTGCAGTAGTAGAAACGCTTGTCCTCGGTGGTGATCAGCTTGATGGGCTCAAGGCCGTCGGAGATCTTCGCGGGCTT
>CAVHFC010000147.1:0-3571 GCA_963635025.1 Eubacterium sp. CAG:786
ACGGAAGGAGTTTCGAAGTGGCAGATCCGAAGGTCAAGCGCGTTCTGGTGTCGGTTACCGACAAGACGGGCGTGGTGGAGTTCGCGCGTGCCCTGCACGATGAATTCGGTGCGGAAATCATCTCGACGGGCGGTACGGCGCGCGTCCTTTCCGAAGCCGGCGTGCCGGTCACGCCCATCGACGAGGTGACGAAGTTCCCCGAGATGATGGACGGCCGCGTGAAGACCCTGCACCCGATGGTGCACGGCGGCCTTCTTGCCAAGCGCGACAACCCCAAGCACATGGCCGAGGCGGCCGAGCACGGCATCGAGATGATCGACATGGTGGTCGTGAACCTCTACGCCTTCGAGCAGACGCTTGAATCCGGTGCCGACTTCGACACCTGCATCGAGAACATCGACATCGGCGGCCCGTCCATGCTGCGCAGCGCCGCGAAGAACTTCGAGAGCGTCGCCGTGGTCACCGATCCGCAGCTTTACAACGGCATCCTGGCCGAGATGCGCGAAAACGGGGGCGCGACCTCGCGAGACACGCGCATGAACCTCGCCTACGAGGTGTTCGAAACCACCAACGCCTACGACAACGCCATCGCCGACTTCCTGTTCAACTCGCTCGAGCCCGAGCAGATGCGCCACTATCGCAAGCTGGCCGGCCTGCCGGAAGACGGCGAGCACGGCGAAGGCTGCGATTGCGGCTGCCACGGTGGCGAAGGCGCCGAAGAGGGCGGCGAATTCCCGCCCCAGTGCGTTCTGTACCTGGAAAAGCAGCAGAACCTGCGCTATGGCGAGAACCCGCATCAGCAGGCGGCGTTCTATCGCGTTCCCGAGTTCACCTCCGAGCATAGTCTGGTCAACGCCGAGCAGCTTAACGGCAAGGAGCTGTCGTACAACAACATCCTCGACACCGATGCTTGCTGGTCGCTCGTGCGCGAGTTTGACGACCCGGCGGTGGTCGTGCTGAAGCACCAGAACCCCTGTGGGTCCGCCACGGCCGAAACCATCGCCGCGGCTTTCGACAAGGCCTTCGCCTGCGACCCGAAGAGCGCCTATGGTGGAATCATCGCGGCGAACCGGATCGTCACCAAGGACATGGTCGACCGCATCAACGATTACCACCTGTTCGTGGAAGTGCTCATCGCGCCCGACTATGAGCCGGCCGCCCTGGAGCTTCTGCAGCAGAAGAAGAACCTGCGCGTGCTGGCCACTGGCGGCGTTTCCGCTCCGGGTTCGGTCGAGGTGCGCTCGGTTGACGGCGGCGTGCTGGTGCAGGATACCGACCGCGCAAGCGAGGACCCGGCAACCTTCACCGTTCCGACCGATCGCAAGCCCACCGAGGCCGAGATGAACGAGCTGCTGTTCGCGTGGAAGGTGTGCAAGGGCGTGAAGTCCAACGCCATCCTGGTGTCGCGCGATCATGCCGGCATCGGCATGGGCCCTGGTCAGCCCAACCGTGTTGACTCCGCGCTGCTGGCCTGCAAGCGCGCCCATGAGGCATGCGAGCGCATGGGCGTTCCGGCCGAGGGCCTGGTGTGCGCCTCCGACGCGTTCTTCCCGTTCCGCGACAACGTGGACACGCTGGCCGAGTGGGGCGTGACGGCGATCATTCAGCCCGGCGGCTCCATCCGCGACGAGGAGTCCATCCAGGCGTGCAACGAGCACGGCATCGCCATGGTGTTCACCGGCCATCGCCACTTCCGCCACTAGTTTTGCATGGGCAAACAGGCAACCGATAACAAACGCATGATGCAGGAGACCTCGCTTTCGGGGTCTCCTCTTTCGTATGCGGTGGGACCGGCGGTAACGCTTGCGGTGCTGCTTGTTTCAATGGCCGTGTGCGGGATATACCCGTTCGGCGACCATGCGTTTTTGGCGCGCGACGGGGCTATTCAGTACGTCGGCTTCTATGGGTGGTACCACAACGTGCTTACCGGCGGCGCGAGCGTTTGCTATTCGTTGTCGAAGGGGTTGGGCGGCGCGACGTTCGGCCTGTTCGCGTATTACCTGTCCAGCCCGCTTGCCCTGCTTGCCATTTTGTTCGATCCGGCTGACTCGGCGAAGCTGTTCAGCCTGCTGGCGCCCATAAAGCTGGTTTTTGCCTCGTTTGCCTGCGGATTCTTCTTGATGCAGCGGTTCGGCCGTCGCAGCGTGGCGCTGTCGCTTATCGGGTGCGCCTTCGCGCTTTCCGCTTATAGTTTCACCGACGGGCTCAATGTCATGTGGCTTGATGGCATGGCTCTGGCGCCGCTTGTTGCGTGGGGCGTTTGGCGTCTGGTGCGCGGGAAAAGCCCCGTTGCGCTGTTCTGCGCGTGTGCGGCGTCCATCGTGTGCAACTGGTATATCGGCTACATGACCTGCTTGTTCGCGGTGGTGTGGCTGGTGGTGGAGCTGTTGCTGCGCCCGCAGCCGGCGCGTGGTGCTATGCGCGTGCTGGTGCGCTTCGCAGCGACGATGCTGCTTGCGGTGGGCGCGGGCTGCATCATTTTGCTGCCCGTGGCCATCGAGCAGATTTCCGCTTCGGGCGTAGGGTCTGATTCGGGCTACTTCGCGACGATCGCCGAAGGTGTGAGCGTGCTGAATCCGCTGGCGTTTCTGCAGGCGATGGTCGATTCCGACGCGAGTTTTGCCGGCGCGACGAACGCCGTTGCTGTTCCGTGGGTGCTTTTGCTGCTGGTGTGCGCCTTCTTCGTGTTGCCGAGTATCCCTGCGAGGGCGAAAGCCGTGCTTGCCGGCGTGCTCGTCCTGTTCGTGGCTTCGTTTGTGTCCAAGCCGCTCGACATGGTGTGGACCGGTTTCGTGCGTGCCGACTCGTACAACCCTCGGTATTTCTTCCTGTTTTTGCTGGTGCTGTGCTTCTGCGCTGGTTGGGCGCTTGAAGGCGCGCGGGATTGCCTTTCGAAAGTTCGCCGGCGCGACTTTGCTTGGCCTGTGTGCGTTGCCGTGCTGGGCGTTGCGCTGGCCGTCGGCTGCGGGCAGCTTGCGACGCATGGGTTGGCCATCACGGACTTAAACGGCTATGCGTCGAATTCCGTGTCGCGTTATCACGACTATATGGCGGCGCTAGATGAGGCGCATGAGGAAGCGGAAAGTGCTTCCGACCTGGGGATTGTCCGTATGGAGAACGCAGCTTCATCAAGCGTGCAAGCGATGAGGACTTGCGAGGCCGAATCGGCCGTTGACAAGCTTTCGAACATGATGACCACTGGCGAATATATGGCGTTGGGCGATTCCAGTCTGTCGCACTACAGCTCGGCGGCCGATGGTGCCACCAAGGAATTGCTCGGCAACCTGGGCTATTGTTTGCTGCCCGGTTCGCGCGGCATTACCACCTACCACTCGCCGGTGTTCCTGACCGATTCGCTTCTGGGCGTTGGCTGGGTGGTGGATGACGAGGAACCTGCCGGATGTAGTGCGGCCTCTGGCGATGCGACGTTTGAGCTGCCCGGTGGGCTGAGCGCTGCGCTGTATCGCAATGACTATGCGCTCGGCTGGGGTTACGCCGTGCCTGCCGCTGCGGAAAGCGTGGAGTGGACCAGCGATCCGTTTGCCAATCAGGAGCGGTTCGCCTCGATGCT
>CAVHFC010000148.1:0-3478 GCA_963635025.1 Eubacterium sp. CAG:786
TAACAAACAACGGACATACAACCAGGCTATCCCTAAAATACCGAAATTTATTGCAGCTCGCTAGGCTATTGCCTAAAGGGTGCAAATAGGCAAGCGCCGCCAGGCGCATCAGACTTTCCCCTGCGGGCCAAGGCAGCGACAACCGATCCGCCCCTGCTGCCCACAAGCGATTTCATGGGTACCCTCGTAAGCGAGCACCCATGAAACACAGCCTCCCTACCCGAGAATCTTCAGCTCGATCGCGCTGGACAGCACGCCGGCCGCACGCTCGCGCAGAAGGTCGGATGCCGGACGGATCATAAGGCCCTCGTCGGTCGGCTCGCCGTTGACGAGACCCTCCTTGGCGGCCCAGGTCATGTCGACGCGGGCCCAGCTGGAGACCTCGCCTGCGTCAGCGAACCTTTCGAGCGCGTCGGCGTCGGTATCGGCGAACTTATCGACCGCATCGACATCGGCACCGCGGATGTTCTTGGCGTACTTGGCGATCATCGCCACCGTCTCCTCGAAGGTCACAGCGCGATCGGGCTGGAACTCGCGCGCGCCGCCTTCGACCTCGACACCGTCGATCACCCCATTCGCAGCCGCCCAGTTCACCGCCGCGGTATAGAAAGCGTTATCGGCCACATCGTCCATACCGGTGGCGTTTTCAGAGGTGCCGTCGTAGGACTCGGCATCGGCCGGATTCGCGTCGCGCCACAGGATGGTGGCCAGCTCCGCACGCGTGAGCGCGTGCCCCACGCCGAACTCGTCGGTGCCCGCGTATCCGCTCATCAGGCCCGCGTCAGCCACCTTGGAAACCGCGCCGGAGAACCAGTCGTCATCAGCCACGTCAGAGAACACCGGTGCGGTGTAGGGGTCGGCATAGGTCTTGATCAGGAAGTTGTCATAGGTATACACATTGTTCAGATCATAGGTATCGGAGGTGCCGACCTCGTCCGCTAGCTTCTGACCGACAAGGCTCTTGATCAACTGCACCCCATCGACCCAGTCGACCCACTCACCGTCGCTGTACAGCATGCTCTCCCCGCGGTTAACGATGGCATTGGCGCACGTGAAGTTAGATTCGTCCCGCGCCTCTTTGTAATATCCGACCCCTTCCTTGGTCAGACCCGAGCCGAAGACGGTCTGATAGAGCCCCGACGAGTCGCGCTGCGTCATCACGACCGAATAGCGCTGGCCTGCCTTCACGGTCACGCCGCTCGTAAGGTCGATGCGATGGAAGCCGGCGTACTCGAAGGACTGCGAAGCGCGAGCGACCAGCTTGCCATCAGTCGGATCGGTCGCATCGTCGTCGAGCAGGTACACCTGCGCATCGACAGACGTGTTCGCCGAACCGGTCTGAGTCGCCAGGTAGCGCACCACCTGGTCCTCGCTTGCCGTGAAGATGTTCGCCATCCGCGTTTCGCCGTCAAAGAGCTCGGCATCAACAGAGGTTGCCGGAAGGTAGGAATGAGAGTTGACGATGCGGAGGTCCGAATCCGTTGATGAGGTTTCAACGTCGAAATCGAGCGTCTCGGGCATCTCGATCGATTGGTCGTAATAGGAGATGTAGAAGTATCCTTCGCCGTCGACGCCCCAGCCGCCCGGCATTCTGTTCGGGAATTCCTCAGTCGACGACCCCCAACTGTTTTTGACGATCCATGCGCCGTCGTGCTCGGGCTGGTGGCCTTCCAGGAAGTTCTCCTTCGAGTAGGTGTCGTCCCAACCGACGATGACGACTTCATGATTCGCGGTTGCTTTCTCGTACGTGTAGTGGGCCCAGGTGAACGGG
Organism: Eubacterium sp. CAG:786; assembly: GCA_963635025.1. Taxonomy (GTDB): domain Bacteria; phylum Actinomycetota; class Coriobacteriia; order Coriobacteriales; family Eggerthellaceae; genus Senegalimassilia. The sequence continues at coordinate 1,772 of CAVHFC010000148.1, forward strand.
TTGATATATTTCGCGTTCTCCGAATGTTTCGGCGTTGACTGATCAGCCGCGAATCCTATATCGACGGCTCGGCCCCCCAAAAGCTCGGCCTTGATCGCCGCTGTGCCCGTCTCGTCGTAGCGATAGGTCGCGTTGCCCTCACTGTCGCGCGTCCACGTCGCAGGCGAAGGCAGCCTGTTGGCGTTCTCGAGCTCGTATGCGGCGCTGAAGCGATATTGCTCGTCGACCGACCAGTCTCCGTCAGCGGACCAGCACAGTTTCGTATCGGGATCGAAATCCGGGTCCTGCTGTTTTTTGGCCTCGATCTGTTCTGGGGTGAAAAAATCCCGGTACGTAGCAGCCTTCTGTTCCTTGTTTCGATACGGGACCGCCTCTTCCGTCACCGGCCCTATGCCCGAGCCAAATGCGGACATGGTGAGTATTATCGACCCTCCTGTATTCAAGCGTTCGCTATCCCCGAGAAGCGACATGTTGCCCTCCCCGGCTTGAGCGCCGGAACCCTCGGGCAACGGGGTAACTGCGAACCAGGCCAGCTGCAGCTCGGAAAGGTCGAGTCCGGTCTCCTCATAGGTCATGCCAAGCTCCGAGAGGATGGACGTCTCGGCAGCCGCGGTGGAGGCGAAACCCCAGCAGGTGCCCCAAGGATTTTGGCATTTGACGGGCGTGACGACGCCCGCATCGCGCAGATCGAACTTCTCGGGCAGGTAGGCCGAAGACAGCGTCGCGTCGAGGCCTTCTCCAAGGCCCTCGGCAGAGTATAGGGAGCCAGGATCACCGGTGAGTACAAGCTCCTTGAGCATCTCGCTTTGGCTCTCGGCTATTTGCTCGGCGAAAGATGAAGAGCCTGACCCGTCGCCAGATGAAGTCGCGAACGCTGCGCACGGAATGAGCCCCGCCGCAAGCACGCCGGCCATGGCAGCGCGAGTGAACACACCTGGCTTGAACCGATTAGACATAGAGCACCGTCCTTCCCGCGACGAAGAATCCGCCGCATACCGGGTCCCAATGGGAATATCATCGCAGATGAGGGCATGATGAATGACGAGAAGCCCGCCAGACGGAACAAACGAACGGCAAGAGCGAACGAAAAGCAACCGACGGGAGCACGAGGCCGTAAGCGAAAAAGCATCAACAGGTAAGCGCCAAAAGGCCGACGGTTTTTATCGCGGGGCAACGAAGGGGCCACGCGCAGCATCGCCTTGAAGGAGGTGCCGCGCCTGGCGGCGCTCTCAAATACGGGCCGAGCTATCGCTCGGCCCCACGAACTCCGGTCGCCAAGGCAACCCAGCGTTAGATTTTTCGTGGGCGCGAGGCATGACTCGCGCATCAATCGTTCAGCGCCGTCAGGCGCGTCAAACTTTTCCAGCAATACCAAGCGGGCGGTAAGTCCCCTTGCCGCCCGCAGGTGGCTTCTTGATCGCGAAGCAACTTGCCGAGATCGTGAAACAGCCTCTCCTACCCGAGAATCTTCAGGTCGATCGCGTTGGACAGCACGCCGGCCGCGCGCTCGCGCATGATGTCGGAGGCGGGGCGCAGCACGGTGCCCGCCTCGGTCGGCTCGCCGTTGACCAGGCCCGCCTCGACGGCCCAGGCCATGGTCCCGCGCGCCCAGTCGGACACGTCGCCCGCGTCGGCGAACTTGTCGAGCAAGGCGGCGTCGCCGTCTGCGGCCCTGGCGTACTTGGCGATCATCGCCACGGCCTCCTC
>CAVHFC010000149.1:0-3475 GCA_963635025.1 Eubacterium sp. CAG:786
GCTGGCTCGATATGGCGAACATCGACTCGGTCGACTGGCTTCCCGCCGACATCAAGGTTGTTGACGCGATCAAAGCCCGCAATCGCGCTTAAGTTTGCTCCGACAGGAAATACGGTGACGCGCTTCGCGCTATTTTGTGAGGCGCGAGTCATGCCTCGCGCCTACGAAGAATTGCCTGTTGAGGATGCCTTTCTTGAGAAGTTCGTGGGGTTGAGCTTCTCAACCCATAACTAGAGAACGCCACTAGGCGCGACAGATGCTTCACAAAAAGCCAGCAACCCGTACAACACGCAAAGCAAGACCAACCAACCCGCTCACTCGTCAAACGAGCTGAGGAAGTAATCGTACAGATCGGCACGAACAGGCTGGTCAAGCTCGTATTCGATCTCGACCGCGGTCGCGTTCGTCCCCTCCATGACGATCTGCTCGAACCTGCCCGTCGGCCTCATGCGCCCTAAGAAGTAGAACTCCGTGCCGTCATCTTTGTCATGCGTGTTCTTCCGCACGAACAGGTAACAGCGCACCCCGTTTTCCTCAGCTTCGGCAAGCCGAACAATCTCACGCGAGCGCAGACTTCGATTGCTTTTCGAAAGGGCGATGATGCGCCGGTCGGAAATGAAACGGTCCTCGTACCGCGTCGTGATGCTGATGTCAGGATCCTTCTCGTAGTTGATGAACACCGGGAACGTGTTGGTCGCCTCGTCGTAGAAATATCCGCCGACATTTTGATAGTTCGGCTCCTTCTCCCACCGAAGCAGCTTGGCCACATCCTCGCGCGAGTACTTCTCATACAGAACGAAATCGGTGCCATCGTAGCGATTCGCATAGCGAGACCGAGCCCTCATCAGGCCAAAGTCAATGGCATCGAGCACGCAAGCCTTAAACGCGCCATCAGCCAAGGCCTCCCTGAATCCCTCGGCCAGCACCAGCGAATCCCCCTCGAAGCTCACCAATTGCTGGCCTTGGGTCGAAAACTCCCCCGTCAGCATGCGCGCAACCGAACGCGAGCAGCACGCCGCCGCCACGCGAGGCGCCCCGACCTCATCGCAGGCTCCAGTTCCAACACCGCCCAGCCCAGGCACCGCAGCCCCGCCAGGCGTCACGCCCGTATCCCCGCACGTCAGCGACTCCTCGCGAAGCACCCGCTGCAACGCCAGCAAATCCTCGATGCGCTTGCCGCTCGCCAGCTTCGTGGAGATGAACTTCAAATAGGCCAGTTTCCGCTCGCCGAAAGCATGCGGGCAATCCTTGTCGTATCGCTGCAGAAACGCGGCATACGACCCGTATTTCTTGATGATGATCAGCGGGTCCATCGCCTCGTTCGCATCGAAATCGACAAGCCGCGGAATCCTTCCCAGCAACTGCTTCAGATGCGCATACTCACCGCGAATGAGTTTAGCATCGCTGAAACGCCCCTGCTCGAGCGCCCTGAAAATGCGCTTCTCGGAAACCTTGTCGAACGTGATGGTCGAGCAGCCCGGAATCACCGAGCTGCCCTCCTTCACCACGCGCCGCAGCCCGTCCTTGTTGTAGGTTCGATCGCCGGAAAGCGCGATGGGAACCAGGTAGTTCTGCTGGTAGTTGCCAATGAAGTCGAGTACCAACGTGTAGGATTTACCCGGGAATTTACGCAGGCCACGGCCAAGTTGCTGCACGAACACGATCGCCGACTCGGTCTTTCGGAGCATGATGATCTGATTGAGCGAAGGTATGTCAACGCCCTCGTTCATGATGTCGACCGTGAAAATGTATTCCAGCTCGCCACGCTCCAGCCGCTCGATCGCCGCATCGCGCGCCGCTTCCGGCGTGTCCCCGTCAACAGCCTGCGCCGCGTACCCGCGCTCCCGAAACGCCTGCGCCAGCTGGCGCGCCTCGTCCTTTCGGCTGCAGAACACCAGCCCGCGTCGCTCGCGCTTCTCAACGCAGTACTCCTCTATCTTGCGGATGATGTGCTCAACGCGAGCGTCGCAGGTCAAGCGGTTGAACAGCGACACACCGTCAACCGATTCGTCGTCGATCTCCAAATCGGCGATGCCGAAGTAGTGAAACGGCGCGAGCATGTCGTTATCCAGGGCGTCCTGAAGCGTGATATGGAAGGCGATCACATGATTGAACAGGGCATACACATCGTAACCATCGGTACGGCTCGGGGTCGCGGTCATGCCTAGCAGAAATTTCGGCTTGAAATGATCGATGATGGCACGATAGCCCGCCGCGCCCGTTCGGTGCGCCTCGTCGATGACGATGTAGTCGAATTCGCCCGGATCGAAATCATCCAGGTGCCGAGCCAGCGTTCCCACCATCGCGAACAGACACGTCGCACCGTCGGAACGGCTGGAACCTGCATACAGGCCGTAACGATATGCACCGCCTAACACGCGCTCATAACTTTTCGCCGAAGCCTGCAAAATGCGCTGCCTATGGGCGACAAACAGCACTTTTGCTGGACGAGTGCGCGCAACATCAAGCGCCGACAGGTACGTTTTGCCCGAACCCGTCGCCGACACCAGCAGCGCGCGACGCTCTTCGCGCTCGTGCAAGACTTCAAGCGCCTCAAGCGCGCCAGTCTGCATCTTGTTGGGCCGAATGCCGCCGAACGACGCACCAGCGGGCGATTCGCACGCAGCCCGCTCGCTCGGCTCGTAGTGCAAACCGCTTTCAGCCTCACCGTCTTCGGCTGCAGCAGACGCGAACACCTTCAGAGAAACACGCTTCCCACCAGCGCCTTCACCGCTATGAGCCTCCAGAAATGCTTCGTAGGCGCGAATCCATTCATCGTCGATCGGGGCGGTCAGCGCATCATCCCACAGCTTGTCGTATTCCCGCCTTGCCTCAAGCAGCATGGCGCCGCCGGCATACGAGCGGAACAGGATATTCCATTCCTTGTTGCAGGTCAGCGCCTTTTGCGTCAGGTTCGAGCTGCCGATGATCACGGTCGACAGCTGCCGCTTGTCGAAGAAATACCCCTTGGCATGAAGATCGCCCTGATACACGCGCGCCTCGATGTTGGGGTATTCCAGCAGCTTGCGCAGCGCCTCGGGACTGTTGAAGTTTTGGTACGTCGACGTGAGAACGCGACCGGGAATCCCCCGGTCGCGCAAATCGGACAAGATGGCGGCAAGCACCTGCATGCCGCTTGAGGTGATGAAGGCCACCGAAAACGCGAAGCTCGTGCAGCCTGCAAGTTCGCCCTTTAGAGTGGAAAGAACGTTTGAGCAGGCGTTATCGTCGTTCGCAAGGATGCGCGGGGCGTAGCGATCATCAGGCTTTCCCGCTCCCCCGATAAAGCTTGCCTTCAAGCTTTCGGTGAACTCGACAACCTCGTAGCGAACCGATCCGCCCACGCGCGCTCCTTCTTGCCGCTAGTCTTCTTCCGCTTCCTGCTCCGCTTCGACGACGGCGCAGTTCGTGATCAAGATTAGCGAAGCCACCGAAGCCGCAGCTTGCAGAGCCGTCACGGTCACCTTCGCCGGAT
>CAVHFC010000150.1:0-3462 GCA_963635025.1 Eubacterium sp. CAG:786
GCAACGGGGTGGACAACGCGCGCTACCGCGTGCGGTTCGGGCGGCACGAGACGGAACTGTATTTGGAGCATCGGCGCGGCGTTGAAGCTCTTGGCGAGACGGACTCGGTTCGTTGGTGGGTGTTCGCGGCCGATTCGACGTTGGAGGGGTCAGCGGAGTGAGCGCAAGGGCGGTCGTCAGCGAGTGCCTCCGGGTTGAATTGTCGAGCCATGGCTCGACGCTACAGACAGATTCCGTAGGTTAGCGGCGCGGATTGATTGCTTGACGAAATGAGATGCGAATGAGATTGCCGGCGCCGATGCGCGACGTTACCGCGGCAGCCATCGGAGGCGGGTGGCCCGGTTGTCGCGTTTGCGCCATGGCAAGGACAGCTTTAACGGGGTTTCTTTCGGTTTGACCGCACGACATCGCAAACTCGTGCCGCGATCACGCCGAACGGCGCAGGCGGGTCTCCAGGAGCGCAAGCCCACGCCGTCAGGTGAGGAGGCCGCCGGGCTTCGTGCAGCAGAAAGGCCTCCAAAGCGCTCAGCAGGAAAATGGCGGAACGGGTTCCTGGCGATTGCGCAAACGGTTATAGCCCCTTTGCATCTGGTCATAACGATATACCTGGCTGCAAAAGAACAGCGGCACCGCCAAAAACCCGATGCGGGCGATGAGACCGCCCGCACCTTTCCGCCGAGGCGGAATGACTGAGCAGATGAAGGACATCACCATGGGCGCGAACGGCACAACGTGACCGAGAGAGGCCGGGGCCGATAGCGGCATTCGGGCGTCCTGCGATGGCGGGGTCGTCGCGCAGAGGCGCAGCGTCGCGCAAGCCCCTCAACGCCCCAACTGGCCTTATAATGAGTGCTCACGAAAACGCTTTTCGCCCGAGCCGAGAGGACGCAGACCCATGATCACCGGAGCAACCAAGGGCAAGGTGGACGCCATCTGGCAGAAGATGTGGGAGGGCGGGATCACCAACCCCATCGAGGTCATCAGCCAGCTCACCTACCTCATGTTCATCCGCTCGCTCGACGAGAAGGAGCTCGAGGCCGAGCGCATGGAGCAGGTCCTGGGCGTCGAGCAGCCCCGCATCTTCCCAAAGGAGTACCGGAACGCCTTCGGCGCGAAGATCCCGGGCGATCAGCTGCGCTGGAGCCGCTTCAAGGACAAGCCCTCGCAGGAGATGTACCGGATCGTGAGCGAGTTCGTGTTCCCGTTCATCAAGGAGCTCGGCGACGGGTCAGCTTTCTCGAAGGCCATGGAGAGCGCCACCTTCGGCTTCCCGGCCGGCAAGACCTCGCTTTTGGAGAAGGCGGTCGACGGCGTAGAGGGCCTTCTCGCCGAGTTCGACGAGCACATCGGCGACTTGGGCGACCTCTACGAGTACATGCTTTCGAAGCTATCCACCGCGGGCACCAACGGGCAGTTCCGCACGCCGCAGCACATCCGCAAGATGATGGTGGCCATGGTGGACCCCAAGCCCGGCGAGCTCATCTGCGACCCGGCCTGCGGCACGGCCGGCTTCCTTATCTCCGCGGCCGAGCACATCCGCGACAACCACGAGGCGAGCATGACCAGCGAGCAGTGGGACTGCTTCACCGGTGCGGGCGAAGGCCCGACGCAGTTTTCGGGTTTCGAGATGGACCAGACCATGCTGCGCATCTCGACCATGAACCTGATGCTGCACGGCGTGGAGGCCCCCGACGTGCGCTACCTCGACTCCATATCGAAGAGCAACACCGTGAGAAGCCGCTACGACGTGATCCTGGCGAACCCGCCGTTCACGGGATCCGTCGACGTTGAGGACATCGACAAGAGCCTGCGCGCCATCGTGGACTCGAAGCAGACGGAGCTGCTGTTCGTGGCGCTGTTTTTGCGCATGCTCAAGATGGGCGGCCGCTGCGCGTGCATCGTCCCCAACGGCGTGCTGTTCCGCAGCAACTCGAAGGCCTACGGGCACCTGCGCCGCGAGCTGGTGGACAACCAGAAGCTGGAGGCCATCATCCACATGCCCAGCGGCGTGTTCAAGCCCTACTCCGGCGTGAGCACCGCCGTGCTGGTGTTCACCAAGACCGACGCGGGCGGCACCGACGACGTGTGGATGTACAACATGGAAGGCGACGGCTTCACCCTCGACGACAAGCGCGACCCGGACGAGAAGCACGACGACATCCCCGATATCCTCGCGCGCTGGGGGAACCTGGACGCCGAGCGCGACCGCGCGCGCACCGAGAAGAGCTTTCTGGTGCCGAAGGACGAGATAGTCGAGAACGACTACGACTTCAGCTTCAACAAGTACACCGAGACCGCCTACGAGCGCATCGAGTACCCGCCGACCGAGGAGATCCTTGCCGATCTGGACGATCTGAACAGGCAGATGGCCGAGAGCCTGGCCGAGTTGCGCCGCATGCTTGGCGGTGATTCGAATGAGTAACAAACCCCGATTTGTCGGGGAAAAGGTGCGGCTGGGCGACGTTGTTTGCATAGAGAAGGCTCCGGCGCCGCCAGGTGATTTGGTTTGGCTTCTGAACCTTGATTCCGTCGAAAAAGATACCGGGCGCCTATTGCTCAAAACCTTCGTTGAGCGAGACGAGGTGGGAAGCTCCACCATTCCGTTTAGTTCCAACGCCGTGCTGTATTCGAAGCTGCGCCCCAACTTGAACAAGGTCGTGTTGCCTGATAGCTGCGGCTATGCAACCTCGGAGATGCTCCCCCTTATACCGAACGCTGATATTTTGGACAGGCGTTACCTGGCTGCCTTTCTTCGTTCGAAGAGTTTCGTTGCCTACGCCGTGAATTCAGCTGCTGGCTCGAAGATGCCGCGCGTGAACAAGAAGACGATCCTGGCCGCTGAGGTTGACCTCCCTGAGCTTGCGGTGCAAAGAGCATGCGCCCAGCTGCTTGACTCGATCGAGAAGCGCGTTGATATCACGTATCAGTTGATCGCCAAGCTCGACTCCCTCGTCAAATCCCGGTTTGTCGAGATGTTCGGTGACCCAATTTCCAATTCCAAGATGCTAGCCACCAAACCTGGATCGAGTTTATTCAAGATCGGCAACGGCAAAGCAAAGCCGGCAACGGAGCGATATGAAGCAGGCATTCCCGCCTACGGGGGTAACGGCATTTCGTGGTTTTCAAAGGAAAGCTTGACTGACATGCCAACAATCATCATCGGGCGAGTCGGCCGTCACTGTGGCAACACTCGCCTGGTAGATGAGCCTTGTTGGGTTACCGATAATGCGATGTACATCAAAGAGTTTTACGGAGACGACTTCGATCTGATTTATCTCGACGCGCTGATGAGGCTTGTTGGATTTAATAAGTTCGCCGATCGTGGTGACCTATGGAAAATAACCCAGCAGCCTTTCATGGATTTCCTTTATCCTTTGCCGCCAATGTCGGAGCAGCACCAGTTCTCCTCCTTCGTCTCCCAGGTAGACAAATCGCGATTTGTCGCCCAGCAGCAGATTGAAA
>CAVHFC010000151.1:0-3413 GCA_963635025.1 Eubacterium sp. CAG:786
GCGTCAGCTGGTGTGCGGCGCACGAGCTCGTTTTGGGTTACCCGTCCGGCCTGTTCGGCGTGGGCGATACCGTGCAGCGCGCGCAGCTGGCAACGATCCTGTGGCGCCACTTCGAGCCTGAGGCGGCGGCCGGCTACGATGCGGAGATGGCGACGACGAAGGGCACCGACGCGGTGGACGGCGTGGAGGACGCGCAGTATTACACCGCAGCTGCGAACTGGGCTGTTGCCTCCGGCGTGATTCAAGGCTTCGAGCAGGAGGGCTCGGCCAAGCGCGACTTCGCACCTTGCGGTGAGGTTTCCTTTGAACAGTTAGTGAGCATCGTCGCGAAGGCATCGGGCGCGGATTACGAGTCTTCCGACCTTTCGGTGCTTGATGGGTTTGCCGACAAGGACGCGGTTTCCGGCTGGGCAGCGCACGCCATGGCCTGGGCGGTCGAAGAGGGCCTTGTGAGCGGCTGGGACAACGGCGATGGCGCTGCGCGCACCTTGGATCCGGGTGCCAACGTGGCCCGCGAGCGCGCCGCGGTGGTGCTGGCAAACGCGTTCCGCGCAGGAGTGTTGAAGTAGGGGATCGACCCGATCGAGCTGGCAGGTCGTCCTTCGCCGGCTCGATCGGTAAAACAGTGTCGCGCCAAGGCGCTCTCGATTAAGGTGCGAGCTGTCGCTCGCACCCACGAAAGACCTGATGGAAGCGTGAGCTTAACAACCGAAATTCGTGGGGTCGAGCGACAGCTCGACCCGTATTCGAGGCGCGACACTGCTTTGAAACGGCGTGGGGGCATCGCCTCTCGACCCGCTTTGGAAACACTGGCGCACCTTCGGGTGCTTCCTTATAAGGTGCGAGCTGTCGCTCGCACCCACGGGATCTTGCTTTGGGTTTAACGTTTCCGCCAGGTTTTTCATAGGCGCGAGGCATGGCGCTTCTCGCGTCACAAAAACCCGGCGGCTGAATAAGTTTGGGCTGTTGGGTTGGCCTGACCGTTGGAATTTCGTAGGCGCGAGGCATGACTCGCGCAGCATCTGAGAGCGCCTTTAGGCGCGACACCATATTCATGCGGTTTCGCAAGCATTCGTCGAGTGAGGAGACTATCGATGCGTAATAACCAAAAACCCCTGATCGACGGGCGATCTGCGAACGGTTCGTACCGCCAGGTCGTTCCCGTTCGCTCGCGCTTGCTTCGCGGCGTCGTCGCGGCCAGCCTTGCGGCTTCCATGACCGTATCGGTGCCCCTCGCCGCATCCGCAGGCGAGCAGGATGCGGATGCGGGCTCTTCCGACGCAACTGCCGTCCAAGCGTGGAAAGACGCCCTTTCCGCTTCGGAAAGCCCTGATTACGCCCCTTATTCCTCGACGGCTTCTTCTGCCGACGACGCAAACCTTTCCTCGTCCGAAAGCGCTGCGACCTACCCGTCGAGCTACGACCTTCGCGACCCGAATAGCGATGGGGACACGACCGACAGCGTCGTCACCCCCGTGAAGCGGCAATCTCCGATGAACACCTGCTGGGATTTCGCGGCGATCGCCGCATCGGAGACGAGCATCCTGTCTGACTTGGGGACGACGTACAACGAAACGAACATAGACTTGTCGGAGCGCTATGTCGCCTGGTTCACGTATTCCCAGGTGCCGGAATCCTACTCCGGTCAAGCTCAAGCCGGCGAAGGGCTTAACAGCGATCAGCTGGCCGGCAAATCGTTCATCTTCAAGCGCGGAGGGTTCAGCCATTACGCGACGACGCTCTTCTCGGCCGGCGTCGGCCCTGTTTCGGAAAGCGTCGCTCCTTACCGCAACGACGAGGGAATCATGGTGTGCTCGGTGACCGCCCCGGGTGAGACCAAAGGCAAGGAGCAAACTCTCACGGAGGACCAGATCGCGGCGCTGCGCGACCAGGGATATACGGTGGAACCCCTCTACTATGCGGCCAGCACGTTCGAAGAGGGCAAAGGGACCACTTTTCTCACCTGGCAACTCGACGACAGCCTTTATGGGCTTTCCGAGTACACGCTCGAGGAAAGCTACATTACTCCTGAATTGTGCAAGCACGGCGAGACGGGCTCCTACCAGGGAGTTAACTGGGAGGGCGTCAACGCGGTCAAGGCCCAGCTGCTCGCCGGTCGCGCGGTCGCGACGTCTTCCTACATGGATCCAGCGACTCCCAGTGCGGGAACGCCGAGGTATATCAATTTCGAGACATGGGCTCAGTATGCGAATGTGGAGGATGCCGAGCGAGACCGGTTGCTTCATGCGTACACCATCGTGGGCTGGGACGACAATTTCTCGAAGGACAACTTCCTGAGCACCCACGACCTTCCCGAGGGTGACGGCGCGTGGTTGGTGAAGAACAGCTGGGGCGCGTCCATGAACGATTTCCCCAACCGCGGCGACTGGGGGCTTGAGGACGCCGACGGCAACAGCACCGGCTACTTCTGGGTTTCCTATTACGATCAGACCCTCGGTGGGGCCGAGGCGTTCGACTACGACGTGAATTCCGAAACCTCCGACGAGGATTTCGACATCGACCAGTACAACTTCCTCATGGCCTCGGACAGCACGCTGACGAACGCTTCGGATGAGAAGCTGAGCTGCGCCAACGAGTTCACGGCTGACGATGATCGCGTGCTGCGGGCGGTTGCGTGCGAGACGGTCAAGCCGAACACCGACGTCACCTACGAGGTGTATCTGCTTGACAGCGACGACGCCCAGCCCACCGACGGCAAGCTGGTGCTCACGAAGAACGCCCACTACGACTACGGCGGCTACCATCGTCTGATGCTCGACGAGGCAGATCGGATTGCGATGCGGGCCGGTCAGCGATACGCGGTGGTGGTGACGCAGAAGTGCGCGACCGACGGTAAGTACTACCAGATGGCCTCGAGAACCGACAACAAGAATTATCAGCGCATGCTCAGCACCTTTGAGGTGAAGGTGAACGCAGGGGAAAGCTGGACTTTGAGCGACGGGCAGTGGCTCGACTGGAAGAACGTCTCCGAGGAGGCGACGGCGGGAACCACCTACGTGATCGACAACTTCCCGATCAAGGGGTTGTCGCAGGAGCGCAGCTTCGCGAGCGTCGATGAGCTGGCCTCGCTGGACGAGTCGCTGGCGCAGGCAAAGGGCGTGCTGGCTGCCGCCCAGGTGAGCGCCGACGGCTCCGACGTGTACGCGTGCGACACCTGGATGACGCAGGCAGAGCATGACGCAGCGGCAGCCGCCGTGGAGACCGCCGAGAAGGCGATCGCCGCCGCGGGGGACTATGAGAGCGAGCTGGCGGGCACCACGCCGTCGTCGGATGAGGTCAAGGCCGCGCAGGCGGCGCTGGTCCTGGAGGCGAAGCAGGGCTCGAAGGCGGTGCCGACCTTCCCCGACGTCGACTATTCCGAGGGCGGCTGGTACGCCGATAGTGCGACGTGG
>CAVHFC010000152.1:0-3320 GCA_963635025.1 Eubacterium sp. CAG:786
ACGGCCAGCGGATGGGGCCCGCGACGAACGGTGTGCACCAAGAACACCAGCAGAATCGCCACGCCGACCAAGCACGCGCCCGTTCCGGCGAAGCTCACACCGTTCATGTTCCACGTGTTGACGCACAGAAACGTCAGCGGTACGACCGCGACGAGGGCTGCGACGTTGCCGGCGAAGTTCGCCCAGAAGTTGCGCAGCGTGATAAGCAGGTCGCCGAAGAACCACAGAAACGCGGTGGCCGCCGTGGACAGGATAATGGGCTGCAGCAGATACACATACGGCGCGATGGTTTCGCCGAACAGCAGCTCTAGCGCCCAGGCGCCGATAAGCTCGAGCACCACGGCGCATATCACGGTCACGACGATGATGCCCGCAACGGTCTTCCCCAGCAGAGCGACGAAACCCCGACGGTCGCCCTTGAAGAACAGCGCAGGGAAGATATCGAGCAGAGGCCCATACAGGTATTGCGCGCCCATCTGGATGATGAGCGCCGGAGCAGCCACCGATGCGTACACGCCGAGCGACGCATCGCCGAACGTCATGGAAAGGTACTGCTTGGGGATGGTGAAGATAGCGCTCGCCGCCACCGCCGCGATTACGGCCGGCAGGGACGTCTGCAGAAAGAACAGGGTCTTCTTACCCGAAATGCCCAGACGTACGCGCTCGAAGCGCTGGCAATGCGGCAGGTCGAACAAAACGAGCACCGCCACGGCCGCCACCAGCATGGCGACAATGGCGATATCGAGGTTCTGCGTCAGCCCGTAGACCACCGCGAACGCAGCCAAGGTTGAAATGCCCTGCAGCATGAACGATTTCCCGATGTAGTCCATGCGGCGATTCACCTGGTCAACGCCATGCAGGACGTCGATGAGCAGCCCCACTCCCTTGAAGGCGTAATACAGCGCGATGGTCAAAAGCGCCTCGGGCGAGCACGTGAGCGCGGCGTAGATCATGCACGCGACAAACGCACCCGCCAGCGTTATGCAGCGGAATCCCATGTACTCGCCCACCGTGTTCTCGCGATTGATGTCGGAGATTTGGTAGGTGCCCATCTTGTAGTTGGCGAAGGTGCCGAAAATGCCCACCACCGACATGGCCAGCGACAACACGCCCGCGTCGTCGAAGGCGCCCGAAGCCAGGCGCACCACCACGATGGTGACGAGCCACTGGCATGCCAGGTAGGTCATCGAGCCAACGGAGTTCCACAGCATGTTCGCCTTGACGGACAGTTTTTCGGGCGAAGCGGCAGACGCCTCGGGCTGAGACGCTCGGGGTCTGCGCGCCTCCTGCTTGCCTGCCTGTTCGTTGTTGTTTCTCATAGACGATAAGCTTCCATCGTGTGGATCGGTCGATTGCTTTCCGCGGGGGGGGTCCGCCAGTCGCCATATTCTATGGTCAGATACTCTTCGTAGCCCGCCGGCGCCTGATAGGTGCGGTCTTCGAAGGACATGGCCACCGGCTTGAAGATTTCCACGGGAAACAGCTTGTCCGGGCCGGTTCCGCCCAGCACGTCGATCACGCGGTCGGCACCGGGGGTGTTCATCTCCTGCGCGATGCCGTCAAGGCGCCCGGCAAGCTCGTAAGGGTTCTTGTGCGCCACGAACGGGCACACCACGCGCTTCACCAGCTTGACGAACGCGTTCGACCCGCTGGCGGGATCGGTCACCACGAAGCTGCGCAACAGCCCCGTGCGCGCGTGCTTTTTCAGCAGGCCCGCCTTCTGCTCGTCGTAGCCTTCCAGCGGGAAGATGTCGACCCACACGCCGGTGGCCGCCTTCTTGCCCACGAAGTTCTCGTACAGAACCGTCGTGGTGTCGACGATTTTCGCGAACTGGTAGATGGACGATTCGTCCCGGTAGCTGACCAGCTTGAAGCGGTCCGTGGTACGCCATTCGTTGAAATGCGCCATGAGCTGCTCGTATTCCGCGCGCATCATGATGATATCCATGTCGTCGTCCCACGGGATGAAGCCGCCGTGGCGCACCGCGCCCAAAAGGCTGCCGTAACCGAGGAAGTACTGCACCCCGTGCGCAGCGCACACGCGGTCGATCTCGTCCATGATCTCAAGCTCGATGGCTTTGATGTCGTCGACGGTCAAGGGCTCCATGCCGCTTAAGCCTCCTCTTCGGCGGGGGTGGGCGCAGGCTGGGGCGCGCCGGCTGCCGCGACCGAAGCGCCGGCGGCCTTCGCACGGGCCTCGGCGTCGTCGAGCGCCTCGCGCTGCACGAGCGCGTTCACCTTCGCCTGCAGCTTCGACACCTTCACCGTGGTGTAGAAGCTGCGCAGCACCAGCACGGCGATGACGTAGACGAACACGAAGTTCGCCGGGCTTTCGATGCCGAACACGTCGGCGAAGAAGAACGGGATTTGCCGGAAAACGCCCATGAGCACGAGCGTGAGCGCGAACAAAAACCAGAACGTCGAGTCAGCGATGGTCACCTCGGAATGACGGATTTTCCGCAGGATCAAGAAGAACGCCAACAGCGCGCCGACAAGCAGCGTCATGGAGAACAAAAGCGTCATTTCTTCCTCCTAAACCACTGCACAAGCAGGATGGAGATGGACATGCGCAGCATGTAGAGGACGGACTTCGTGAAGTTCAGGTAGCTTTCCCCCGCCACGCGTTCGCGCATCTCAACCTGGGTTTCCTCCACCGCGTAACCCCAGCGCATGAGCAGGGAGATGGTGTCGGGTTCCGGGCCGAAATCGAGCTCGTTGGCAAGCAGCGGGATCATGGCCTTGTCGAACAGGCGCATGCCCGAGGTGGGGTCCTGGATGCGCTTGCGCGTGGTGATGAGGATCATCGCGGTGATGAGCGCGCTGCCCGCCATGCGGGCGCTTGCGGGCTTTTTCGTGTTGGCGAAACGGCTGCCGATGACGATGTTCGCTCCCTTGGTCTGCGCCACCTTCACCATCTTGCGAATGTAAGCGGCCGAATGCTGGCCGTCGGCGTCGAACTGGATGGCGTAATCGTAGCCGCGCTCGTAGGCGTACTTCATGCCGGTTTGGAACGCGCCGGCAAGCCCCAAGTTCACCGGCAGGTTCACGTAGTTGTAGCCGCGCTCACGGCAGATGTCGAGCGTACGATCGCGCGAGCCGTCGTTGATGACCACGTAATCCACCTCGGGCGCGTTCGCACGCAAGTCCTCGATGGTGGACACGATGTTGTCCTGTTCGTTGTACGCCGGAATAACGGCGAGTATGCGTTGCTGTCCCATGAACCTTTTCGTTCGTTCCCTTTGCATCGAGGCGCCGCTGTGCGGGCCGAAAACAGTCGACCACTCATTTTACCGTTGATGCGCCGGAAATGCGAATTCGCA
>CAVHFC010000153.1:0-3212 GCA_963635025.1 Eubacterium sp. CAG:786
GTCAGGGAGGGTCGGCACGGCCTTCGAGCCCTGCTTCGCCTCCAGGACCAGCGCCTTCTTAGCCGCGGCCACCTCGTCGGAAGACGGCGTGGTGTTCGCCAGCTCGTTCCTGTAGTCGCCCGCGGCGGCGATCGCCTTCTCGGCCGCCTCCACGGCGGCGGCAGCAGCGTCGTGCTCCGCCTGCGTCATCCACGTGTCGCACGCGTACACGTCGGCCCCGTCGGCGCTCACCTGGGCGGCGGCCAGCACGCCCTTCGCCTGCGCCAGCGCCTCGTCCAATGAAGCCAGCTCATCGACGCTCGCAAAGCTGCAGATCTCCGAGAATGCTTTCACCGACGCGTTGTCGGCGGTGACGCCCGCCTGCTTCTTCTCGATAGCGGCCTTCACGATCGTCCAGTCGCTCCAATCGGTGCTGCCGGAGGCCTCGGACGCGGAGAAGCTTGAAGTCGCCGCAGCATCAGCCTTCGTCGAACCCGCGAAGCTCTCGCCCTCGTTCACCTTCGCCGTGAAGCCCGACGCCGCCTTCACCTTGACGTAATGGTCCACCTCGTTCGCTATCTGGCTCTTCACGTCTTCCTCGGCAACCTTGCTGCGGGCCTCGGCTATGGCAGCCGCCTCAGCGGTAGCAGCGTTGTCGCCCGCGGCGATGTGCTCCGCATAGAACTTGCCCCAGTAGTGGTAGAGGTACTCGGACGTAACGGATTTCGTGAGTTCATTCCGATACTCTGCCGTATCAATATCGGAATAGTCGACGGTGGCGACCGCGGCACCCTGGTACCACTTGCCATCGTCGAGGCACTTCTGCGTGGTGACGACGGCGAAGCGCTGGCCTTCGCGCATGGCGATCCAGTCCTGCTCGGGAAGCGACGCGCGATGGTAGCCGCCGTACTGGTAGACGTCCTCGAAAGAATAGACGAGCTTGCTGTGCTCGGCGTCGGTAGGCGAGGTCGCCTCGTCGTCGAGCAGGTACACCTGGTAGGTCACCGAAGTGTTGGGCTTGAACGTGGCGCTGCCGAGCGTGCGGACGGACATGTCGCCCTCGGCCGTGAAGATGTTCGCAACGCTTGTGGGGGTATCGCTCGCAAGGTCAACGAGGTCGCCCTCGGGCATGTAGTCATACTGGGAGATGTAATACTCGTCGTTGTCGCTGTACGACTCGATGTCGTAGTCGAGCGTCTCAAAGCCCGCGAGCGACTTGTCGTAGTACGAAAGCCAGAAGTAGCCCGTCGCCTTGCCGTCCTCGACGATGCCCCACTTGTTCGAGTTCGGGAATTCCTCGGTTTCGGATCCCCAGCTGTTCTTCACCAGCCACGCGCCGTTTGCGGAAGGCTGCTTGCTGGGGTCGCTCGAGAAGTTGCTCGCGTCGTAGTTGTCATCCCATCCGACGATGGTGACGGCGTGGTTCATCGACGCCGAGGCGTCATACGTGTAATGCGAGGCGGTCTCGGAGTTGTAGAACGCGCCATCGGAGCAGTAGTACACGACGGAGGGACGGCCGTAGTACTGGATCTCGCTCTTGACCGCCGTGATGGCGTCATCGTTCGTCGAGACGTAGTGGTGGCTGCTGTCGCGCACGCAGGCATCGGGAAGGATGTTGCCGTTCTCGAGGTTCATGATCGAGGCGTTCCACATGTCCTCATCAACGCTCCAGTCGCTGCGGGTCCAGGTCCCGTCCTCGGCCACGTAGTCGCCCGCATAGTACAGTTGGAGAACCGTCGCACCGGCGAGCTTGTAGCGCGCGATCTCGTCGGAGGTGAGGTAAAGCGCGCGCCCCCTCACGCCGCCGGGGTCGGTCACGAGGCAGAGGATGGTGCCTTCCGCATTTTGATAGGGCGCGTTCTCCTCGAGAACAGGGCCGATGCCCGAGGCGACGATGCTCGAGACGTACATCGCGTAGCCGCCGTTGTTCAGGCCGAGGTTGACCTCGTCGGAATCATTGCGGTAGCCCTCTCCCGCCTGAGCCGGGCCGACGACGGACTCAGGAGCGCCATCATTCCTGAATACGGAAGAGACGATCTGCAGCTCGGAAAGGTCGAGCCCGGTCTCGGCGGCGGTTTTACCAGCCTCCGAGAGGATGCTCGTCTCGCTGGCGGCGATGGTCGCGAAGTCCCAGCAGGTTCCCCAGGGGTTCTGCAGCTTCACCGGCGTGACGACGCTGTCGGAGCGGTCGCCGTCGCCGTTGGGGTCGCGCAGGTCGTACTTGGCTTTCAGCGGCTCGGTCGTGCCCGCGTTCGCGGCGGCGTCGGAAGCCAGCGATGCCGCGCCGTCGGACGTGGCGAACGAGTAGGGCTGATGGCTCCCGTCGTCGAGCTGCGCTGCGGCGTCTTCCCAGCTTGCGGTCACTTCCTCGTCGGAAGCGAGGGCCGACAGAGGCGTCATGCACGAAAGCGCCGCCGCCAGGGTGACGGAGAACACCGTCTTGGCGCCGCGCCTGATGAGCGGCCGGGTGTGCCGGGGCTGTGCCGAGTGGTTCGCGTTGCCTTGCTTCATGGTCTCTCTCCTTCGTCGAAGCGTCCTTGTGCTAACTATACTATGCCGCCAGGCAATTCCGGGCCTTTATCCCCGCTCACGCCCGGAATCCGCAGGCGCTTCCCGCGCTTGGAGAATGCGCTTGGAGGGGTGCTTGCTTTCGGGGCGGGGCGAAACAGTTCGGGGCGACATCCCGCGCCGTTTTTGAAATTTTGTGTCGCGCCTAAAGGCGCTTTCTAAAGCTGCGCGAGCCATGGCTCGCGCCTACGAAAATCAGCTGCTAGGTTAACGCCTCAACCGGGTCTTTCGTGAGTGCGAGCGAAAGCCTTGCTAGGAAGCACCCGAAGGATGCGCCAGTGTTTTCGGCGCGGGGAGGAAGCGGATCGGAAGGCGATCGATGCCCCGCGCCGTTTTTAAAATGTGCGTCGCGCCTAAAGGCGCTCTCTAATGCGGGTCGAGCTGTCGCTCGACCCCACGAAAATCTGGCTGGAAACGTTAAGCCCAACAGCAAGGTCCCATGGGTGTGAACCATAGCGCCCATGATGAACTTGCTGGAAACACTAGCCCAGCAGCAAGATTTTCGTGGGTGCGAGGCATGACTCGCACCTTAATCGAGAGCGCCTTGGCGCGACACTGTTTTTGACGCGAAGCGTCAATGGTTGAAGGAACCGACGCGACCTGCCGGGCGGCTTCCTACTTCAACACGCCGGCGCTGAACGCGTTGGCCAGCACCACTGCGGCGC
>CAVHFC010000154.1:0-3153 GCA_963635025.1 Eubacterium sp. CAG:786
ACCTGCCTGGTCATATGCAACTCGATGGGCCGTGCGCTCAAGGAGCCCATCGCCTCGAACTACCGCCACGCCGTGTTCAGGGACCCCGGAAACGACGCCCAGAGCATGACGATGCAGGAGCTGATCGACGCGTACAACCCGGACGACGTGGTCTTCATCACCACGCCGGGATACGAGAGCATGAAGACGAAGAACGCCGACTTCTTCGACTTGTAGGGAGTTTGCTAGAGCAGACTGAGCTGGGGCCGGGACTTCCCGGCCCCACTGACGCGATTGTGAGATGAGAATACGTTATTTGCCGTCTTTACTGTTTGTCGTTCGTATTTTAGAATGAGTTTACCTGAGAGGTAAACTCAAATGAGGTGTAGATGGAAGTTGAGTTCCGAAACAAGAAAATCGAGAAGGTGTGTACCAACGCCGCTGCAGCTCGAAAGAGATATGGCAACGAGGTTGCTCGGAAGATTTCTCAAAGGATAAGCGAGATATCTGCAGCGCCGAATGTCGAGCTGATGGTTGCTGCGCACATCGGAAGATGTCATCCCCTTCTGGGGGACCGAGCTGGTCAATATGCCGTCGACCTCGTGCATCCATTGAGGATGGTTTTTACAAAGGAAGGCGATGCGGTGCAAGTGGCAACGATCGAGGAGATTGTTGATTACCACTAGGGCGAAACGAAAAGAGATGAGACGCATGGTTGAGAGCAGAACGTATATCGCGGTGCCGCCCGGGGCCACCATAAAAGAGCAGCTTGACGATCGAGGCATGACTCAGAAAGAGTTCGCCGTTCGGATGGACATGTCTCAGAAGCATGTGAGCAAGCTTGTGAACGGCGAGGTTCAGCTTACCCCCGACACGGCCTGCAAGCTTGAGCTTGTCCTCGGCGTCCCTGCGATCTTTTGGAGCAACCTGGAGGCGAACTACCGCGACCAGCTTGCCAAGGCAAATGCCGAGAACGAGATGGATGACGACATAGCCTTCTCGAAGCAATTCCCTTATAAAGAAATGTCTCGACTCGGCTGGGTCCCCGATGCTTCCAAAGCCGCGGAAAGGGTCACCAATCTGCGGTGCTTTTTCGAGGTTGTTCGGCTTAGTTTGGTGGGGGACGGCCTGGTCCCCTGCGTGGCCTACCGAAAGAAGCGCGAGGGGTCCGATGCTGCCCTGTGGGCCTGGTCGCAAAAGGCGAAGCTGGAAGCCAGGAATGTGCAAACCTCTCCCATCAACATCGCCCTCCTTAAAGACCGTTTGCCGCAGGTTCGATCCATGACGCTTCGAGACCCCGAAGAATTTTGCCCCGAAATTATTCGGCTGTTCGCCGACTGCGGGGTCGCGCTTGTCTTTTTGCCGCACTTGACCGGAACTGGCGTGCATGGGGCTTCGTTCTATGACGGGCATAAGATCGTATGCGGCATGACGGTTCGCGGTAAGGATGCGGATAAGTTCTGGTTCAGCCTGTTCCACGAATTGGGACATATTATTTACGGCCATTTGTCTGCTAACGAAGGCACCACCGAGAAGCAGGAGCGCGAGGCGGACGATTTTGCCCGAGACCACCTTATTGCACCTGATAAAATGCAGCGTTTTGAAGATGCTGGGCGTTTTGCAAAGAGTGATGTTCTCGCGTTCTCTAAGAGGGTGGGGGTTGCGCCCGGAATCGTGGTTGGGCGGCTGCAAAATGATCGGCTCCTTCGCTACGATCAGCTGAGCGGTCTGAAGCAGAAGTACGCTTTGGCTGATTAAGGCTCACGTTGATCAGAGACCATTCATAATTTAAAGACATTGTCCCCTTGGGATTAGATGTGCCGAGATTAGGCAACGCTCGAAACCAAGGGGCTTTTTGTGTACGGGGGGGCACAATGGTGGCTTATGCGTCTTTCTCGACGCTGCCGAGGGGCGGATCGTTTGCGCAATCGCGTCAGCGTGATTTACGCGGGGCTGCCACCACGATTTATGCGCAAAGATCATATCTTTGCTGAACGTAGCTATCCACCAGCGGAAACGTACTGCATTGAGATGTGGCGCGGCTTCCTGTGGCGTTGCTACTGCCCGCCGGTTTGAAAACTGGCGGGCAGTAGCGGCTCAGTCACTGCCGATGGGACGGTAATACTGGCGTGGGTCGTTCGTGCTTGTTCCGACCCATTCGAGCGCGCCTTTGTCGGCGAGCACCTTTAAGATTTCCGTCGCCTTCGTCTTCCCTACGCCAGCCTCTTCCATGAGTTCCCTTTTCGTTACCCTGCCGTTTCTGCGAGCGATTTCAATGGCGGCTGCCTCAGCCGTTCGACGGCGACCTGACAGAGACTTGATAGCCTCGCGTGCAGAATGGTCAGCTCGCGGTCAGCTGCGGTCAGCTCGCGGTCAGCTGCGGTCAGCTAAGTCTAGTCGACATCGGGGAGGCGGTAGTACTGGTAGGGATCCCTTGCGCTTCTGCCGACCCATACGAGCGATCCCTTTTTGGCCAGCTTCATCAGGGTCCCCGTCGCTTTCGTTCGCCCTACGCCAGCCTCTTCCATGAGTTCCCTTTTCGTTACCCTGCCGTTTCTGCGAGCGATTTCAATGGCGGCTGCCTCAGCCGGGTCGAATGGCCCTTCGGCCCTTTGTGGCTTCCCGGCACTTTGCGCGCCGGAGGGGGCTTCTTCCATGATCTGTGCACCCGGTCGCTCGAATCGGATGACGGTGGTGCTGGAGGTCTGCCTGTAGCTGAACCCCACGCCCTCGGCGTCGCAGTAGCGCTTGATGCGGGGGATGCCTGTGCCGTACTGCTCGATCATTCCCGAGCGGAAGAGCGCCTGCGCGATGCTGGGGTTGCGCTGCTTGAGGCCGCCGTCTTCTCCCATCAGGTGGTTTTCCGGTGAGTCGCCCTCGGGGAACAGGCCCGGGCTCACCACCTCGACAAAGTCCATGTAGACGTTCACCTCGACGGCGGTGCCTGTGGCGTAGTCGCGGTGGCACAGTGCGTTGGCGATGGCCTCGCGCACTGCTTCCCTGGGGATTTCCGGGATCTCGAGTCTCTGCATCCCTGGCTCGCCGAAGACGAACCTGCGACGGATGTTGGAGATGACGAAGAACTCCGCCTTCTTGAGCAGCTGGATCAGCGGCAGGCCCTCCTGCTGGAGGTCGAAGATGTCGAGCTTGTCGTTTCCGGCGAGCAGGCCCAGC
>CAVHFC010000155.1:0-3123 GCA_963635025.1 Eubacterium sp. CAG:786
CCTACGGTTTCGAAAATGTGTGTCGCGCCTTCGGCGCTCTCGAATGATGCGCGAGCCATGTCTCGCGCCCACGAATTTGCAACGGAAGGGATGATCCAACCGCCAAATCTTCGTGGGCGTGAGCGAAAGCTCACGCATCAATGGGTCAGCGCCCGAAGGGCGCGTCACTCTCTTATCTTCCGGGCAAAAAGGGGGGCAACACATGGTTGCCCCCGCATAAAGGGTTTCCCTTGACAGCTACTTGAGAATACCTTTTTCGAACACGTTCGACAGAACGGTTGCGGCGCGCTCGCGGGAAACTTGCTCACCGGGGCGCAACGTACGCGTTCCGTCGCTGTTTTCGTAACCGCTGATAAGCTCGTTTTGCTTCGCCCAGGCAATCGACCCGCAGGCCCATACCGAAATGCTTTCCATATCGGTGAAGGCGGAAAGCACGCCCAGATCGGCGTTTTCGGCAGCAGTGCTGGCAGCATAGTTTGCGAGAATGGTGATCATCTGCTCCATCGTGACGGGGGTGTCCGGCTGGAAGCTGAACGTGCCGTCGTTGTTGTTGAAGCCGTTGATCACGCCGTTAGCAACCGCCCAGTTGGCAGCCCCGGTGTACCATTCGCGCGAATTGACATCGGCCATGCCGGTTGTGTTGTCCTGGTCGGCATCGTAGGCTTCCGCATTTTCGGGCTCGGCGTTGCGCCACAGGATCGCGGCAATCTGAGCGCGCGTCAAGCAGTCTCCAACACCGAAATAGCCGTTGGAGGAGTAACCGGTTATCAATCCCTTTTGCGCACAGAAGCTCACGCCAGCTGCATACCATTCGGTGTAATCGACGTCGGGGAACACCGGCGCGGGCGCCGGCGCGGGCGCGGGCTCCGGCGTCGGCTCCACCTTGTCGGCGCTTGCCTTGAAGGTGTCGACCGCGGCCTTGAGCTTCGCCGCCGCCGCGTTGACGGCTTCCTGCGTTGCGTCGGAGGCGTTCTGCACGGCCTGCGCACTGGATATCTCAGACTGCAGCGCAGCCCAGGCCTCGTCGGTCTTCTTGCCTTGCTCGACGGCCTTCGCGCTGTCGATCGCCGCCTTCAGCTGGCTCTTGTCCACGGAGGGAGCCGGGGTGGGCTCGGGTTCCGGGGTAGGCTCCGGCTCGGGAGTGGGCTCCGGTTCGGGCGTCGGCTCAGGCTCCGGTGTCGGCTCCACCTTGTCGGCACTGGCCTTGAAGGTGTCGATTGCAGCCTTGAGCTTCGCCGCCGCCGCGTTGACGGCTTCCTGCGTTGCGTCGGAGGCGTTCTGCACGGCCTGCGCACTGGATATCTCAGACTGCAGCGCAGCCCAGGCCTCGTCGGTCTTCTTGCCTTGCTCGACGGCCTTCGCGCTGTCGATCGCCGCCTTCAGCTGGCTCTTGTCCACGGAGGGAGCCGGAGTGGGTTCGGGGTCGGGCGTCGGTTGAGGCTCGGGTGTCGGCTCCGGCTTGGGCGTCGGTTCAGGATCCGGAGTGGGCTCAGGATCGGGCGTCACCTTGGCGTTTGCCTTGATGGAGTCAACCTTGAAGCCCCATTCGGTGCCAGCTTTGTCGCTCACCAGCTTGATCTTGACTGTTGTGCCCTGAACGTTGATGGTCTTACCAGCAAGTTCGGTTCCGGTGTATTTGCCAACCTCGTTGCCGTCTGCATCGTACAGGTACAGATAGTCGAATCCGTCTTCGACGTTGGTTTGGCTGTTGAAGGCAACATCGAGCGATCCTGCGGTTTCATCGGTGTATACCCAGAAATCAGACGCGTTGCACTCATAGGGATGCGGGCTTTCAAGATCCGCCGCGCTTGTGGCGATATGCGCCGTGTTCGCGACGGTCACCTTGCATTTAGCCGTCGCACCGTTGCCGTCGTTTGCCGTGGCCGTGATGGTTGCCTCGCCTTTAGCCTTGGCGGTGACGTTGCCCTGCTGGTCGACTGTTGCGACGCTTTCGTCCGACGACGACCAGGTAACGGTGCTGTCCTCGGCGTTCGACGGGTAAACGGAGGCGGAAAGCGTGTAGCTCTCAAGAGCTTCAAGCTCGAGCGAATTTTTCAAGTATATGCTGGTGACGGGCTGAATGACGGTAATCTTTGCGGATGCATTCTGACTGCCGACCGAGACCTTGACGGTGGCATCGCCAGCTCCGTTCGCCCTTACATAGCCGGGGGCGTAGTTCTTGTCGATGTCATGCAGCCCGACAATTTCCTCATTGGAAGATTTCCACGCCACCTCGTCGGTGAAGTCAGCCGGCTCCACGCTCAGCTGCAAAATGGTAGAGCTTCCGTTGTAAAGTTTCTGCTCCGCAGGGGCGACGGTAACCTTCGTTGCGTGAATTTCCCTGTTGACGAACTGCATGCCGCGCGCGTTTGCGTAGGTTTCAGCGTACGTGCCCGAAATGCCGTAAGCGGTCATTTTGTTGGGATAGCTGAAAGCATCGTCGGAAACAGAAGTGAGGGAGCGGGGCAGGGCGACGGACGTCAGTTTCGTGTCTTCTGCGAAAGCGTGGCTTGCAATGCTGTCGGTACCTTGAGGGATGGTGACGCTTTCAAGAGTGTCGCATTGCGCGAAAGCGTACGCCCCGATGCTCCACAGGCCGTAGAAAAGGTTGATTGAGGTCAGCGCGTCGCAGTCGTAGAAGGCCTTCTCGCCGATGGTCCGCACGGAAGCGGGAATGGTGACGCTTTCGAGGGCGTCGCAGTCGTAGAAGCTGCTGTAACCAATCTTCGTGACCGAGGAGGGAATCCGGTCGACGGTTTTCAAGGATGAGCAGCTTTTGAAAGTGGACGATGGAATCTCGGTCAGGCTGTCGCTCAGTTTCACCGATGCAAGCTTCTGGCAGCCCTCGAAGGTTGAAGATCCAATCCGGGTGACCGAATCGGGGATGCTGATGGAGGCAAGCGACGTGCAATCCTTGAAAGCCGCTTTGTCGATAGCGGTGATGCCGTCATGCAAAGGGAGTGACTCCAAAGAGCTGCAGCCGCTGAAAAGGCGTTCTTCGATGATTGTGACCTTGTCGGGGATGTTGACCTCTGTGAGCGCCTCGCAGCTCTCGAAGGCGCTCGCCCCGATCGTGGTGACCGAGTCGGGGATGTCCACGCTCTTGAGGTTCCAGCAGTCCTC
>CAVHFC010000156.1:0-3112 GCA_963635025.1 Eubacterium sp. CAG:786
GCGCGCCCTTCACGCGGGCGTCGCGGATGGCGGCCAGCGTGTCGGCCGTCTCGCCGGACTGCGACACAGCAACCACGAGCGTCGTCGGCGTGATGATGGGGTTGCGGTAGCGGAACTCGCTGGCGACCTCGCACTCGCAGGGGATGCGCGCCCAGCCTTCGATCAGGTTCTTCGCGATGAGTCCGGCGTGGTAGCTGGTACCGCACGCGATGATGTAGACGCGATCGATGAGGTTGAGCTCTTCGACGGTCAGGTCCAACTCGTCGATGGCGAGCGCACCGCCCACCAAACGCCCGGCCAGCGTGTCGCGGATGACGCGCGGCTGCTCGTGAATTTCCTTCAGCATGAAGTCGGGATAGCCGCCCTTTTCGGCAACGTCCAAATCCCAGTCCACGTGCGTGATCTTCGGCTCGGCGATTTCCTGACCGGCGGCGGTGTAGTAGGTCACGCCCTCGGGGGTCATCTTCGCCATTTCGCCGTCGTTCATGACCACCACGTCGCGCGTGGCGTCGATCATCGCGATGATATCGCTGGCAACGTACGCCCCGTCTTCGCCCTGCCCGATAACAAGCGGCGAATCCTTGCGCGTGGCGACGATGGTCCCCGGCTCGTCGGAGCTGACGACCGCGATGGCGCAGGCGCCCACCAGGCGCTCGGCCGCCGCGCGCACCGCCTCCAGCAAGTTCGTCGCGCCCTCGGAAAATGCCTGCTCAACCAGATGCGGGATGGTTTCGGTGTCGGTGTCGCTTGTGAAGGTGTGGCCCTGCTCGGTCAGTTCTTCGCGCAGTTCGGCGAAGTTCTCGATGATGCCGTTGTGCACCACGGCGATGCGTCCGTCGCAGCTGGTGTGCGGGTGCGCGTTGGCCTCGCTCGGTTTGCCATGCGTGGCCCAACGCGTGTGGCCGATGCCGCAGGTTCCGTCGAAGTCGAAATGCCCCAGCGTGTGCGCCAGGCTGGAAACCTTGCCCTTGCGGTGCACCACTTCAAGCTTGTCAGCCTGTTGGATGGCGACGCCGGCGCTGTCGTAACCGCGATACTCAAGTCGGGAAAGACCTTCGATCAGAATGCCCTGCGCCGGGCGCGTGCCCGTGTAACCAACGATTCCGCACATGCGATTTCGCTCCTCACGTTCGGTTGCGTATGTTCGCGCGCCGAAGGGTCGGCTCCGCGTTCGATTGATTCCATGGTACGGGAAAGATGCACCCGACGCGCAAGATGCCGCACAATCTCCGGCAAGGGGAAGGCCTCGCAAGCATTCGTGGCGAAAAACAGCCCGCTTGCGACAGGGGAAAGGGTCCTCGGGCTAGCTGGGACCGGCTGCCTGCCTGGCTGGGGCCGGCTGTCTGGCTGGCTGGCTGGTTGGCCGCTCGGCGGGCAACTAGCGACCGGCGCCTCACGACGAGTCGAGCGAAAATCGGTAAAGAGACCTGCCGAGAAAATTCGTGAGCACGCCCGCCGACAAGGCTGGAACATCGAGCCGCCCGCCCGAGCGACCCCCAAGCGCCTAGGCGATCAGCGCGCCGATGCGCATGCACTCGGTTGCGGCATCATCGTCGGGGTAGTCCTTCGCGATGGTGGTGTCCACGACGTTCAGGCCAGCCTCTTCGGCACGCTGCTCCCACAGCTCCATCCATTCGCCATCGTTCCAATCATA
Source organism: Eubacterium sp. CAG:786 (assembly GCA_963635025.1). Classification (GTDB taxonomy): domain Bacteria; phylum Actinomycetota; class Coriobacteriia; order Coriobacteriales; family Eggerthellaceae; genus Senegalimassilia. The sequence continues at coordinate 1,655 of CAVHFC010000156.1, forward strand.
GGAGCCGAACAGCACCACTTTCTGACCGGAAAGCTCCGGTTCCACCTCGTCGTACATCGGCAGGAATTCGGTGTCCTCAAGCTCCTCATCCCCCATGGCCGGGCAGCCGAACGCGAAGGTGTCGTAGTCGGCGATGCGGTCGACGGAAAAATCGCTGCACTGGATAAGGTCGGCGCTGCCGCCGGCCGCGCGCACGCCCTGGGCCACCAAATCGGCCATGGCCTCGGTGTTGCCGGTGCCGCTCCAGTAGATGATCGCTGCTTTGCTCATGATGTGCTCCTCTTCGTTGATGTCTGGTTTGCTTTTCGGTCTGTGCCGAACGAGGGGAACGCCGAACGGCGACGAACGGACCGGCAGGCTTGGCCGAGTCGCTGAGCCTGCAGGCCGGCAGGCCGACGGGCCAGGCCGCCAAATCGCCGCGCGGGGGGCGCGCCCCTCGTCGGGCACAGCGCCCTACACCGCGCGCGCCAACGCCTCCCGTCGCGCCCGCGCCTCGTCAACGGTTGCCAGGCACTCGAGGGAAACCCCGCCGTCGTAAAGATCCTCATAAGCCGCCGTGCGCAGCTTGTAGCGGCAGAAGCACTCCTCGGCATCGCGCTTCCTGCTATACACCTTCCAGCAACCCACACACAGGCAGTTCTGCCCCTTGTTCTCGATGAAACCGACCACGTCGTCGTAGGGATACCCCAGAAAGAAGCCGATTTCGTGTGGGAAGGCGCACGCGCCCGAAAGCTTGGAAGCCAGATCGGTGCCGCAGATACGCTTGTGCAGCTTGGTGATGCAGGCACTCAAGTCGGCAGGATCGTACCCTTCTTTGCGCAGATAATCCGCCACGCGCCTTTGCGCCAGGTGGGCTCGCAGCAAGACCGGACGATACACGTACAGTAGGATCCCCGACTTACGCCGCGCCAGCACCTCGATGCGCACGCCGCGCGAAGCCAGCTTGTCGCGGCAGGCGGAAAGCTCTGCGGCGAACGCGGCCTCGAACTCCTCGGATGATCGCGGAGCGCCCGGCCCGACCGCGCAAATGCCGCAGGCAGCATCATTTCGGCAGGTGAACAGACTTGCGGGCTTCAACGCCGCCAATGTGGGCGTGCAGTGATGCACCAACTTCCGTTCCAACCCGATACGGCATGCCTGCTGCTCCATGTGTGCTCCCGCCTTCGATTGCGAGGCCGCCCAGTCACCTGGGTGGCCTCAAAAGGTAATCTTCGGCTAACATAGTAGGCATAAGTAAACCATAGTCAACACACAGGCAACCCGCATTCGCAAAATTGTTACAAATGGTGAACTCGTATGGAAGGGAGAGCCCCGGCCGCAGCAGTTCAACAGCCGCGCCGGGGCGCCGCGATGCCGTGGTGCCTGGCCGCGTCGCCCCAAGGAGCGCGTCGCGCCTCTACAAAACCGCCTGCACCAGCTGCGTTTCGAAGCCGGCTTCCAGGAGCGCCTGGATGATCT
>CAVHFC010000157.1:0-3094 GCA_963635025.1 Eubacterium sp. CAG:786
GCGCGCCCTTCACGCGGGCGTCGCGGATGGCGGCCAGCGTGTCGGCCGTCTCGCCAGACTGCGACACGGCGACCACAAGCGTCGTCGGCGTGATAATGGGGTTACGGTAGCGGAACTCGCTGGCGACCTCGCACTCGCAGGGGATGCGCGCCCAACCTTCGATCAGGTTCTTTGCGATGAGTCCGGCGTGGTAGCTGGTACCGCAGGCGATGATGTAGACGCGATCGATGAGGTTGAGCTCCTCGACGGTGAGGTCCAGCTCGTCGATGGCGAGCGCGCCGCCCACCAGGCGCCCAGCCAGCGTATCGCGGATGACGCGCGGCTGCTCGTGGATTTCCTTGAGCATGAAGTCGGGGTATCCGCCCTTTTCGGCAACGTCCAAGTCCCAATCGACGTGCGTGATCTTCGGCTCGGCGATTTCCTGACCGGCGGCGGTGTAGTAGGTCACGCCCTCGGGGGTCATCTTCGCCATCTCGCCGTCGTTCATGACCACCACGTCGCGCGTGGCGTCGATCATCGCGATGATGTCGCTGGCAACGTACGCCCCGTCTTCGCCCTGGCCGATAACGAGGGGCGAATCCTTGCGCGTGGCGACGATGGTGCCGGGCTCGTCGGAGCTGACGACCGCGATGGCGTAGGCGCCCACCAGGCGCTCTGCCGCCGCGCGCACCGCCTCCAGCAAGTTCGTCGCGCCCTCGACAAGCGCCTGCTCCACCAGATGCGGGATGGTCTCGGTGTCGGTGTCGCTCGTGAACGTGTGGCCCTGCGCGGTCAGCTCCTCGCGCAGTTCGGCGAAATTCTCGATGATGCCGTTGTGCACCACGGCGATGCGTCCGTTGCAGCTGGTATGCGGATGCGCGTTGGCCTCGCTCGGTTTGCCGTGCGTGGCCCAACGCGTGTGGCCGATGCCGCAGGTTCCGTCGAAATCAAAATGCCCCAGCGTGTGCGCCAGGCTGGAAACCTTGCCCTTGCGATGCACCACTTCAAGCTTGTCGGCCTGCTGGATAGCGACGCCAGCGCTGTCGTAGCCGCGATACTCAAGTCGGGATAGACCCTCGACCAGAATGCCCTGCGCCGGGCGCGTGCCCGTGTAACCAACGATTCCGCACATGCGATTTCGCTCCTCACGTTCGGTTGCGTATGTTCGCGCGCCGAAGGGTCGGCTCCGCGTTCGATTGATTCCATGGTACGGGAAAGATGCACCCGACGCGCAAGATGCCGCACAATCTCCGGCAAGGGGAAGGCCTCGCAAGCATTCGTGGCGAAAAACAGCCCGCTTGCGACAGGGGAAAGGGTCCTCGGGCTGGCTGGGGCCGGCTGTCTGGCTGGCTGGCTGGCCGGTCGGCGGGCAACTAGCGACCGGCGCCTCAGGACGAATCGAGCGAAAATCGGTAAAGAGACCTACCGAGAAAATTCGTGAGCGCGCCCGCCGACAATGCCGGAACATCGAGCCGCCCGCCCGGGCGACCTCCGACCGCCTAGGCGATCAGCGCGCCGATGCGCATGCACTCGGTAGCGGCCTCATCGTCGGGATAGTCCTTCGCGATGGTGGTGTCCACAACGTTCAGGCCGGCCTCTTCGGCACGCTGCTCCCACAGCTCCATCCATTCGCCATCGTTCCAATCATAGGAGCCGAACAGCACCACTTTCTGACCGGAAAGCTCCGGTTCCACCTCGTCGTACATCGGCAGGAATTCGGTGTCCTCAAGCTCCTCATCCCCCATGGCCGGGCAGCCGAACGCGAAGGTGTCGTAGTCGGCGATGCGGTCGACGGAAAAATCGCTGCACTGGATAAGGTCGGCGCTGCCGCCGGCCGCGCGCACGCCCTGGGCCACCAAATCGGCCATGGCCTCGGTGTTGCCGGTGCCGCTCCAGTAGATGATCGCTGCTTTGCTCATGATGTGCTCCTCTTCGTTGATGTCTGGTTTGCTTTTCGGTCTGTGCCGAACGAGGGGAACGCCGAACGGCGACGAACGGACCGGCAGGCTTGGCCGAGTCGCTGAGCCTGCAGGCCGGCAGGCCGACGGGCCAGGCCGCCAAATCGCCGCGCGGGGGGCGTGCCCCTCGTTGGGCGCAGCGCCCTACACCGCGCGCACCAACGCCTCCCGTCGTGCCCGCGCCTCGTCGACGGTCGCCAAGCATTCGATTGACACCCCGCCGTCGTAAAGATCCTCGTATGCAGCCGTGCGCAGCTTGTAGCGGCAGAAGCACTCCTCGGCGTCGCGCTTCCTGCTGTAAACCTTCCAGCAGCCCACGCACAGGCAGTTCTGACCCTTGTTCTCGATGAAGCCGACCACGTCGTCGAAGGGATAGCCCAGGAAGAAGCCGATTTCGTGCGGGAAGGCGCACTCGCCCGAAAGCTTGGAGGCCAGATCGGTGCCGCAGATTCGCTTGTGCAGCTTGGTGATGCAGGCACTCAGATCGGCGGGATCGTACCCCTCATTGCGCAGATAATTCGCCACGCGCTTTTGCGCCAGATGGGCTCGCAGCAAGCCAGGGCGATACACGTACAGCAGGATCCCCGACTTGCGCCGCGCCAGCACCTCGATGCGCACGCCGCGCGGGGCCAGCTTGTCCCGGCAAGCGGAAAGTTCGCCGGCGAACGCGGCCTCGAATTCCTCGGAAGATCGCGGAGCGCTCGGCCCGGCCGCGCGCACGCCGCATGCGGCGTCGTTTCGGCAGGTGAACAGGCTCGCAGGCTTCAAAGCCGCCAACGTGGGCGTGCAATGATGCACCAACTTCCGCTCCAGCCCGATACGGCATGCCTGCTGCTCCATGTGCGCTCCCGCCTTTGATTGCGAGGCCGCCCGATCATTCCAGGTGACCCCAAAAGGTAATCGTCGGCTAACATAGTAGGCATAAGTAAGCCTTAGTCAACACACAGGCAACCCGCGTTCGCAAAATTGTTACAAATGGTGAACTCGTATGGGAAAAAGCGCCCCTGCGCAGCAGTGCTCTTGCTGCGCAGGGGCGCCGCGATGCCGTAGTGCCCCGCGCCAAGGGTACGTCGCCCCAAGGAGCGCGTCGCGCCTCTACAAGACCGCCTGCACCAGCTGCGTTTCGAAGCCGGCTTCCAGGAGCGCCTGGATGATCT
>CAVHFC010000158.1:0-3084 GCA_963635025.1 Eubacterium sp. CAG:786
CCGACCTCGTCGACGTCGATGCCCGCCTCGGCGTACGCGGCGCGCTTGGCCGGGTCGCAGAACTCTCCCCAGCTGGTGTCGTCGAACTGCAGGTAACGGCAGCCGTGGTCGTAGAAGGCCTGCACAGCGTCGCGGTAGGCCTCCACGATGTCATCGAAAAGCACCTGCTCATCGGCGTAGCGCTCGATGGGCTGATAGACGGCCGCGCCGCGCACGCAGGGGATGAGGTGCAGCATGGAGGGCGCGGGGATGGTCAGCTTGGTCGGGTAGTCGCCGGCGACCTCTTTGAGCTTGTCGAAGTGCGCCAGGAACGGGTGGTCGCCGAAGCCGATCTTGCCGCGGAAGACCAGCTGCGCGCCCTTGGGCTTGGGGCCCTTGAACTCGACCGACCAGGTTTCGGCGTCGATATGCTCGACGTTTTCGAGGCCTTCCAGGAAGTCGAGGTGCCACATGGCGCGGCAAAACTCGCCGTCGGTGACGGCTTTCAGGCCGGCCTGCTTTTCCTTCGCGACCAAATCGGCGATGGCGGCATCCTCGGCAGCGGTCAGCTCATCGCGCGTGATGGAGCCGGCGGCGAAGTCGGCGCGCGCCTGCTTGAGCGACTCGGGGCGCAGGAAGCTGCCGACGATGTCGTATGCATAGGGAGGGTTGGTGATGGCCATGAGGCATCCTTTCGTAGTCCGGGTAATAAGGAAAGGATGCCAGAAGACGCACGGATACAAAACTACCGCGTTGCTAGCGATAACCATAGGCAAAAGGAATAGATGGAGGCCCACTTCGGGAAGATCATCATCTTCGGGGACCGATCAGACCCGAATCATCCAATTTCTCCCCAAGATGACGTATTTTCGGCAGAAAGGCGAAATATTGGATGCCGTCAGGCGTTCCGCGCGCGCCACTCCCGTTCCGGGAAAACCTCGCCGATCAACAGACGTCTCTGACCTGCGGAAACGCAAACTGTATCACAGGGTTGGCCGTATCGCCGCTACCGCTGTGAAGCTCGCATCCAACAACTCGGACTTCTGCCGTCAAATCATCCAATTTCTCCCCAAGATGCCGAAAAATCGTCAAAACGCCGAAAAGTTGGACGACGGATGCCGAGAAGAGCCCAACGAGGTCGAACACCGCGGATGGGCTCATGCCGCTTCGAATACCATGGGGCCGGTCACTCTTGCGGAAAAGGAGGCCACCGCAACGGTCGCTGCCTGGAATCAAGCTTCGGCGCGCGCTTCTGCGTTGGCGATGACGTCTTCGTAGCCTTTGAGGGCGGCGAAGGGCATGAACTGGCTGCCACGATCCGGTGAGGGCGCCGAGTGCCGCACGCCGTCCGCGGCCACGCGGCGCGCTATCTTGTCGAGCACCTGCTGGCGATATTGCCGCTCGTCAGGCGCGAGATCGGGCCATATGCCGACGTCGGGGATGCCCGCCTTCGCGCGCGCCTCGTTCAGATCAAGCACGGTGGCCGCCTACCTGGTTGTTGCGCTCCATGGCGTTCGCCTCCTCTTTCAAGCTAGTGGCTTTGAGCACAGCGTTGGCGCCGAAGCGCCGCCGCACGTCGGCCATGGCCTGCGCGATGGCGGCGCGCTTGCCCTCGGCCGCATCGTCGTCGAACAGCGTCGGCTGAACCTCGAACGCGGGCACCAGACCGCCGAGAACCACGGTCACGCGCCTGATCTTCGCTTCCGGCTCCACCTTTTCGCGATAGATGGCAAGAACCGCCTCGGTGAGTATGTGCGGGTCGCTGGTCGGCTTGGTGAGCTTGGCTGTGCCGCCCGAACCGGCGGCCGCGGCGCGAGGGCCCATGTCCTCCCAGGACTGATGCGCGAAATTGCTGGCGGAATAGACCGCGAACACGCCCGCCGTGGCGGCGCAGAGCCCCTCGCTCACGCACTCGAGCGCGCTTGCAAGCACCATCTCGCGCAGCAGCGTCTCCGCCTCGGCGGCGCCGTAGTCGCGCATGAGCACCTGGCCGTTGGTCTTGGAGTGCCCGCGCGGACGGTACGCGCGCGCCTGTGCGACCGTGCACGCCTCCAGGCCCCAGGCGTGATCGATGAGGTACTCGGCGTTCTTGCCGAACTCGCGGCGCAAGACCTTGGGGCTCACCGAGCAGATGCCGGCCAGGTCGTAGACGCCGAATTTCTCCAAGCGCCGGGCGGTGCCGGGGCCAATGCCCCACACGTCGGTGAGCGGGCGGTGGAACCACATGTCGCGCCGGAACGACTCGCCGTCGAGCTGCCCGATGCCATCGGGGGCGTGTTTGGCGAGTATGTCCAGGGCGAGCTTGGCCTGGAACATGTTCTCGCCGATGCCGGCCGTGGCGGCGACGCCGGCGGCCTCGCGGGCCTTTTCCATGAGGCGGCGGGCAAGCGTGCGCGCATCGATGCCGTACAGGCGCAGGTAGGGTCCGGCCTCGATGAAGCACTCGTCGATGGAGTAGACGTGCACGTCCTGGGCGCTGACCAGCTCAAGGTAGGCGGCGACGATCTGCCCCGACGCCTCCATGTAGCGGCGCATGCGCGGCACCGCCACGGTGTACTGGATGCCGGCAGGGATGTCGCGCACGCGGCAGCGGTTCTTCACGCCGAGCGCCTTCATGGCCGGCGTGATGGCAAGGCAGATGGTGTTCGCCGAACGGTCGGGGTCGGCGACGACGAGGTTATCCTTGAAGGGGTCGAGCCCGCGATCGGCACATTCGACGCTGGCGTAAAACGACTTGAGGTCGATGCACATCACGCAGCGACTTGCGCTGTCTCCTGTCTTGCTCACGTTTGGCCGCCCCCCTCTCCGTCGCATCGTCGTTGGCCTGCTTGCCGTCTATTTACGAACAGCTGTTCGATAATAGCACAGAACCAGACCGTTGCAAGGCGTCGTCGCAGGCGTCAATGTCCTTACGGAATGCGAAGGAAGCCGTCGTGCCTTTGCGAGGCGACAGCGTGACCGTCGATGCCTGCGGGTGCCGTCGACAGCGCCGTTTACGGCGTTGTTGCTTATACACCGCAACAGGATTGGTCTCGGCGGGCGTCAGCCAGGATTTCCCAATCGTACCTGGTTTTTCGTGGGCGCGAGGCACGACTCGCGCAGCAT
>CAVHFC010000159.1:0-3019 GCA_963635025.1 Eubacterium sp. CAG:786
GTCTCGCGCGGGGGAACGGGCCGATTTGTGTCGCTTTTTCCGAATCGAGGGGCAAGTGAAACCACCTGAAGCATCGTTCGTTACATCGGTTGCTTCGGACTTTACTTCTATCGCCCTCCATACAAGCCGAAGGGCTCATTTTGAGGTCTCCGCAACCCCTCGATTCGGATTTTTTGACAACTTTCGACCCATTGCCCTGCTGCGGCACCAGCTGCTCGGAATCTCGAAAAGCCTGCGAAACCCTAACCACCTTACGCAAAAGAGCAGACACGCGGTCCGCGAAGCCGGCTCAACAAGGCTTGCAAACGCCTGATTGAGCGTATTCCATTATAGTGCGCGCGGTGTTTCGGCTCACTTTCGATACGTCTCCCCTGTTCAAGTAAGCGTACACATTGCCCCGATTCAGCTGAAGGTCCCGACAAAGGGAGTAAATCGTCGCGTTCGTCTGCGAGAGAGCCTCAAGCGTCTTCGCCCTCATCAGGGAAATGGTTCGCCTGTCGACAACTATCGCCTGCTTTCTCGCCTGATAGGCAAGCCAGACCTTCGCGAATCGATCGAGAACCTGATCAGAGCGCAGATAATGCTCGACCGAGGGGAAGAGCGAGACATCGGTAGCAAACCTCTCGTACAGATCGCTCATCCACGTCCCGCGCGCAAGCGTTGCGGCATACGTCGCTTTTCCCTGGACCGCCGCAAACACCATGACGGCTTCCGCTGCTGCAGGGCAGGAGCCGCCGGCTGCTGCGATAAGCTTGCGCAAGCTGTCCGTTTCAAGGCCGGTGAGCTCTCTGCAATAACCGCGCAAAAATCCTTTAAAGGTAAGGTTCATTCCGGCTTGCACCTTTCCTTAAACCGCTCGAAAGCATCCAAAATTAGTATTATTGTAGTTGCATAATGCCATACAGCGGTAGAAGAGCCCATGGCGGAATGGTCCTTGAGAATAGCGCCCATACCTCGAAGCGCAGGTATCTTCGACTAGGATGAAACCCTTACCGGGGATCCGCAAGCGCGGGCGAGACGCTACTTGCCCGCAAGTGTGGCGCGGTGGCGGATGCATTCTGCTGCTATGCTTATGGCTATCTCTTCTGGGGTTTCGGCTTTGATGTCCAGGCCGATGGGCATATGCACGCCATCGATCACCGCTTCAGGAATCCCTGAGGCTCGTAGGTGCTCGCGCACGCCGGCGATCTTGCGGCGCGAGCCGATGCATCCCGCATAGGCCAGCGGGCAGCGAAGCGCCTGTTCGAGCACGGCGCCGTCGAAGCGGTGGGTGTGCGTCATGATCAGCACGTAGTCGCGCGCGTCGAGCGCAAGGGACGCGGCGATGTTCTCGTAGTCGCCCACGATGATCTCGCGCGCGGCGGGAACTCGCTGCGTTAAGGCGAACTCGGGGCGGCATTCGAACAGCGTGCAGGAGAAGCCCACGCGCGAAAGCGCCTCGATCGTCGCCACGCCCACATGACCGCCGCCGAACACGACGGCGCGAGGCCGGACGGCGACGGGCATGGCGAACACGTCGCCGATGATGGCGCCTTGCCCCAGGCCGGATTCCCGGTAATCACTTCGGTCAGCGCCCATTGCGGGCACCAGGCATTCGGCACATGCGTCCCGCACGTCGTGCGAGCCGGCGATGACGGCTCCGCGCTCGTCGATCAAAGCAATTCCGCATCCGGGCGAGACAGCGCCGTCGGCGCAGGTCAAAAGCAAATACGACGAAATACGGTCATCGATGCAGCGCCGCAGCTCCCCGGCAACGTGGCCCCACTGTGCCTCGCGCGCGGCCACCGGCGTGTACAGTAAAACCGCAGCGCCGCCGCACGCCATGCCGAGGTTCTTCTTGAGTGCCAGGTTCTCCACCCGGCACGCGCCTTCGCCAACCATTGCGCGCGCCGTTGCGAGCGCATGCCCCTCGATGGCGCCGCCGCCAACGGTTCCGCAGATCAAACCCGCAGAAGAAACCAGCATCTGCGACCCGACGTGGCGCGGCGCCGACCCAGCGTTGCCCACGATGGTGACCAGGACGGCATCGCAGCCCGCCGCCGCAACATGCAGCAAACTTTCGGCGATATCGCGCATCAGCGCTCCCCCGCCTTCGTTGAACCTGCCAGAGCGCCGCTCAGGCACAGGATGGCCTCGAGGACGCCGCCCGCCACGGCCAGGCCCTTGTCCGACACCAGGTTGCAATACGAAACGTCACCGCGCGCGTCGACGTCGCCGCACTTCAGGCCACGCGTCACGTAAACCCCATCGGCGACAAGCCCGCGCAGCACGCCGGAAATCATGGCCACAACCTCGCCTTCGCCCGAATGAGCAACCACCTGACCGGCCTCGACGCGATCACCGATGGCCGCAAGGCCGCGGAAGGGGCCGTCGGCCGAGGCGCGCAGCACGCGTTCGCCGGCGAAACCGCCCACGAGCCCCGGGATCGCGGTGTTGGGAAGCGCCGAGCCGGTGTAGTAGGCGCGCCCGAGCGTGTGCCCACGCATGGTCTCCACCACCGCATGGCAATCGATGCCCACGGTGAACCCCGGTCCCACGCCAACGACGACGGGCGCCATGTCCATGGTCGTCCCCAAGTTGCGCTTGGCCAGGATGGCATCGACCACCACGTCAGGGCGCATCTCGATGCAGCGGCATTCGGGGTCCACCAGCACGGGAATGGCTCTGGTTTCCGCAAGGACGCGAAGGGCCTCGCGCCCATCCTGCACCAAAACCGCCTCCACGCCCTCCACCTGGGTTTTCCCCAGGCGAACGGCCTCGCTGAACGCCACCGTGCGACGCACCGTGAGCGGATGGGCTATCTCGGTCATGATCACGGAAATGCCGGATCGTACAAGGCGCAGCGCGATGGCGCTGGCGAGATCGCCTGCACCGCGGATTATCGCAAGCATCGAAACTCCCCTTCCTGAAGGCTGCCCGCAACCACCGGCGTTGCCGACAGTTCCGCGATGCGTTTTGCCGCCAGCCAGTCGGCCTCGGTGTGCACCTTGTTGATCAGCAGCACGTCGTGAAGGCCTTC
>CAVHFC010000160.1:0-3019 GCA_963635025.1 Eubacterium sp. CAG:786
GAAGGCCTTCACGACGTGCTGCTGATCAACAAGGTGCACACCGAGGCCGACTGGCGGGCGGCGAAGCGCATCGCGGATCTGTCGGCAACGCCGGTGGTTGCGGGCGGCCTGCAGGAAGGGGGGTTTCGATGCTTGCGATAATCCGCGGTGCAGGCGACCTCGCCAGCGCCATCGCGCTGCGCCTCGTGCGATCCGGCATTTCCGTGATCATGACCGAGATAGCTCATCCGCTCACGGTGCGCCGCACGGTGGCGTTCAGCGAGGCTGTTCGTCTGGGAAAAACCCAGGTGGAAGGTGTGGAAGCGGTTCTGGTGCAGGATGCGCGCGAGGCCCTTTGCATCCTTGCGGAAACCAACGCTATTCCCGTGTTGATAGACCCCGAATGCCGTTGCGTCGAGGTGCGCCCCGACGTGGTGGTCGACGCCATCCTGGCCAAGCGCAACTTGGGGACGACTATGGACATGGCGCCCGTCGTTGTTGGCGTGGGGCCGGGGTTCACCGTGGGCGTCGATTGCCATGCGGTGGTGGAGACCATGCGCGGGCACACGCTCGGACGCGCCTACTACACCGGCTCGGCGCTTCCCAACACCGCGATTCCGGGGCTGGTGGGCGGTTTCGCCGGCGAACGGGTGCTGCGCGCCTCGGCTGACGGTCCCTTCCGCGGCCTTGCGGCTATCGGTGATCGCGTCGAGGCCGGTCAGGTGGTGGCCTATTCGGGCGAAGGCGAGGTCGTCGCCATGATTTCCGGCGTGCTGCGCGGGCTTGTCGCCGACGGGGTGCATGTGACGCGCGGCCTGAAGTGCGGCGACGTCGACGCGCGCGGCGACGTTTCGTACTGCAACCTGGTGTCGGACAAGGGTCTGGCCGTGGCGGGCGGCGTCCTCGAGGCCATCCTGTGCCTGAGCGGCGCGCTGGCAGGTTCAACGAAGGCGGGGGAGCGCTGATGCGCGATATCGCCGAAAGTTTGCTGCACGTCGCGGCGGCGGGCTGCGATGCCGTCCTGGTCACCATCGTGGGAAACAGCGGGTCGGCCCCTCGTCACGTCGGATCGCAGATGCTTGTTTCCGCTGCGGGCTTGATTTGCGGAACCGTCGGCGGTGGGGCCATCGAGGGGCATGCGCTTGAGACGGCGCGCGCGATGGTCGGCGAAGGCGCGTGCCGGGTGGAGAACCTGGCGCTCAAGAAGAATCTCGGCATGGCGTGCGGCGGCGCTGCGGTTTTGCTGTATACGCCGGTGAGTGCGCGTGAGGCGCAGTGGGGACAGCTTGCCGGGGAGCTGCGGCGCTGCATCGATGACCGTATTTCGTCGTATTTGCTTTTGACCTGCGCTGACGGTGCTGTCTCGCTCGGATGTGGGATCGCTTTGATCGACGAGCGCGGAGCCGTCATCGCCGGCTCGCACGACGTGCGGGATGCCTGCGCCGAATGCCTGGCGCCCGCGCCGGATGCTAACCTGGGTGACGCTCGGACATCCGGCCTTGGCCAAGGAGCCATCATAGGCGATATTTTCGCGATGCCTGTTGCCGTCCGGCCTCGTGCCGTCGTGTTCGGCGGCGGTCATGTGGGCGTGGCGACGATCGAGGCGCTTTCGCGCGTGGGCTTCTCCTGCACGCTGTTCGAATGCCGCCCCGAGTTCGCCTTAACGCAGCGAGTTCCCGCCGCGCGCGAGATCATCGTGGGCGACTACGAGAACATCGCCGCGTCCCTTGCGCTCGACGCGCGCGACTACGTGCTGATCATGACGCACACCCACCGCTTCGACGGCGCCGTGCTCGAACAGGCGCTTCGCTGCCCGCTGGCCTATGCGGGATGCATCGGCTCGCGCCGCAAGATCGCCGGCGTGCGCGAGCACCTACGAGCCTCAGGGATTCCTGAAGCGGTGATCGATGGCGTGCATATGCCCATCGGCCTGGACATCAAAGCCGAAACCCCAGAAGAGATAGCCATAAGCATAGCAGCAGAATGCATCCGCCACCGCGCCACACTTGCGGGCAAGTAGCGTCTCGCCCGCGCTTGCGGATCCCCGGTAAGGGTTTCATCCTAGTCGAAGATACCTGCGCTTCGAGGTATGGGCGCTATTCTCAAGGACCATTCCGCCATGGGCTCTTCTACCGCTGTATGGCATTATGCAACTACAATAATACTAATTTTGGATGCTTTCGAGCGGTTTAAGGAAAGGTGCAAGCCGGAATGAACCTTACCTTCAAAGGATTTTTGCGCGGTTATTGCAGGGAGCTCACCGGCCTTGAAACGGACAGCTTGCGCAAACTCATCGCAGCGGTCGGTGGCTCCTGCCCTGCAGCAGCGGAAGCCGTCATGGTGTTTGCGGCAGTTCAGGGTAAAGCAGCGTACGCCGCAACGCTTGCGCGCGGGATGTGGATGAGCGATCTGTGCGAGAGGTTTGTTGCCGATGTTGCGCTCTTCCCCTCGGTCGAGCACTATCTGCGCTCTGGTCAGGCTCCCGATCGATTCGCGAAGGTCTGGCTTGCCTATCAGGCGAAAAAACAGGCAATAGTTGTTGACAGACGCATCATCTCCCTGATGAGGACAAAAACACTTGAGGCTCTCTCGCGGACGAGTATGACGATTTACTCTCTTTGCCGGGAACTTCAGCTGAACCGAGGCAATGTGTACGCGTACTTGAACAGGGGAGACGTGTCGAAGGTGAGTCGAAACACCGCGCGCACGATAATGGAATACGCCCAATCAGGTGTTTGCAGTCCTTGTTGAGCCGGCTTCGCGGACCGTGTGTCTGCTCTTTTACGTAAGGTGGTTAGGGTTTCACAGGCTTTTCGGGATTCCGAGCAGCTGGTGCCGTAGCAGGGCGATGGGTCGAAAGTTGTCAAAAAATCCGAATCGAGGGGTTGCGAAGACCTCAAAATGAACCCTCCGGCTTGTATGGAGGGCGATAGAAGTAATGTCCGAAGCAACCGATGTAACGAACGATGCTTCAGGTGGTTTCGATTGCCCCTCGATTCGGAAAAAGCGACACAAATCGGCCCGTTCCCCCGCGCGAGAC
>CAVHFC010000161.1:0-3001 GCA_963635025.1 Eubacterium sp. CAG:786
TGAGCGTGGGCCAGCTGGTGGAGCTGACCGGGCGCTTCACGCTGTATGCGGCGAAGGGGCGCATGAACTTCGACGTGTTCAGCGTCTCGGTGGCCGGCGAGGGCAACTTGCGCCTGCAGGTGGCGAACCTTGCGCGCAAATTGCAGGCCGAAGGTCTGATGGACGCGGCCCGCAAGCAGCCTCTTCCGGCATTCCCCGAGAAGATAGGCCTGGTTACGTCTCCGCGCGGAGACGCCGTTCATGACGTTTTGCGCACCTTGCGCCGGCGTTTTCCTGTGGCGCACGTGCTGTTTGCGGGCGTGGCCGTCGAAGGGGCAAATGCTCCGGCGGGCATCGTCGAGGGCATGCGTGCGGTGGTGCATGCCGGCGCCGAAGTGGTGCTGGTGGTGCGCGGCGGCGGGTCCTACGAGGACCTGATGCCCTTCAACGACGAGTTTCTGGCGCGCATGATCGCGAAATGCCCCGTCCCGGTGGTCACCGGCATCGGGCATGAGCCGGACACGTCCATCGCCGACATGGTTGCCGACGTGCGTGCGTCAACCCCCACTGCCGCCGCGGAAAAGGTCAGCCCCTCGCGCGAGAGCCTTGATGCGCTGTTCGATGCTCGCCTTGATGCGCTGAACGCCTCGCTTGGCAGGCAGATCGAGCGCTGCCGCATGCGGGTCGACCACCTTGCCTCGCGTCCCGTGCTCACCGACCCGAGCGCCCTGCTTGCCGGTCCTGCTCAGCAAATCGACATCGCCGCCGATCGCCTGGAGCGCGCGTTCCCCGCCTCTATCGATCGCAGGCGTACCGCGCTCGATAGCCTGGAGCTTCGGTTCGCCCGTGCCCTTGAGGTCGCCGGCGCGGCCGATCGCGCGCGCCTTTCTGCCGCCGAGCAACGTTTGGGCGTGGCCGCTTCGCGCATGACCGATCGATTCTCCAACGAGCTTTCCGTGCTTGCCAAAACCCTCGATGCGCTTTCCCCGCTTGCCGTCGTTGCGCGCGGCTACGCGGTCGCCCGAGACGGCGAGGGACGTGTGGTGAGCGAGATTGGCGCTGTTGGGGCAGGGGATGCTCTTGAGGTGATGGTGTCCGACGGCGTGATCGGCTGCACCGTACAAGGCGCGCGCAAGGTTCGAACCGATGTTGTCAACTGGAAGGAAGATGCCAGATGAGTGATACGCTGAAAGCAAAGCCCGTCGAGGAGCTGACGTTTCGCGAAGGAGCCGCCGAGCTCGAGGCCATTGTGGCGAAGATGGAGAGCAACACCCTTGAGCTGGAGGATTCCCTGACGCAGTACATGCGCGGGGTGGAGCTTATCCGCGGCCTGCGCGCGAAGATCGACGACGCGGTGCAGACGCGCGACGTGCTGATGGGTCAGCTTTCCGGCGAGGTCGACGACGAGCAACGCGACAGCACGCTTTCGTAATTTCGCCGCTTGCCGATAGCCGGCCTTGCTTGGACACATCAAGGCAGCTGACCGGTTAGAATAGTCAAGCGATAGGGATTTCTTCTTCAAAGGAGGCGGCTGTTGAACGTACTGGTTATCAATGCGGGTTCTTCGTCGCTGAAGTATCAGCTCATCAACGTTGAAACGCACCATCTTATGGCCAAGGGCATCTGCGAGCGCGTCGGTAGCGCCGAGGCGTTCCATAAGCACGGTCTTGATGACAACGAAGTGGTCATCGACGCGATGATGGCCGACCACGATGATGCGATGGCGCTGGTGCTGGAGTCGCTTGTTTCCGGTCCGGACAAGGCCGTGTCGTCGCTGGCGGAAATCGATGCCGTGGGGCATCGCATCGTGCAGGGCGGCAAGTACTTCGACCGCTCGGTTTTGATCGACGACGACGTCATTGCGAAGATCGACGAGTTGGCGGAGCTTGCTCCGCTTCATAACGGCGCCGCGCTCATGGGCATTCGTGCTTGTCAGAAGCATATGCCGAACGTTCCGATGGTGGCCGTGTTCGACACGTCGTTCTTCCAGACGCTTCCGCCGAAGGCCTACATGTATCCGCTGCCTTATGAGCTGTTCGAGAAGTACGCCATCCGCAAATACGGCGCGCACGGCACCTCGCATCGCTACATTTCCGAGCGCGCGGCCGCGGTCCTTGACGAACCGATCGAGGATTTGAAGCTGATCACGCTGCATTTGGGCAACGGCTGCTCGGCAAGCGCCATCGACCATGGCGTGGCGGTGGACACTTCGATGGGACTCACGCCGCTCGACGGCTTGATGATGGGCACGCGCTGCGGTTCGATCGACCCGGCCATCGTCCCGTTCGTGATGGAACACGAAAATCTCAACGCCGCCGAGATGAACAACCTGATGAACAAGCAGTCGGGCCTGCTGGGCATCTCCGGCGTCTCCAACGACCTGCGCAGCGTGCGCGCCGCTTCCGAGGCGGGCGATGAGCGCGCGATGCTGGCTTACGACATGTTCTCGAATTCTGTGAAGAAGTACATCGGGCAGTACATCGCCGTTATGGGCGGCGTGGACGCCATCGTGCTGACGGCGGGCGTGGGTGAAAACTGCGAGAAGATGCGCCGCATGATCTTCACGGGCCTCCAGCCGCTCGGCATCGTGCTGGACGAGGAGAAGAACCGCCAGCGCGGGTTCGAGCGCATCATCTCCACCGACGATTCCGCGGTGCAGATCATCATCATCCCCACGAACGAGGAGTATATGATCGCGCGCGACACCTACGAGATCGTCCACGACCAGCTGACGGGCGAGCGATAGGACTTGGGCTTAGGCTTAGGTGCCCCGTCTGGCTTGGGCGGCGTTGGCGAGTTTCCGGACTTTCTGTAGCGTCGTGCAGGCCGGAGCGTCCCGTTTGGCAAATAATCGGCGTTCCTGTATCTTCGTGCAGGCCAAACGGCTTTTTGTGACAAGTTATCGAAGCTCCTGCAGCGCAAAACGCGTACGCTGCTACAGGAGCTTCGATTTTTCGCCATCAGAGGCCGTTTTCGCTGCACAGAGGTTCGGGAACTCGAAAAACTTGCCATGGCTTGACCG
>CAVHFC010000162.1:0-2991 GCA_963635025.1 Eubacterium sp. CAG:786
GGGCGACGACGCTGGAGCACCAATCGACATCGCCGTCCCAGAAGCGACGCACGAACTCCCGCGTGAGGGCAAGCGCCTCCTCTTCCAGGGTTCCCTCGCCCTGCGCGTCGCTTGATATCGATTCTCTTTCCATTTTCACCCCCTCCTTTTTGTGGCTAGCCAACGATCTTCAGGTCGATCGCGTTGGACAGCACGCCGGCGGCGCGCTCGCGCATGATGTCGGAGACCGGACGGAGCATGGTGCCCTCATCGGTTGGCTCGCCGTTGACCAGGCCGGACTCGACAGCCCAGGTCATCGTCCCGCGGGCCCAGTCGGACACCGACGCGCCGTCGGCGAACCCGTCAAGCGTGGCGGCATCGCCGTCTGCGGCCTTGGCGTACTTGGCGATCATCGCCACGGCCTCCTCGAAGGTCACGGCACGGTCGGGCTCGAAGGCGCGCGAGCCGTCCGCGGCCTCGACGCCGTCGACCACCCCGTTGGCAACCGCCCAGTTGGCCGCCGCGGTGTAGAAGGCGTTCGCGGCCACGTCGGCCATGCCGGTGGCGTTCTCGGCGGTACCGTCATAGGCTTCCGAGTCCGCCGGGTCCGCATCGCGCCACAGAATGGTCGCCAGCTCGGCGCGCGTGAGCGCGTGCCCCACGCCGAACTCGTCGGTACCGGCGTACCCGCTCATCAGGCCCGCATCAGCCACCTTGGAAACCGCGCCGGAGAACCAGTCGCTCTCGGCTACGTCGGAGAACACCGGCGCGGTATAGGCGTCGGCATAGGCTTTGATCATGAAGTTGTCGAAGGTGTATAAGTTACTCAGATCGTATTTGTCGGAATCCCCATACTTCTCGATCACAAGATCGGCGAGTTCGTCCTTGAGGCGCTGCACCCCATCGACCCAGTCGACCCACTCACCGTCGCTGTACAGCATGCTCTCCCCGCGATTGACGACGCCGTTGGAGCAGGTCGAAATGTAAGAGTTGAGGGTTTCTTTGTAATAATCAATCCCTTCCTTGGTGAAACCCTCGCTGATCACGGCCTGATACCGCCCCGACGAGGTGCGTTGCGTCATCACGACCGAATAACGCTGGCCCGCCTTCACGGCCACGCCGCTGGTAAGGTCGATTCGGTGGAAGCCGGCGTACTCGAACGCCTGCGAGGCGCAGGCGACCAGCTTGCCGTCGGTCGGAGTTGTCGCACCGTCGTTGAGCAGGTACACCCGCGCCTCAACCGACGTGTTCGCGGAGCCTGTTTGCGTTGTCAGGGCGCGCACGGTCTGATCCTCTTCCGCCGCGAAGATGTTCGCCATCCGCATCTCGTCATCGGAAAGTTCATTATCGATAATTTTGGGCGGAAGATAGGAATGGGAATCGATGATGAAATAACCCTCGTCGCGCGAGGAGGATTCGACGTCGAAATCGAGCGTCTCGGGCATCTCGACCGATTGGTCGTAATAGGAGATATAGAAGTAGCCCTCGCCGTCGACACCCCAACCCTCGGGGCACCAGTTCGGGAACTCCTCAGAAGATGACCCCCAGCTGTTCTTCACGATCCATGCGCCGTCGTATTCGGGCTGATGGCCTTCGAGGAAGTTCTCCTTCGAGTAGGTGTCGTCCCAGCCGACGATGGTGACGGCATGATTCGCTCTGGTCTTCTCATAGGTGTAGTGCGCCCAGGTTGATGGATTGATGTATTTCCCGTCCCCCGCGCTGTCAGGCATAGCCGTATCGGCCGTGAATCCTATGTCGACGGCCCGACCCTTCAAAAGCTCGGACTTGATCGCAGTCGTGCCGGCTTCGTTGTACTGGTAGGTCGCCTTGCCCGCGCTGTCGTACGTCCAGGTTGCAGGCGATGGCAGCCTGTTGGAGTTCTCGAGCTCGAAGGTAGTGCCGAAGCGATACTGCTCGTCGACCGACCAGTCCCCGTCAGCGGACCAGCACAGTTTCATATCGGGATCGAAATTCGGATCCTGCTGCTTTCTGGTCTCGATCTCCTCTGGCGTGAGCCAGTCCCTATAGGTTTCAGCCTTCCCCTCCTTGTTACGGTAGGGAACCACCTCTTCCGTCACCGGCCCTATGCCCGAACCGTACGCAGCCGTGGCGAGCATCACCGACCCTCCCGTATTCAGACGGTTGCTGCCCTCCAGAAGCGACATGTTGCCCTCTCCCGCCTGGGCGCCGGAATCTTCGGGCAGCGGAGTGACCGAGAACCATGCCAGCTGCAGCTCGGAAAGGTCGAGGCCGGTCTCGGCATAGGTCATGCCGAGCTCCGAGAGGATGGACGTCTCGGCGGCTGCAGTAGCGGCGAAGCCCCAGCAGGTTCCCCAAGGATCTTGGGATTTGACAGGCGTGACGACGCCGAAGTCGCGCAGGTCGAGCTTCTCGGGCAGAAACACCGACGACAGCGACGAGTCAAGACCGTCGCCAAGGCCTTCGGTGGAGTACAGGGCGCTGGCATCGCCGCTTTCCGCAAACTCCTCGAACATCCTGCTTTGGTTTTCAGCTACCTGCGTGAAAAAAGACGACGAATCCGAGCCGTCCGTCTCCGCCCCCGCGCCGCCGCCCGCGGCAAACGCTGCGCAGGGAATAAGCCCCGCCGCAAGCACGCCGGCCAGAGCCGCGCGCGTGAACACGCCTGGTTTGAATCGATTGGACATAGAGCACCGCCCTTCCCGCGACGGGCCTGCCGCCGCATCCCTTCAGCATCGTTGCCCCATCTTCGCACATCAAACATCCAGTTGAATCGGAGAAGCCGAAACGGGGAACGAACGGGCATCAAGAGCGAATGAAAGGGCGACAAGTCCCCTTGCCGCCCGCAGGTGGTTTCTTGATAGCGAAGCGAGCTGTCGCGGTCGCGAAGCAGCCTTCCCTACCCGAGAATCTTCAGCTCGAGCGCGTTGGACAGCACGCCGGCGGCGCGCTCGCGCATGATGTCGGAGACCGGACGGAGCATGGTGCCCTCATCGGTTGGCTCGCCGTTGACCAGGCCGGACTGGACCGCCC
>CAVHFC010000163.1:0-2971 GCA_963635025.1 Eubacterium sp. CAG:786
CCTTGCCGTCGTCGAAGTGGAGGCGGGCAACGCTATGGAAGGTGACCCTCTCGCCGTCATCAAGAAGCTCGACTCGATGACCCTGAATGAATTCGAACCTCTTTCCGCAAAGCTTCCTGAGGAGGTTTTTGCCTTCGTTCGAAATGAGGTGGTCGTAGCTTGCCATCAGTTGCCTCCTTTATAGAAATGGATTTTGCGAACGTAGGACTCGCTGGCGATATTGAGATCGACAGCAGGGCTCCCTTTGCTTGACGTGATGATACGCAAGCCGACAAAGCTGCCATCCGCCATTTTGCGCAGATAGCCATTTGCGTAAGTCGTTTCGGATTCGAACCCCTCGCTCGCAATCCCAGCGAACATTGTAGCAGCGGCGACGGGGTCATCCGACTCGATGCGCGCCAGCCTCTTGCCCTTCTTGAGCTCCCAGCTCATGTTGTCTGGGTAGCCGAATCTCGCTTCGAGCCCCACAACGTTGTCTGCGAAACCGTGCAATCGGGGCGGCTCGGGATGAGCCAAGCCGCAGGGCGACTTAGAACTCATGGGCGACCCCCAGCCTTCGAGACATCTCGCTCGGGAACACCGTGACCGGGATGCCGAGACTCCTCGGGTAGTCGAAAACCCCGTAGGCATCCGTACCGTAAACGATGATGGCGCTCGGGCGAAGCACGTCGACGGTCATGTGGAGATCCTTCACGAAGCGTGCTCTATCCAGGCGGTTCTTCAGGCACCCATGAGAGCCGATGGCGATAGGGCTCCCGCAAGGCGCCCCTGCGAGCGAGTAAGGAACCGAATCCCATCCGTCTGTCCTGACGTTAGCCAAAACGTGGAATCCCTGGTTCTGCTGCAACCATGCCCCCGAAGAGTAGTTGCGATGCGTGTTCCAGATTTTCTGCGCGGGAGTGAAATCGGCGTAGAGGCTGTAGTCGGGTGAGATAAACCCCTCAAAGCCCCTGAGCTTTTCAGCGTACTTCATCGGCTCCCGTCAGAAGCGCTCGAACTTCGCATCGTCCTCATAGAAGTGCACCCACGTCCCGGGCTCGGGCTTCGCCCTGCCGTTTACCGCCTCCGAGAACGGGACGATATGCCTGGGAAGCGTGCTCTCTGGTTTGATGGTCGGAATCTTGTAGTAACCGGCAAGCTCAACGCCATCGAGCATGAACTCGTTGAACACGTCGACGCAGCCTTTTCGCGGCGTTTTGGGTGTCGCAAGATCGTTAGTCATGATTACCTCCTGACTAATTTCGGTGAAAATCTATTCATCGAGAGCCAGGGCTGGCATAATGACAGTGTTCCTAGGACGGTCGTTATGCCTGTCCGGCTCGTGCGCGTAATCTGCTGCTCCAACAGCTCCTTGCGCGCACGTCGCTTTTAAGGGAAATGGGCTATGTCCTTTCGCCCACTGTATCTAGCTAGAGTTCCCATCTAGAACCTCCGTCGGTATTCGGCGGCGCTTCGGGAGACCCCGCACTTTTCGACGATCTCGTCAGTGGTCATGCCGACCGTCAAGCGATAGGGGATCAGCAGCTCGCCGGCAAGGCACTTGGCCTGCCACTCGGGGCTCTTATAGGCCTCGATCTTTCCGCCCCCTATCGTTCGGGAGAGCTTGAACCCGAGGAGGCAAAGTGTAAGGAAATGGGAAAGTTCGTGTGCGATGGTCATACGATCACGGCCTTTTCCTGCTCTGGCGCCCTCGTAAACGCTCTCCTTGATACGAATTTCGCCGGTATAGACGTTGGTGTCCGCGTGTTTGTTCGGCGGCATCGTGTTGTCAGGGACGATTGAGTAAGAGAACCCGTCCAAGGTCTCCTCTAGCACATCAAGCAGTTCGACGATCGGGAAATAGAGCTGGTCATCCAAGTGATAAACCGTCCTGATCAATGAGGCGAGGCGTCTGAGCTCTGCGCGCGACCGAGGCTCAACCGAATAGTCGACTGCTGCTGTCATTAGGCGTCACGCTTCTTTCGGAGCAGCTTGAGCACGCTCTCGGCGGTATCGTCGTCGAGGTCGTCAAAAGAACGGGCGAAGCAAAGCGCGGCCTCTCGTTTGGGATCCGAGGTGCCGTCGAGGGAGAGTTTAACCGCCTGAAGCGTTTTGTCGGCAGCGCTGGCAAGCTCGGATCGGAAACTAGAACCGAGGCCGTAGAGGTCGCAGATCTTGTCTGCAAATCCGTTAGGAGCGGGGCGCTTCCCCTTCTCGATCGCCGAGAGGTACGACGAGGTGATGCCGAGTTTCTCGGCCATGTCGCCAAGGGTTTCGGCTTTGTCGATGCGCAATTTTCTGAGCGTTTTCCCCAGCTCCGTTACTTGCGTTTTCATGCTTTGCTCCTTTCGCCTTGCCGATACAGTAACAGGCTCCGTTAATTCAGTCAACAAGACCTGTTGAATTAATTTTGTCTATAGTTGATTACGATCATTCTCTCAAGGTAAAGCGCCGTTGACGACGGTGAACTGTCGACGAATCGCAAGCTACATTGCGAATAACGCCTCGTCAGAGGCGTTATTTATGCCGTGACCCGTTCGTGACCCAAAAGCAAGAATTTTCTCTTCCGAAAATTGATACATAAACGTATCAATTTGGAAATTGCGGGCGGTTTGCGGGTTGGACGCGAAACGGGCGAGAGGTTTGCGCAGCTAGTGATACGAAACTGTATCAATTGTTATTCTTGCTGCTTTGCAAGGCGTTTTGCCTTTGTCGCAGGTGAGAGTAATGGTCTCAACCTGCAAGCCATCTGCAAAACAGGGCGTACCTGTGGGTCATTCTGCTGGGTCACGCCCATGCGTTTTCGTTTCCAAGCACATGTCTGTAGACATAAAAACACCCCTTGAGCAGGTAATTCTCAAGGGGTGCCTTGGGTCACAAATTGATACGTTTCTGTATCAGCTACTATTCCCACTCAATCGTGGCGGGCGGCTTCGACGTGATGTCGTAGCACACGCGGTTCGCTCCCGGCACCTCGGCCACGATGCGGCCG
>CAVHFC010000164.1:0-2763 GCA_963635025.1 Eubacterium sp. CAG:786
GCCTTCTGCTGGGCTGCTGGTTCGAGAATGACCGATTCTTCGGTTACGGTGTGCCGGGGAACCTCGATCGCTGCGACGATTTGCCGGTGTTCGCTCAGGTCCGCGCATGGCTGGAGCGCTATTTCGCCGGTGAGATGCCCAATCCGCGTGCGCTGCCGCTTGGCGATGCTCCCACCGAATTCCAGCAGCGCGTGCGCGAGGCCATGCTCGACATTCCCTATGGCGAAACCACCACGTACGGCGCTATCGCGCGGCGCATCCAGGCTGAAACGGGTCGTCGCCAGTCGGCGCAGGCGGTCGGTGGCGCGGTGGGTCGCAACCCGCTGTGCGTTATCGTGCCGTGCCATCGCGTGATGGGTACGAACGGCAACCTGACGGGTTTCGGTGGTGGTATCGACACGAAGATCAAGCTGCTCGAGCACGAGGGAGCCATGCGCGATTTCTTCAGGCGCCCCACCTGCCGCAAGGAGAGCTCGTAGACAGCAAGAATTCGAGGCGCGAGTGAGGGTTCGTGCGGCGGGAATTCGCTTGTGATCGGAATACCTCGTTAGAACTGCGCTCGTGCAACCGTTCGCCGATTCGTTTTGGCATTCGTTTCACGGAAACGCGCCATTTGTTCCTCGATAGAGGGGTTGAATTCCATACGGTGACCGTTACCGGTGCGGGCAAGTATACGGGTCAGGTTTCCGCGAAGTTCTCCATTACGTGCAATCACGCGTTCACATCCACGGTGACCAAGGTAGCAACGTGCGAGACCGCCGGTACGAAGCATCTCGTTTGCTCCATGTGCGGATATGAATATGACGAACCGATTGCGGCTCTCGGCCATGAGGCTCTTACCGATGAGGCCGTGCCCGCTACCTGCACCACGGCGGGCCTGACGGGGGCAGCCACTGCTCCCGTTGCGGCAAGGTCCTGGTCGCGCAGCGGGCGGTCGCGGCGAAGGATCACGACTGGTCGGTTGTCAAGACCGAAGCCGACTGCTCCCACGGCGGGGTGACGGTCGCTACTTGCAAGGCGTGCGGGCTGGTGAGCAGCTACGACTACACCGCCCCTACCGCGCACGCCTACCGCACGGTGAGCACCGTGAAGGCGACCTGCGAGGCCGCCGGCTTGGTGCAGTACGAGTGCGCGGCCTGCGGATCGCGCTACTCCGAGGCGATCCCGGCCCTGGGGCACGAGGCCGTCGCCGACGCGGCCGCTGCGGCCACCTGCGAGCAGGCGGGCAAGACCGCCGGCAGCCACTGCTCGCGCTGCGGGAAGGTCCTGGTCGCGCAGCAGGCCGTTCCCGCCCTGGGGCATTCGCTTCAGCGCACGGTGGTTGCACCGATGTGCGTGGCGGGCGGCCACACCGACACTGTGTGCACCCGCTGCGGCTACACTTCCGTTTCCGATCACACGTCTCCTGTGGCGCATGAATACGTTGCCGGGGTGACCAAGCATGCGACGTGCCAGCTGGCCGGCGTGCGGACGTATACCTGCAAGGCGTGCGGAAGCTCCTATACGGAAGCGATTCCGAAGACGGATCATATCTGGGGTGCGTGGTCGGTGACGGTGAAGCCGACGACGCAATCCGAAGGATCGATGGTTCGCTCGTGCGAGGTGTGTGCAGCGCAGGAGACGAAGGCGATCGATAAGCTTGATTTCGATCCGGCGGCTGGGTTCAGCGACGTTGATCCTAGCGCCTGGTATGCCGACAGCGTGCTGTTCTGCGCGGAAAAGGGCTTGATGACCGGCTACACCGAGGGCGAGGATGCCGGCAAGTTCGGCGTCGGGCGGGCATTGACCCGCGCTCAGCTGGTTGCCATCCTTTGGCGCAACGCCGAGCCTGAGGATGCATCCGCTTACGATGGCGTTGCAGCTAACGCGACCGGCATGGCCGACGTGGCCGACAATGCGTGGTACACCGCCGCTGCCAACTGGGCTGTTGAAAACGAAGTCGTCCACGGCTTCGACGGCGTGGAGTTCCGTCCGAACGATCCGGTGACCGCCGAACAGCTGGTGACCATCTTGGCGAACTACGCCGACCCTGCGGGTGCGGAGAAGGCCGATTTGAGCGTGCTTTCCGAATTCGCCGATTTTGATGCCGTGTCCGACTGGGCTCGTGGATCGGTCGCCTGGGCGAAGGTCAAGGGGGTCATCAACGGCTACGATGAGGGCGGTGTCCGTTACCTGAAGCCGTACGAGGAAATCGCCCGCGAGCGCGTGGCGACGATTCTGATGAACGCTTTTGAGGGCGAGGTTTTGAAGTAAGATTCTGCGCCCCGGTTGGCGGTTTTCCCGTCGACCGGGGCGCTGGGTATCTGATGGATGGCGGCTGGCAGGAGCGGGGTGACGGTTCTGCTTAGGCCGCCTTTTCCGCTTCCAGCAGCTCGCGGGCGTGTGCGATGGCGTCGTCGATGTTGGGGCGGAAGTGCTCCTCGCCGACCATGTCCACGAACCCGGCGCGGCGCATCGTCTTCATGGGCTGCTCGTTCGCGTGGCTGAAGATGAGGCGCACGCCGTGTTCGGTGCAGTAATCGTAGAGGTTCTCGAGCGCGTTCATGCCGGTTGCGTCGAGCGAGGGCACGCCGCGCATGCGGATGATCAGGTACTTCGTGAAGTCCTTCACCGAGATGTCGGAAATGCGGTCGGTCATGCCGAAGAACATCGGGCCGTTGATCTCATAGACGCGCACACTCTTTGGCAGCTCGCGCAGGTGCGTGACCTCGGAATCCTTGTCGCAGTAGTAGGTCCAGCCCTTGACCTCGGTTTCCTCGCTCA
>CAVHFC010000165.1:0-2748 GCA_963635025.1 Eubacterium sp. CAG:786
AGGTGATCGGCGTGATGGATCGCGGCGGCGCCGAAACGATGGTCATGAACCTGTACCGGGCCATCGACCGCAGCAAGATTCAGTTCGATTTCCTGGTGCACGAACAGCGCGAAGGCGACTACGATGTCGAGATTTCCCGTCTTGGCGGCCGTTTTTTGCGCCTGCCGCGCTTCAACGGGCTCAACGCGGCGTCGTATCGAAAGCAGGTGCGCGCGATTTTCGCCGAGCATCCCGAATATCGCGTGGTGCATGGGCATATCGGCAGCTGTGCGCCCATCTACCTTTCCGAGGCGAAGCAGGCCGGCGCCTATGCCATCGCGCACAGTCACGCGCAGAACTTCGAGCGCGGTCTTGCGGGTCTGGGGTTCAAGGTGGTGGCGCGCCCGGTGCGCGGCGTGGCCGATTACTTCATGGCGTGCTCGCGCGAGGCAGGGCTCGATCGCTTCGGTAAGACGATCGTTTCCGGCGACCGTTTCTCCATCGTGCCGAATGGCATCAACGTCGTGCGTTATGCGTGCGACCAGGTGTCGCATGAGGCGGCGAAGGCGGCGCTGGGGCTGGCCGGTCGCCCGGTGGTATGCCACACGGGCCGGCTGATTCCCGTGAAGAACCACGCGTTTCTGCTTGACGTGTTTGCGCGCGTGCATGCGCGCATTCCCGAGGCGGTGCTGGTGTGCGCCGGGCGCGGCGAGCTGGAAGCGCAGCTGAAGGCGCGTGCGGCTGAGCTTGGCCTTTCCGATAGCGTGCGCTTCTTGGGCGTGGTCGACAACGTGCCTGAGGTGCTTGCCGCCGCCGACGCGTTCGTGTTTCCCTCCGTGAAGGAGGGTTTGCCGCTTGCGGTCGTGGAGGCGCAGGCCGCCGGTCTTCCCACCACCATATCAACTGGTGTTCCCGACCTTGCCCTGGTCAGCGACCGCGCACGTCGCATACCGCTCGATGAGGGTGCCGATGCATGGGCGGCTTTCGTGCTTGAGGACTTGGATCGCGCGGCGTCGCGACCGCGTACCGATGCCGTCGAGCAGGTGCGCAAGCACGGGTTCGACATCGTGGACAGCGCCGCGCGCATCTCCGAGTTCTATGAGCGCGCCGCGGCGGGGGAGCTTGCCCGTGCATAGGTCTGCTTCGCCCGCGTTCGACCTTGGTCGCCTGCGTGCCGCCTGCGCCTCTCCGGCATCGTCGTGGTCATCAAGGTGCCTGTTCGTCATCACGTTCGTAGTGCTTGCCCTGTGCTGGGGCTTTTGGTGGTCACTGTACTTCCCGGGCTGTGCCTCCACCGATTCCAACGACATCCTGAAGATGGCGTTCGGCATCGACGCGACTTCCAATCATTTCCGCTACGAGGGGGTCAGCTCGCATCATCCGCTTCTGTACACGGGTTTCGTGGCTGCGGTGGTCGTTCCTGTCAAGGCGCTCACCGGTTCGGTGACGGCGGCAGTCGGGGCGTTTTCCCTCGTGCAGATGCTGCTGCTTGCGGCGTGCGTTGCCGGCGCGGTAGCGTGGCTGGCCCGCCGCGGGGTTGCGAAGGCGGCGGTCGTGGCCGTCGTCGTGTTCTTTGCGGTGAACCCGCTTGTCGGGCGCTATGCCGTCACGCTGTGGAAGGATATCCCCTTCGCCGGCGCGCTGCTGCTGTTTTCCCTGGTGTGCTGCGATGTGGCGCGCACGCGGGGCGCCTGGTTGTCCTCGCCGGCGCGCTGGGCTGCGCTTTTGGCGACGGCGTGTCTGGTCGCGCTTCTGCGCAGCAACGGGGCCATCGTGGTCGTTGCCTGCGCGGTGGTGCTTGCGGTGGTATGCAGGCCTTCTGGCGCGCGCGCAGGGTTGCGCGTCGGCGTGCGCGTGCTGGGCGCCGTCGCCGCCGTGTTGGTGGTGCAGAGTGTGGGCGCGAAGGTTGCGGGCGTGGAATCGGCGCATTTTTCCGAAACGGTTTCGCTGCCCATCCAGCAGCTTTCGCGCACCGTTATCGACGGCGGGCCTTTGTCGCAGTCGCAGGAAGAGGTGCTGTTCAGCCTTCTTCCCGAGGATCGCATTGAGGAGCTGTTCAACCCCGTCACGCCCAATCCGCTCAAATTCGCGCCCGATTTCAACGACGCGTACCTTGATACGCACAAGGCCGAGTTCATCGGTGCCTGGCTGGGGGCGCTGCCGGCGAATATGGGGTCGTACGTGCGCGCTTGGGCTGACGAAACGCGCGGCTACTGGGATGTTCGGCAGGAAAGCTGGCTGGTGGTCGACGCGGGCTACGATATCGCGGACGCCGACGTCAACGTGGCGGCTTCGCTGCTGCCGGGCTTGTTTGACGAAGGGTTTTTCGCTGGGGAACATCCCACCGATGTGATGGCGCGCCTGGCCTGGCCGCTGTGCAATTGCGCTTGCCTTGGGTGGTTTGCGCTGGCATGCTTGGTGGGCGGTTGCGTCGCGCGCCGGCTCGGGCTTGCGGGAATGGCGCTTCCCGGCGTGCTTTTGTGGGCGAGCATGCTGGCGGCGGCGCCGATCTCCAACGAGTTCCGCTATTTGTTCGCGCTGCATGTGCTGGTGCCGTTTCTGCTGTGCGCGCTGAGCCGCAAGGTTTCCGGCGCCGATGGGAGCTGCGAAGAGCTTGACGCTGGCTGATGGGAACCGCAAGGGAGCCACAAGCGAGGGAACCGCAGGGAAGTCGGCATGGATAGGGAAGGAATCTGCCATGAACTACGATGATACGACGCTGCGCCGTTTGCAGCTGGTCGAGTTGGAAATCTTGAAAGCCGTGGACGC
>CAVHFC010000166.1:0-2702 GCA_963635025.1 Eubacterium sp. CAG:786
CACGAAAAACCCGCCCGCCAACGCACTCGCAACCCTCAAAAGACGCCCTTCGGGAACGCCCCGAAGGGCGTCTTCTCGTCTTTGGAGTCATCATCCCCAGCTTTTCCGAATATCATCCTTACCCCGCACCCATCAGGTAAAACACCAACTTCACCCCCCGGGGGTACTAGGCGTGCGCGCGTGGGGTGGCGCACTATGCTTTCGTCGGAAGAGGGAAAAGCGAACCAAGAAGGAGGACCCTATGGCTGAAGACGAGAAATCCAGCCAGCCTGCAGCCAGCGCTGCCGGCTCCGATGCGCAAACGGGCGCACCCGCACCCAAGCGCAACGTCAAGAAAGGCTGGATCGTCGGCGGCGTCATCGCTGCCGTGATCATCGTGGCCGGTGCAGGTTTCTGGGTGTGGCACGAGCAGCCCAGCTTCTGCAATTCCATTTGCCACAAGCCCATGGACAGCTACGTGGAAAGCTACTACAGCGGCAACAGCGGCATGCTGGTGACGGCGCACGCCCAGGCGGGCAACAATTGCCTCAGCTGCCACGAGCCCATCATCAACGATCAGATCACCGAGGTCATGAAGTGGTCCGGCGACACCTTCGAGATGACCGCCGACGGCAAGCACCTTGCTGCCGACGAGGTCACCGCCAGCGAGGAGTTCTGCGCGCGCAGCGGCTGCCACAACATGGAAGACGTCGTGGCGAGCACGTGGGGCTTCGAGGGCAACGACCAGAAGTACAACCCGCATAGCAGCCACCAGGATCTGGCGCTTGAGTGCGGCGACTGCCACAAGGTTCACGAGACCAGTGTTCTCATGTGCAACCAGTGCCATAGCTTGAACATGCCTGAGGGATGGGAGACTCCGCATGACGCAGCAAACTAACGGTTTCGACCGCCGCACCTTCCTGAAGGGTGCCGGCATCACGGCCATCGGCGCCGCCGCCATGGGCGCGCTGTCCGGTTGCGGCAACCCCACCATGGTTTCCGAGGGCGAAGAGGCCGTCAGCGCCTCCGCCGGCGAGCTGTCCAGCACGCCGAGCTGGCTGGGCGAGCCCCCGGTCGTCGCCGAGAAGGACATCACCGAGACCATCGACGTCGACGTTGTCGTCTGCGGTTGCCGCACGGGCGGTCTGCCGGCCGTCATCTCCGCTGCCGAAAACGGCGCGAAGGTGCTCGGCATCGACCGCGTGTCCTCCGTCGCCACCCCGCGTGAGGACATCGGATCGATCAACTCCAAGCTGCAGCTGGCGTCGTTCGACGAGTACCCGCAGTTCAAGATCGACAAGATGGAAGCCGTGGAGGACATCGTCCGCTACGCCAACGGTTTCATCAACTACGACCTGGTGAAACTGTGGGCCGACGAATCCGGTGCGATGGTCGACTGGAT
This sequence comes from Eubacterium sp. CAG:786, assembly GCA_963635025.1. Lineage (GTDB taxonomy): Bacteria > Actinomycetota > Coriobacteriia > Coriobacteriales > Eggerthellaceae > Senegalimassilia. The sequence goes on from CAVHFC010000166.1 coordinate 1,382, forward strand.
GACCGAGATCGTTGAGCGCGACGGTCGCTTCCGCATGGACTTCGAGGGTTCCGTGGGCACCGAGGGCCAGGGCGCGCGCGACAAGGCTTACGCCACCGGCCACAGCCCGAACAAGACCGACCTGGGCAAGGCGGACAAGAACTGCACCTTCGGCGGCACGCTCAAGGAGTACGCCGAGGAGAAGGGCGCCGAGTTCCGCTGGAGCACCGAGTTCATCAAGCTCGAGCAGGACGGCACCGACCGCGTCACCGGCGTCATCGCCCGCGACGTGAACGATCGCCACTACATCCGCATCAACGCTTCCAAGGGCGTCATCCTGACGACCGGTGGCTACGGCAACAACCTGGAAATGATGCAGGCGCGCCAGCCGTGGAACCAGAAGATCCGCATCGCCGTTCCCGGCAAGGGCGGCAACCCCACCGGCGACGGCATCAAGGCCGCGCTGTGGGCGGGCGCCACGATGGACCCGCTGGCCTGCGCCTGCACGTTCAACCGTGCGTGCGTCAAGCCCGACGAGCTGGCCGGTGACGGCGTCGTCGGCGAGTGGTGGTGGTTCGGCGAGCAGCCGTTCATGAAGGTCAATCTCAACGGCAAGCGCTTCTGCAACGAGTCCGGCCCCTACGACTACATGCTGCACTCCACCATCATGCAGCCTGGTCACACCTACTGCGACATCTTCGATAGCGACTATGCCGCGCAGGTCAAGCAGATGAACGAGGTTGGTTGCTGCCGCCTGTACCCGTTCGACAACGGCAGCCCGTCGAACATGGACATCAGCCTCATGCCGAAGATGTTCTTCGATCCGCTGCTGGAGAAGGGCTATCTGCAGAAGGCCGACACGCCCGAAGAGCTGGCCGAGAAGCTGAACATCCCTGTGGACAACTTCGTGGAGACGTTCAACCGCTACAACGAGATGGCCGAGAACGGTAAGGACGAGGACTACAACAAGGAGCCGTATCGCCTGATGGCGCTCAAGACGCCGCCGTACTACGGCATCCGTACCGGTGCTTGGTTCCTGGCTACGCTCGACGGCATCAGCATCAACACGAACCTGCATCCCATTCGCGAGGACGGTTCCGAGATCGAGGGCCTCTACATGGCCGGCGACTGCTCGGGCGGCTTCTTCAGCGTGAGCTACCCGAACCTGTTCACCGGTTTGGCATGCGGCCGCACGATGACCTTCGGCCGCCGCGCCGGTCGTCTGGCCGCCACCGGCGAGGCGTAAGGTTTTGCCGACAGGCTGCTGAATCAGCGGCTTCGGAAAAGACGGTTTGCGAAAGCGGGCCGAGGACGCACAGTCGCCCTCGGCCCGCTTTTTGCG
>CAVHFC010000167.1:0-2605 GCA_963635025.1 Eubacterium sp. CAG:786
AGGCCGAGGGGATCGAAACGGTCGAGGGAATGAGCGGAACGGCAAGCGCGGTCGCAAGGCAGTATGTTACGAACACTCTAGCCGGAACCGAAGCCGATTTGGAAATGGTGTAGGTAGCTCGAGGGCACGTTCGAACGTTGCTTGCTGTTTTGCTAGCGGGGCTTTTCCATTGCATTTGAAATTGCGTGACGCGCCCTACGGGCGCTGATCGATTAATGCGCGAGTCATGCCTCGCGCCCACGAAATCTTGCCGCAACGTTACCCAAGCAACAAAATATGGTGGGGTCGAAGCATGACAGCAGCAAAGATTCGTAGGGTCGAGGCATGGCGGCAGCAAAAATTCGTAGGGTCGAGGCATGACTCGACCCATATTAGAGAGCGCCGAAGGCGCGACAGAAAATTATTTTACCGACGCGGATTCCGCCTGCGACAACTCATCAACAACCGCTGTCGAAGCGATCTCCTGGTCCGTCAACGAATCATCATTCGCAGAAGAATCCGAGCTGGGCTGCTCGCTTAGCGTAGAAGCAGCACCCTCCTCGGTCTTATCCTCAACAGGCAAAGATACCGCAGCCTCAACAGACGCGCTCTCATCCTCCAAGGACACGCTAACCGCGTTAACATCCCCCGAAGGCTCGTTGCTCTCGCCATCGCCCTCCAAGGCCTTGCCGATCGCGTCGCCATCCTTGATAGTCGCATCGTAGACATAGGTGCCCCACTGAGGAGTGATGGTCAACGTCTGATTCCCAGCTGAGACCACACTAATGGTCATAGAGCCAGTGGTTAATTGCGGTGTGTAATACGTATCACCGCCAAACTTAAGAACGCAATAACCAGTTGTAGCGGTGCCGACAGGAGCGAGCACTACGGAATAAGTCCCTGCATTAGAAAACTCGTACGATGTGATGCCGTCGGTATTCTTCTGACATTTCGAGTCGTTAACGCTTGCGTCAACGACATACGTCGAAGTCTGGATCGCTTCGACGCTCGTAGTAGCCGTTGCGGTGAACCAGGCCCAGCTGGTGCCGCAGAGGCAGACCGTGCAGAGGGCCATCCCCGCGAGGGACGGGGCGAGGGAGCGGTAGATGCTCGCATCGCCGCCCGCGGCTTTTGCATGCTTCGGCTGGTAGAACAGCCGACGAACGAAGCGCATGAACGCTCCCCCCTTCTTTCAAATCAAACTTCGGGCAACCGAAGGGCATACGCAAAACCTATGCCCTTCGGTTGCCCCTCCGCCCGAAGGCGGAGGGGTCGGAACTCAAGTTCCAACGAATAGTTACGAACTACTTGATGGTGACGTTCGAGTCGCTCTGCAAACTCATATATTTGAGAATTTCTGCCTCTCCTGTCACGGCCGTACCGTTATGGAAGAACTCACAGCCCTCAAAGGTTGCTTTTGCACCGGTGATCCCCTTTTGTACAGTAAAGAATCCCTGAGTTGCAGTATCAGATGTATTCGCCTCAATGCGACAGTTCTTGAAGGTCAGTTCACAATCATTAGGATAAATGCTGTTATTGGTATCACTGCAAATACCAATGGTATAGCAGTCATTCCAGCCACTTTCAGTGGCATACGTGTTATTACCGATAAGCTTACAATTCTCAAAAGTAGCTTTCGTACCCACAGAATAAGTTTGGAACGCCCGGTAGCCAGTAAGGGTGCTGTTGCGGATGGTAACATTCACGTTAGTGTTTTCGGCCGCAATATTGAGGGCATAGTGTTCTGCAGAAACGGAACACTTGTCTACGATAACGTTAAGGTTCTCAACTCCCCAAATCGAAACGCCACGGTTTAGGCCTTTCCCCGTGGGGCCAACGATATCCACGCCTGAAAGCGTAAGGGTGATATCCTTCAGGTCTCCGGGATTATTGCAATCTACATTGATAACCCGATCGTTATTAGACTTTTCATTGCTCAAAATGAGCTTATGCTCGCCGTTTCCGTAAATGGTTGCGCTCTGTGTAAGGTTAAGAAGAGATGCAGTGCTAGTCGTTTCATTGGTCAATGAAATATCCTGCATCAATACCACGTCTTCGCCGTTGTCGAGGGCGGCTTGAAGCTCAGCGGCAGTAGAGACCGGGGTGGCGTACTCGGCTTTCTCGTCGTACTTATTATCCTTGCTGTCGTACTCGACGGTGTCCTGGGTCGCGGAAACGGTGATCGTGATGCCTTCGATGGACTTGCCCTGATACTGGTTGCCAGCGTCATCCCTCATGTGGCCGCTGATGGTCAGAGCCTCATATGAACCAGCATCAAGATGGCGCTCGGCGCTGATGCCGTCTTTATTGGCACCAACCGTGATGGTCCATTCGATGGCCTCGTTAAGCTCGGCGTTGCCGGTGATGCCGGTGATCTCGATCTTGTATTTGGCGGCCAGGTTTCCTGTGTTCTTCACGTAGACTGTGGGCAGGTTGTAAGTGCAGCCCGGCTCCCAAAGAACCGCCTCGTTCTCGTCTGCCCCATTAGCCTTCGCGAACTGGAGCGTCTGATTCTCAATGTTTTTGCCGTCGGGCGCATCCAAAAGCTCGATGCCGAGCGTGCCCGAGGTTACCTTGCTCACGCCCGTCGTGGCCGTGTCGGTGAACCAGGCGAACGTCGTGCCTA
>CAVHFC010000168.1:0-2604 GCA_963635025.1 Eubacterium sp. CAG:786
TCGTCAACTTCACCGTGGAGTCGGGCGAGGTGTGCTGCATTTTAGGCCCGAACGGTTGCGGCAAGACCACGCTCGTGAAGTCGATTCTGGGGATGGTGCCGCTTTTGGACGGCAAGATTTCCATCGACGGTTCGGACGTGACGAAGTGGAGCGCGCAGCGCCTGTCCGAGCAGGTTGCCTATGTGGCGCAGAAGCACACGCAGCCCTTTCCCTTCCAGGTGAAGGACGTGGTCATGCTCGGCCGCGTCAACAAGACGCGCGGACTGTCATCCCAGCCGGGCCGGCAGGATTACAACGTGGTGGAAAACGCCATGCGCGAGATGGACATCTACCACCTGCGCAACAAGCCGTACCTGGACATTTCCGGCGGCGAGCTGCAGATGGTCATGTTCGCGCGCGCCCTGGCGCAGGAACCGCAGCTGCTCATCATGGACGAGCCGACCGCCGCGCTTGACTACGGCAACGCGGTGCGGGTCATCGGCAAGGTGCGCGAGCTGGCGCAGGCCGGCTACGGCGTGCTCATGATCACGCACAACCCCGACCACGCGTTCATGACCGGCGCGAACGTGGCGCTGCTCACGCGCCACGAGCCCATGAAGTTCGGCAGCGCCTTCGACGTCATCACCCGCGAGAACATCCAGCAAGCCTACGGCATCGGGGTGAAGCTGGTCGAATTCACGCATGGAAACGGCGAGGTCATGCGCATGTGCGCTCCGGAGTTCGGCGGCGTGCGGAAACGATAGGGCACACCCGCGCCTGCGGTTGCCGGATTGGAGACGCAGGCGCGTGCGGATAGCAAGCACCTTGGACGCAAAGCTGTTTCAGCGTAAGGAATCATCCGACGTGAAGGCGTCGGCGAGAACGAAAGGATCGAACATGATCGAAAAGAACGAGGCCACGGACGCCTCCGGCGTGCTTACCAGCATCGTCGACAACGTGGAGACGGTGATCGTCGGCAAGCGCGAGGCCATCGAGCTGGTGGTTTGCGCGCTGGTGGCACGCGGGCACGTGCTGCTCGAGGACCTTCCCGGCACCGGCAAAACCTCGCTCGTGCGCGCGCTTTCCAAGTCGGTCGACTGCGGGTTCTCGCGCATCCAGTTCACGCCCGACGTCATGCCTTCCGATGTTTCGGGCTTCTCCATTTTCAACCAGAAAACGCGCGACTTCGAGTTCCGCCCCGGCGGCATCATGAGCAACCTGGTGCTCGCCGACGAGATCAACCGCGCCAGCGCGAAAACGCAGTCGGCGCTGCTGGAGGCCATGGAGGAGCGCCAGGTCACCGTCGACGGCATCACGCACAAGCTTGAAGAGCCGTTCATGGTGCTGGCAACCCAGAACCCCATCGAGCAGTACGGCACGTATCCCTTGCCCGAGGCGCAGCTTGACCGCTTCCTCATCAAGCTTTCCATGGGTTACCCGCTCATGGACGAAGAGGTGCGCGTGGTCATGGACAGCGCGGCCGCCAAGGCCCGCATCCAGCCGGTCGCGTCGTCGGCGCAGGTGGTGGCCCTGCAGGAGGCAGCTGAGCGCGTGCACGTGTCGCAGGCCGTGGCGCGCTACGCCGTGCAGGTGTGCGCCGCGACGCGCACGATGCGCGAATGCTCCTGCGGCGCGAGCCCCCGTGGCTCCATCGCGCTGATCGCGCTGGCGCGCGCAAACGCGCTCATGCGCGGGCGCACCTACGTCATGCCCGACGACATCAAGTACCTGGCGCCCTATGTGCTCTCTCACCGCATCATCTTGACGCACGAGGCGAAGGTTGCCGGCCGCGATGCTGCATCGGTCGTGGCATCCATTCTCGATTCGGTGGCCGTGCCGCTGGCCGATGAAGCGGATGTGACCGGCAAGTAATGGCGCGTCCCAAAACACATCGTCCCTGGAAGCTGAAGCTTTTCGCCTGCGTCGCCATCTTGGCGGCCTGCCTTGCCGTGGCGTTTCTGGTCGGTGACGCCGACTACAACGTCACGGCGATCGGCTGGATTCCGCTGTTCATGGTGGCTTGCGGCATCGTGCTGGCGTTTCTGTATCTGCAGGTGCTCAAGGCGGGGCTTGAGGTGTCGGCCGCGTCAGAAATGCACGATTGCCGTCGCGGCGACGACATTCCCTTCACGGTGCATTTTCGGAACAAGACGCCGCTGCTGTTCTTCCGCATCGAAGCCTACTTCTACGTTTCCGACCTGTTCGGTGGGGTGGCGTCCGAGGCCATGACCACCTTGTCGCTTGCGCCCTTCGAGCGCTACGACTTGGGTTTCACTACGAAGTTCGAGCATATCGGCACCTACACCGCAGGCCTTGAGCGCCTGGTCATCTGCGACTTTCTGCGCTTGTTCACCGCCGAGATCCCCGGAGATCGCACGCAGATGGTGCACGTGACGCCGCGCATCCAGAGCATCGAGTCGCTGGAGCTTTCGACCGACTCGCAGCAGGAGGCGGCCCGCCCGCGCAAGTCGGTGTTCGCCGATTCGCTCGACTACGCCTATGTGCGCCCCTACGTTCCCGGCGACCCGCTGAAAACCATTCACTGGAAGCTCTCGTCGCGCACCGACGGGTACATGACGCGCCTGTTCGAGGAGAACACGAATCCCGGCGTGGCCATCGTGCTCG
>CAVHFC010000169.1:0-2596 GCA_963635025.1 Eubacterium sp. CAG:786
CCGAGGTGTTCGAGCATCCCAAGGACGACTACACGCGCCTTCTGCTCGGCGCAGCCCCCTCGCTGCTCCACCCCGATTTGGGCAAGTAGGCTTTCAGCCTGCTTGAAACAACAAGAAGGGCCGCCAGATTAAATCCGGCGGCCCTTCTTGTTGGTTACGCTCCGCAAGCGCCATATTACCTATCGGATTGTATAGGCAATCCGCAGAAGTCTGACGCGCCTGCGGCGCTTTCGACTAGGGTGCGAGCTGTCGCTCGCAACAAAACGCCTGATAGAAACGTTAAACCATCAGTAAGTATTCGTAGGGCTGAGCGAAAGCTCAGCCCCTATTTGAGAGCGCCGCCAGGCGCGACACCAATTTGTTGTTCGGGTCGAGTCCGAGGATCACCAATGCGAGCGCACCTTGAGTGAGAGGATGTCGACGACCCGCCCGTCCAACAAATCGGCAAGTTGACGGATTTTCGGCAGAAAGGCGAGATGTTGGACGTCGGCGAGCGCATCGAGCGGCCCGTGCTCGCCACAAGATACTTTCATCTATCAGTAGCCACCTCTGACCTGCGGATACATTACTCGCTCAAAGAGTCCGCCTTACCGTCATCTCTGCCGCGCGGTGCGCGTCCAACAACTCGGGTTTCTGACGATGAATTTGTCCAATTTCTCGGCAAGTTGACGAAAAGTCGTCAGAACGTCGAGTTGTTGGACAACCTGACCAGTTCAGAGGCCACCTCGCGCCGATTTCGCATTGACAAGCACCCCCCCCCGATACCGTAGATACGCACGCACAACCGGTATCGAAGGAAAGGGAACTGCTATGTATGCGAAAACATCTTTCGAAGGATTCACTATCCTCGTCATATTGCTTTTGCTCTTCTACCTGATTGCTTGGGCGTTGTCGATGTCCATCGTCGCAAACGCAGCAAAGGATAAAGGCTATAGAATCACCGGACAGCTGTGGTTTATCGGTCTGTTCGGCTTCATATTCACCCCGGCCATCATCGTCGCCGCGTTGCCGGACAAAGTCGGACGCACGAGCGGCCCCTCAGGTAGAACGCCCATCGATGACGAACTTCCCGCCCTTTAGGAGAGAACGCCATGAGCAAATACAAGGTCATATTCAAAACCGTCTCCCAGGCGGAAGGAAGTCCTGCTCCGACATGGGAACCTGGCTGCCCTGTCCTATTCACCGCCATCCAGGTTTCGCGCAACACGGAGACCTCGGCGGCATACCTGCAGCTGAAAGCTACGAACGTCTCAGGCGAAGACATCTCATCGCTATCCATCGAGGCCGAAATCAAGCTCTCAGACGACACGGTCGAACGTCTTCCGATCGAGTTTCTGGACGCCGATATCCCCGCCGGCGTGGAAAAGATTCTCAAGCCGCAGCCTCTGTCCCAAGGAAACGTCGCCTCCTGTGCGCTCAAAATCGTTCGAGCCGATGGCGCAGCCGGAGAGTGGCAATCTCAAAATGCGCCCGAGCCTATTCCTGATCGCAACGATTTGACCGGCTTGTCCGAACGCGCCCTTGAGCAGCGAGCCCGCAACCTCTGCGTCGATCGCAACGACGATATCGTCCAAAGAGCCGTACGGGACAACGGGGATTGGTGGGTTTGCGCCTGCGGGCAGGTAAACGTTAAACGCGAATCCTGCTGTTCCTGCAAGCGCGCCAAAATGAAGCTTATCGAGAATGAGAACGAAGCAAAACTGCTGGCCGATGCCGACGAATTCGACAAGAGCAAAATCGCACGCCAGAAGAAGGTCAAGTTAGCTGCTGTTATCGCGGCTTGTATAGCCGTGCTCGCCATAGCTGCTTCTCTCGTGTACACCCAAGTGGTAGTCCCCGCCCAAGAGAAGGCAGCCGAAAATCAGAGGATCGAAGAAATCAAAGAAGGCATAGCAAGCCATTCAGTTGGCGAGAAGGTTGAATTTGGCAGCTATGAACAGAACAGTGGCAGAGGAAAGAAATTGGCGATCGTCTGGGTCGTCCTTGCAAAGGAGGACGATAGGGCACTTCTCCTTGCGGACGACATCCTTGATGCTCATGAGTTCGGAGATGGGACCTGGGAATCATCGGAACTGAAGAGATGGCTTGAGAGCGATTTTAAAGACGCAGCTTTTTCAGCCGAAGAATGCAGCGTCCTCGATGAGTCCCCGACGATATTAAGCGTGGATGAGACGGATGAATATCTTTCTAAAGATAGCAGTTACCGCCAAGCGAACGCTACCGACTACGCAAAAGACCAATACGGAGTTACATGGGACAAAGGAGCCCCTTCGAGCCAAACCTATTGGTGGACGTATCGGGACGGCGAAGCGTTTCTGTTCTACCGCTTCGATGATGGGAAAGAGGCGTACAAAGCGGTTTACGAGGCAACATCAAAAGGAATGCGAGTTAAAGCAGAAGGCGCGCCGATGCGCATCGGCGGCAATGATTATACTCCCCTGAAATACTGCACACCGAGCTGCATCGGAGTTCGCCCTGCCGTATGGGTGAAGCTTTAGAATACCTGATCAATCGTGCTAATAGGAGAATCATCAATGAAAAAGTGCGAGTTAAGTTTTTGGGGAAATGTTCGCCGAGGAACCTGCCGGAGCGGCAA
>CAVHFC010000170.1:0-2565 GCA_963635025.1 Eubacterium sp. CAG:786
CCGAAACCTCTGGAGGATCTCATGCGTACTGCCGCGTCCCGTTTGCCGAAGGGCTTTTCGCTTGCCGAAAGGCTTGCCGCCTGCGCGAGCAATTTCGAGGCGGACCCGAAATCGCGGGCGGGCCAGTGGAGGTTTTGGGCATCCGAAGGCCGGCGCCGGGAAACTCCCTACGCGCAGGTCGTGCTCGATTTAGGCTGCGGAAAGGGCGAATACACGGTCGCCTGCGCAGCCGAACGGCCCGACACGTTGTTCGTCGGGCTGGACGTGGACGGGGTATGCGCGATGCGCGCCGCCGAGTGCGCAATAGCCGCCGACGTGCCCAATGCCGTCTTCGTGCTGCACGACGACTCCAGCTTGGCGGAAACCTTCGCTGCCGGCGAACTGTCGGCCATCCTGCTGAACTTCCCCACGCCGTTTCCCAAGAAGAAAAAGGCGACGTACCGGCTGACGCATTTCGAGCGTCTGCTCGCGTATCGCGAGCTGTTGGCGCCGGGCGCCGCCGTGCGTCTGCGCACCGACAGCATGCCGCTACGCGACTTCTCGTTGACCCAGCTTGAAATAGCGGGCTACGACCTGCAGTGGAACACCGATGACGTGCGTGCGCTGTTTTCCGACGAACCGTGGAGCGCCTACGAGCGCAAGCTGGTGGCCCAAGGTGCGCCGGTGTGCGGATTCGCGGCGGTGCCGAAGCCGGGGCCCGCGCCCGAAAACCCGCAGCAGACGGCGCCGCTGTCGCTGGTGAGCTACCTTCCGGAAAACATCGAGGAGCTCGCCTACGTGCCGCACGGCATGCAAGGCTGCATCGACAACATGAAGGGCCGCCGCGCGAACCTGCGCGCGAAAGGCCTGCCCGAATGGACGCCTCCGATTATTTAGCGGCGTTTTTGCCGCGGCTGGGCGGTTTGCGTGATGAGCGCCTTCGAAAGCGGCGTGCTGAGGTAGCGAGGGTGGCGAGCGTTCTGCGGGAATGAGCGATCTGCAAGGTGCCAAATCGCGTCGATTCGGCGGGAAGGTCCCAAGCGGAACCTTCCCGCCGTTTTTTATGCGCCGGAAAATCCGAATAGTCGCAACAGGAAAACCCGAACCAGTTCAGCCAGAAAATCCGAATTGTCGGCCCGGTAAAATCCGAATCATCCTATAATGCCGATAAGGAAAATCCGAGCAAGGAGGCCTTGTGCCGCAAACATTCGAAAAACCTCAGGGCTATCTGCCGCGTGCGGTCGATGCGCAAATCGATCGTTACCTGAACGTTTTCGGCGCAGTTGAGATTGCGGGAACAAAATGGTGCGGCAAGACCTGGGCGGCGCTTGAGCACGGCAAATCGGTGAGTTACGTCGACGAGTCCCTTGATTTGGCCGAAGCCGACCCTTCGATAATGCTCTTAGGCGATCGCCCTCATGTTATCGACGAATGGCAGCGCGTTCCCGCGATTTGGGATGCGGTCCGTCACGAGGTCGATCGGAAACGGGCAACGCGAGGGGCGTTTTTGCTCACGGGGTCATCAACCCCTTCGCTTGATGGTCAAAACGGCCCGGCCCATAGCGGCGCCGGGCGCATCGGGCGGGTGCGCATGCATCCGATGAGCCTTTCCGAATCAGGGGATTCCTCGAAAGCGGTTAGCCTGTCCGCACTCTTCAAAGGGGAATTTGAGCCCTGTCGCGTTGAGAAGGACACGCTTGATTTGGTTCGCCTTGCCTGTCGCGGCGGATGGCCTGAAGCCGTCGATCGGGACGTCGAGGCGGCTCAGCTGCTTTCCCGCGAGTATCTTCGTGCAGCCTTCGGGGTGAGTTTTCCAGCCATTGGGCTTGATGGCGACTTGGCGCGTCGTATGGCGGCGTCTCTTGCGCGCAACCTGGGGCAATCGACCACGTACAAAACCATCGCAGGCGATATGTTCGATGCGGAGGAAAGGTCGGCAGATCTTATCAGCGAGGACAAGGTTCGGGCTTATCTGCACGCATTTAAAAGCATGTACCTTGTGGAAGAGATTCCCGGCTGGGCGCCGCCCGCGCGCGACAAGAAGCGGTTCACCGTCAAGCCGAAGCGGTATTTCGCCGATCCGAGCTTGGCGTGCGCCTTGCTCGGCGCGTCTCCCGAGGCGTTTTTGCTCGATTGGCAAACGTTCGGCTTGGTGTTCGAGAATCTGTGCATCCGCGATCTGTTGGTGTACGCGCGCACGCTTGAGGTGCTTGACGATGCGCCGGTGCGCTACTATCGCGATGATTCCGGTCTTGAAGCCGATGCCATCGTGCAGCTGGCCGATGGGCGATGGGCGGCGTTCGAGTTCAAAGTGAGCGAAGATAAGGTGGAAGCGGGCGTGGAAAATCTCAAGCGCTTGCGCAAGAAGCTGAACTCAAACGCCCGTGCGCAAACCCGTTCGCCCGAATTCATGGCCGTGATCACCGGAAATGGCGAATACGCGCGTCAGGTGGAAGAAGGCGTGTACGTTGTTCCCCTTCGTGCGTTGACATGGTAAGGGTCGAGCATGCGCTCGACCCCGTGAAATTCTTGCTCAAACGTATGTATGCCGGAAAATCCGAGCCGCGCAACCAGGAAAATCCGAAT
>CAVHFC010000171.1:0-2499 GCA_963635025.1 Eubacterium sp. CAG:786
GGCGACAACCGGCGGCGACCGGCGCAACCTCGCAGCCGCTGCACGGCGGCAACGCGATGCCCGCGCACCCCCAGCACGCAAAACCGCAACACCAAGCTATCTGATAAAAATGCATCATGACGCAAAAATCTCAGATAGGATACCTCTTGCTCGCTGCATTAATCGCCCTCCTCACCATGAACGTCTACGACTTCCTTCTCGACAGGGACAGTCTTTCGTTCTAGGCTCCCGGAGAGGTCGCGGCGCGCAGGCGGTTGATGAATTCTTCGCAAGCTCGGCTGCGCAGGCGGTACTTCTTCCATACCAAAAACGAGCCGATGGCAAGCGGCGGCTCAAGGGGCACGAAGTGCAAATCGGAACCGTCGAGCTGAAGCAGATGGTCGATGCCCAGAGCGCACGCCTCGCCGGTGCGAACCAGATGGGCCGCGTTTCCGATGAGGTCGAAGCGGCCGACCACGTTAAGGTCCTCGGGCGTCAGGCTACCCCCGGACCATGAGGCCAGATCAACGGCCTTGTTCGACGTGCGCGAGCTCAACAGCAACGGCATGCGGGCGATGTCGTCCGGCCTTGCGGCGTCAAGCTTCGCCCACGAGCTTTCGACCGCCACGGCCACGCCAACGCGGTCGACATCGGGCATGCGCAGCCAATCGTACTTGTCCAGGTTCACCGGCTCGATGAGCAGGCCGAAATCCAAAAGGCCACGCTCAAGCCGCTCTTCGACAGCGTCGGCGTTGCCGGTATAGAGCTCGATCTGCACGCCCGGATGGTCGCGGCGCAATTCCGCGAACACCTGCAGCACCAACCGCATCGCCTGCGTCTCGCCGGCGCCGATGCGAACAACCCCGCCAAGCGCCCCTTCGCCATCCGCAAGCTCGGCTTCGGTCTGCTCCACCAGCGAAAGGATCTCCTCCGCGCGCTGGCGCAGACGCATGCCGTCGCCGGTGAGCACGCACGAGCGGTTCGTGCGATCGAAAAGCGTCACCCCAAGCTCGCGCTCCAGATCGGCAATCTGCCGCGAAAGCGTGGGCTGCGTCACATGCAGCACGTTCGCCGCCTCGGTCATGTTCTCCTCACGCGCCACGGCAAGGAAGTATTTGAGCGTCCTGAGTTCCATGAGTGCATCCATTCATGCATATTACGTATATCCAAGTAGTCAGTATAGGCATTTCACATAGATTCATGTGTCGCCTATAGTCGAATCACTGAAATAAACGCATTCGAGAAAGGCGGAAACTATGCAATACGCAACCCTCGGGCACTCCGGTATCAAGGTATCCAAGCTCTGCCTGGGCGGCATGAGCTTCGGCGAGGCCAGCCCCGATTTCCATCAATGGACCATCGGCCCCGACGACACCCAAGCCGTAATCAAACGAGCCTTCGACCACGGCATCAACTTCATCGACACGGCCAACTGCTACAGCTTCGGCACCAGCGAAGAATACATCGGCCGCGCACTGAAGAACCTTGACATCGCACGCGAAGACGTGGTGCTGGCTAGCAAGGTTCACTTCAACGAAGGCGGGCTTACCGCCAAAGCGATCGAACGCGAAATAGAGGGCAGCCTTAAGCGCCTGGGCACCGACTACCTGGACCTCTACATCATCCATCGCTTCGACTACGACACGCCGATTGAGGAAACCATGGAGGCGCTCGACCGCCTCGTGCGCGGCGGCAAGGTGCGCGCTCTGGGAGCCAGCGCCATGTACGCCTACCAGCTGCACAACATGCAGGTGGTGGCCGAGCGGAACGGGTGGACCAAGTTCACCAGCATGCAATGCCACTACAACCTGCTCTACCGCGAGGACGAGCGCGAGATGATCCCCGTCTGCCGCCAGTACGACATGGCCATCACGCCCTACAGCCCCCTGGCGTCCGGCCATCTGACGCGCCCGACCTGGGAATCTTCCAGCACGCGCGGCACCACCGATTCCACCATGCGAAACAAGTACGACCGCGACCGCGCCATCGACATGCCCGTGATCGAGCGCGTGGCCAAGGTTGCCGCCGACCATGGCGTTCCCATGGCGCAGGTTGCGCTGGCCTGGCACTGGGCTCGCGGCATCGAGTCGCCCATCGTGGGCTGCAGCAAACCCGAGCGCGTGGACGATGCGGTGGCGGCGCTTGACGTCGAGCTCACACCGGACGAGGTGGACTTCCTCGAGGAGCTCTACCAGCCGCACAACCTCGTGGGACCCAAGGGCCGCCCGGGCGAGAAGGCGCTGGCAGGCACCACCAAGATCAAGCTCACGCGCTAGGCACCGGGATGGACGACAAGACCCTGACCAACCTCCGTGACGCGGGCTGTGACCAGGAATTTATTGACGAGATAGACAAACTACCAAGCACGTGCGCCAAGCTCTGCCGCCTCAAGGCCTACCGCCGCGAGCTTTTGAACGGCATCCACGCCGAGCAGAAAAAACTCGAATGCCTTGACTACCTCATCTACCAACTGCGCAACGACGGCAACGATTGCTGCCGCAAGTAACTACCTAAGGAGAA
>CAVHFC010000172.1:0-2475 GCA_963635025.1 Eubacterium sp. CAG:786
AGGCGATGGGCTCCTTGAGCGCACGGCCCATCGAGTTGCATATGACCAGGCAGGTTCCCTCGGCGACGACGAAGTTGAGGTCGAGCGAGAAGCGGCCCTCGGTGTCAGCGTAGAACCTTCAGACGGCGGTGTGTCCTTAATGGCGACCGATACGAGCGTATCGTTTTCCTGCAACTGTTTACCAGCTAGCAAGAAGTCAGGCGAAGAGACAAGAATGTCCAAGATAACCCTATTGCCATTGACCGTAAGGATTAATCAGCTTTGGCAATGCCCATCTGGCTTTCAAGAACCGCAATTGCCTCAACCCACTCCTCCGGCGGAAGGGGTGCCTCAAACCATAACTGTCCCATAGATCTAAAGGCCTCCTCGCTCACAGGAATCAGCTGCCGAACAGCCTTGTTCCCGTATTTTTCAGCTGCTCTAAAAGCGAGTTTGCTGCTATCGGCCGATTCATCCACTACGGAATTCTCGACAGAGCCGACGACCAGGGTGACCTTAACTAGGCCGCAACGATAAACATGGCCCGCAAAAGAAACCTCAATGGGTTCTACCCACCATAGAGCAGCTGGAAAAACGGGCTCAGCAAGGCATCCTCCGCTTGACACGAAGGTGCAGTCATTCCAATCACAGACACGGACGCCATCGGTCAAGAGCATAGCAACGTCCTTGATCTTATTGGACTCGGCCAAGGTGAGCGCATCGAGCGCCGGAAAAAGGATCTCCTCGTCACTGTGGCGGTTTATAACCTCGATCGAATCGGCAAGATCTTCAATCTCGGCAATACAGTGAAGCATGTTATCGGTAAAATTGAGGCCGAATCGCGCATGACGCTTCCCGTCAACAAGCAGATTCAGCTCCTCGCCCGCCGAAGCGCAAAGGAATGAGAACGTGCGCACCACATCACGCGCATTCTTACCGGCCAGATTCTCCGGCAGAAAAGCGTAGCGACCGGTTGAGGTCCCCACCTGTTCGTTAAATTCCATAAGGAGAGAGAAGGCACCGGTGGTATCCCTCGCAGTCATTCTCCACCCGAGCCTTCCGCTTGTGCGGGCGTCGAGGAAAAGGGGCATCTCGCGGATGCCCTTCCAAGACAAGCTCAAGGAAGCACTGCTTGGTTCAGCGCTAAGCAAAGGGTATAAGGTCAAAAATCCCTCTTGAAGCCCCTTCTCGGCTGAATCAATGGGACTCAGGGGAAAGTCCGAGTTCAGCCGAAAAGGAAGCGAATCGAAAGCAGCGCCAAAGTCGATGAAATCTCTTAGCTGCCGCTTCTCCCCTTCCGTAGCAGCCTTAACAGTACCTGAAAACTTGATCGGCGATAAAAAAGTTGCAAGCGGCGTCTTCTGGATCATGTCAACAACAATTCTGTCACCATTGGGCGATTTAAGAATCTCTCGCATCACCAGCCCAGGCGTTTCGATCGCAAGATCATCGCTCTTGTCGCAACCCGAAAGAACCTTGAGTGAATAGCTGTAGAATGGGTCAGCGTCGAGATGCTTGCCGAGGCTAAAAATCTTTTCCCGAAGCTTTGCCGGATCGCGGCAGTTGTCCAACCCGGAAAGCGAGAGAATCCGCTCGATTCCCTCATCGATCTCCTTCTTGCCACCATCGAGATAATAGTCGACGATTTCGGGATAGACCGCTGCCCAACCGTCTACGCGGGCAAGACCATCCCAAACGAATTTTGCCCCTGAAGGATCGACCATCTTGCGTGCCCATGCCAGATTATCCGGAGTAGGATCCAGCGGCATAACCAGGTGCCATGCATGCAAGGAGAACTGATCTTTAGCGAGCGTTTTCTGCAAGCGATCCCAAGAGGCAACAATCTGCGACTTCTGACTACTTCCCAAGTTCTCCGCGAACTTCTTGACCTGATAGACATCGACAGATTCCTCAGAAAGCCAAACGATCAGGTCAATGCCGCCATCACCTTTAGCTGGACGAATATGAATAGCATCCCTGACCTCCTTGGATATGAAGGCGGCAAGAACCATCTCTATATCCTCACCGGAATATCGAGTCCACGGAATACGTCCCGCCATACAACCGCCCCTCTCGTTTGCCTGCAAATCCGATCAGCAAAACCTGATTTGGTTTAGGCTACCGTATTTCAGGCTACCGCTTAACCCTGGGCAAATCGAATTCGGACACCATGAACATGAAATATTCGCCAGTTTAATTCCCCCTGATTGTCGGCTATGGTTACCAATATAATTGCGAAGGATTACCGGCGGTGGCCGGTATGGTTGCCGCCGGCTGCCACCTCAGTCTTCGGACTCGCTCGGCTTCGCCCGCGTGCAGACCTCTCCAGCCTCCAACCAGTGGTCGCGTGGATGATCCTGCCCATTATGACATCGACGCGGACGCCCCCACAGAGCCGCACATGGCAGCCCTTCTCCTGGTACTGGGTGCAGAATATGGTGGACTTCCCGTCGCACCTCAGCTCCGTGAGCTCCATCAGCATGCCCCGGAAGTCGT
>CAVHFC010000173.1:0-2471 GCA_963635025.1 Eubacterium sp. CAG:786
CAGCTCTTCCTTAACATGGGAATAGAGATCGCTATCCCCCTCAACCTTGCCATTCGCTGCCTTTGGCGCCTGATCGTATGCCTCGTTCAGTTCGGCAACCTCACTGCGCACCTGATCCCACACATCCGCAAGCGTATCCCATTCGAATCCTGCAGCCGCAGCCTTCCGGGATATCTTCTGAGCCTGCATCAGTGCCGGAAAACTCACCGGAACCCCATCGAGCAGACCGGCCGGGAGCGTGGTGCTCGACGATGCGTCTTCGCCAGTTCCGATACCTTCGCCATCACGAGAAAAGGAACCCTCAGATCCTACCGAATCCTTTCGTTCGGCCATCTTCACCTTGTCCCAAATGTCCAGCACCTCGGCGGCATCGTCCGCAGCCGCATCACCGAAAACATGCGGATGACGGCGAACCATCTTCTCATTCACATCGGCAGCGACGTCATCGATGGTGAACAACCCCTCATCGGCCGCAATCTGGCTCTGCAAAACGACCTGCAGCAAGACGTCGCCCAATTCTTCCCGCAGATGGCCCATGTCGTTTACCTCGATGGCATCGACCGCTTCATACGCTTCCTCGATCATATTGTGAGCGATGGAAGCATGGGTCTGCTCGCGATCCCACGGGCAGCCGTCAGGCGCACGGAGTGCGGAAATCGTTGCGACGAACTGGTCAAAAAAAGCATGGTCGACCGGGTTGCTTGCCCGACGAATAGCTTCCGAATCAAACTGTTCCATATCCTTTATCCTTTAGCATCTGCAACATCACCTCAGTTGACGCCCACACCGCACGGCTGCACGCCACTGCCTTATCCGCTATGATAAGCCTCGCCAACCGCAATTAGAAAGCATTCAACATGATCATCGCCATCGACTCAATCGACGATCCAAGACTCGACGCGTACGCACGTCTTACCGAAGTGCAACTCCGAAATAAGCTTGAACCGGAAAAAGGGCTGTTCATCGCGGAATCGGAAAAGGTCATCCATCGAGCAGTTATGGGCGGCATGGAACCGATATCGTTCCTCATGGAAGAGAAGTTCCTGCAAGGAATGAAGCATGTAATCGACGAGGCGGCACGCCGATTCCCCAATATCGACCTGCCAATATTCGTACTACCCCACGGGCAGCTGAAAAAGCTGACCGGTTTCGAGCTCACCCGTGGAGCATTGGCCGCTTTTCGCAGGCCAAAGCCTAAAACGGTTGAGGAAGTATGCAAAGGCGCACGAAGAGTTGCCGTTCTTGAAGACATAACGAACCATACGAACGTCGGCGCCATATTTAGAAGCGCAGCCGCATTAGGGATGGATGCAGTCCTCGTCACGCAAGCTTGCTACGATCCACTGTACCGACGTGCGGTCCGCGTCTCGATGGGCACCGTGTTCCAAATACCCTGGGCACGCATCGGACAAGAATCAGGAGCAACTGGAGAAGGCTCCTGGGCTTCCGATGGCATTCCGTTGCTGAAAAAGATTGGATTCAAAACCGCCGCAATGGCCCTATCGGAGGAATCGGTTCCTTTGGACCATCCCCAACTCGCGCAAGAAGAAAAACTCGCAATCATACTTGGTACCGAAGGGGATGGGCTCTCAACACATACGATTGCGAAATGCGACTACACGGTACGCATCCCGATGGCTCACGAAGTCGACAGCTTAAACGTTGCGGCGGCAAGCGCAGTGGCCTTTTGGGAGCTGCGCGCTCGTTAAATAATCAAGCGCGCAGCTTTTCAATCACGCCCTATTTAACAATGAGAACCGGAACCTTGGATCCCGCAAGAACCTTATGACTTACGCTGCCGGTATACTCCTTCAAACCCGAAAGCCCCCTATTACCGATCACAACCATGCCGTAATCGCGCTGTTCAAGCAGCTTAAGAATTTCGTTGGCTGGGTTTGTCCCGGTCAGCAGCAGGGAATCGACACGTTCGGAAACACCCTCGCCCATGGAATCAACCGCTTCGCCAAGCAGCTGCTCCCCGTCGGAGACCATCATGTTCAAAATGTCTTTGAAGCTCTCCATTTGATCATCGTCAAGCAAGGGAATCGGAACGACGTACACGATGTCCGCATGAGCGTTCTCGTTAACGGCAACCAAGTCAGCCGCAACCTTTAGCGCTCTTCTCGATCCATCAGATTCATCAAACGCGATCAAAATCTTATCAGCAGCCATGATGCGCCCCTTTCCGCCAAAGCTTCTATATCCTCAGTATAGTCCGTAGCCGATCGAGTGCGAAATACAATACGGCAACGCTCTAAAAGCATGGTCAAAAAATGAGAGAACGCTATTTGCACCGAAAAGGGCGCATCGAGGAGCGATTCGAATGCTCATCCGAAATAGTGGCAAAAAAGGACATCGTCAATGACAGCACGGCACAAAGCCAAAACTAATCAGCAAGGCAAAATTCCTTGCCGTCCGAATCAGGTTATAAATACAGAAAGGCCCGCAGGGGAATCTCCCCCTGCGGGCCT
>CAVHFC010000174.1:0-2361 GCA_963635025.1 Eubacterium sp. CAG:786
GCAAGCGACCTTTGGCGAAACTCGCCGCTTTCGTTTGGCCCGGATAGCCGGGAAGCAACCTTCGAAAGGATGTTGGAACACGTGGCTCAACCTCTGCAACAAGAACCCCCGAAGGCGCGCGTGAGCGTGCCGCACCCCTACCTGGCCCTCATGGGCCTCTACCTCGGCGGATTCACCGGCATGTACAGCGAAACCGCTCTCAATATCGCCCTGCCCCAGCTTTCCGCCGCCTTCGGCGTGAGCCTCTCGCTCATTCAGTGGCTCGTCGTCGGCTACATGCTGGCCATCGGCATCGTACTTCCGTTCGCAAGCTTGCTGATGAAGTGGTTCTCGGCGCGCAAGATCACGCTGTTCGCGCTCGGCGCGTTCCTCGTCGGCTCTCTCATCAGCGGCTTTTCCAGCACATTCGCCATCTGCCTGGCCGGCCGCATCATCCAGGGCGTCGGCACGGGGCTGGTGCTGCCGTTGATGTTCTCCATGGTGCTCGAGGTCATCCCGCCGCATAAGATCGGCGCGGCCATGGGCATCAGCGCGCTCGTCGTCATGTCCGCCTCCGCCGTCGGCCCCACCATCGCCGGTATCCTGATCGGCGCGGTTTCGTGGAACGCCGTGTTCTTCAGCTTCGCCGTGGTGCTGGCCATCGGGATCGTCATCACGCTGAAATTCCAGGTGAACCCCTATGAGCTGACAAAACCCGCCATCGATGCGGTCTCGGTTTTAACCTCGGTCTTGGGCTTCGGCGGCATCGTATTGGGCGTAGGCATGGCAAGCCTGTTCGGCTGGGGCTCCCCCACCGTCATCGCCGCCCTTGTCATCGGCGTGGTGGCGCTCGTCGTGTATTCCCACCGCCAGCTGTCCATGAGCGAGCCCGTCATTGACCTGCGCGTATTCACCATTCCGGGGTTCCGCACCGGCGCTTTGTGCGTCATGCTCAACTTCGGCGTCACGCTGTCCGCCATGTATGTGCTGCCGCAGTTCTACCAGAATTCGATGCTGCTGGCCGTCAGCTTTGCCGGTCTGATCATGCTGCCCGGCGGCATCGTCAACGCGTTCGTGTCCGTGATGGCCGGCCGCATCTACGACAAGATCGGTGCGCGCATCCCGGCGCTTGCGGGCTTCACGCTGTCCATCGTCGCATGCGCTCTGCTGCTGACCACCTCCCCCACCTCTCCTCTGCCCTTCGTGATGGCGTGCCATATCGTACTGATGATCGGCGTGCCGCTGGCCATGTCGCCCTGTCAGACCCACGCGCTTTCCTCGCTGCCGCACAACCTGTCCACCGACGGATCGACCGTGATGAACACGATACAGCAGGTGATGGGCGCTATCGCCACGGCGCTTGCCACGTATTTGGTGGCGACCGGTTCGGCGGGTGCCGGACAGGGCGACGCTGCGGCGTCGTTCGCGATCGGCGCGCACTGGGGATTCGCGTTCGCGCTGGTGATGGCCGCTATCGCCTTCGTGCTGGCGCTCGGCTTCAAGAAGCGCGGGGCGACTGCTGAGGCTGCCGCCGATGGCGCGCAGGGACGCGAAGGCGCGAAGGCGGCGGGCACGTCCGCTGCCGTAACCCAAGCCGGCAACGCCGCCGAGCACGGCACGGCTGCGGGCGAGCAGGGCAACCCGCTCGCGGCCCTTATGAAGACCGACGTGTTCGTGCTTGACGAGGACACCTCCGCGCTCGACGCCCTGCGCCTGTTCTCGAGGGAAGGCATTTCCGGCGCACCGGTGGTGACCAAGGAAGGCAAGCTCGCGGGCTTCGTGAGCGACGGCGACATCATCGGATCTCTTGCGCGCCAGACGCCCACCTTCACGAGCTTCTATGCCTACACGGCCGAAGACGACGACGAGGCGTTCGAGGAAAAGGCCAGGCTGCTGGCGAGCATGCCGGTGTCGCGCGTTTCCACCAAAAACGTGCTGACCGTGTCGGTCGACGACGACATGCGCGAGGTGTGCGCGAAGCTTGCGGCGCATCATCTGAAGAAGGCCCCGGTCATGAACGGCGAGGTGGTGGTGGGCGTCATCAACCGCTCCGACATCACGCGCTACACCGTGAATCTGTACGCAAACGCGTAAAGGCGGCAAAGCGGAAAGCATCGAAAAAGCCACCCTCCCCCATGCTTGAGGAGGGTGGCTTTCTGTTTTAGGCAACGAAGCTTAGACCGCAAAGCGGCCTTCCCTACCCGATAATCTTCAGTTCCAGCGCGTTGCACAGCACGCCCGCGGCGCGCTCGCGCAGAAGGTCGGAGCCGGGACGCAGCACGAGGCCCTCGTCGGTCGGCTCGCCGTTGACGAGGCCCTCCTTGGCAGCCCAGGTCATGTCGACGCGGGCCCAGCTGGAGACCTCGCCTGCGTCAGCGAACC
>CAVHFC010000175.1:0-2338 GCA_963635025.1 Eubacterium sp. CAG:786
CTGAAACCTGTTCAGCAAAACTTGCCGGCTGGCTGGTTGCGCGGCTTACAAAACCGAAGTTCGCCACTAGGAAATGTTAAGAAATTGTTACGAGCGCCCGCTTTGGGTTGAACTTCGCGACAAAAGGACGATGATAGGTCGCGTTGGGCGCAAGGGCGCCCGGCGGGGCTGCGAAAGCTGCTCGAAGCGGCGCATCCGCATGGTGCGCAAACGGTAAGGAAACATTGATGACCTGCACAAACCTAGGTATTCGAATTATCAGCTCCATTATCTAGGGTCCGGGTTGCAATGATGCTGCCCGAACCCTAATCGGGCAGCTGATGGTTTTGCGAGCCGGAGGCTGTTTGGAAAGACGGCCTCCGGCTTTTTGCGTTTTTCGGCGGCGATGCTAGTAGCTGCGATTGGATTTCGCACACGCAAGCTCGGCTCCGTCGAAGCAAATCAAAGTCGCCGTTTTCCCGAACATCCCCCTATATCGCGAACCGGTCATCGCGCAAGACGCGCGGCGCGTGAAGGACGCCGTGCGGAACAGAAAGGCAAGGCGAAAGAAGTGTCAAGCACGCAAGAACGAAAACCCTTGATGGGGGACGATGCTCGTCAGGAGGGCATGGCCTTTGCGACCGCGAACGCGCCTGTGCCCGCAGCCGCCGGCGTTGGCGCAGGTGTGGTGTCCGCCCCGGCGCCTGGCGCGGCCCCGCAGGTCAAGCGCGACTCCACGGGCGAGGTCATGGTCGCGTCCATGATCGGCACTGCCATCGAGTTCTATGACAACTACTGCTATTCCATCGCGGCGGCCAGCTATTTCGGCATGATCTTCTTCACCGACGTGGCCAAGTCCGACCCGGTGCTCGCCACGTTGCTCGCGTTCGTCACGTTCGCCGTCAGCTTCTTAGCGCGCCCGTTCGGCAGCCTTTTGTTCGGGCATTTCGGCGACCGCTTGGGGCGTAAGAAAACCCTGGTGGCAGCGCTGTTGCTGATGGGAATCTCGACGTTTTGCGTTGGTCTGCTCCCCGGTTACGACGTGCTCGGCCCGGCCTCGGTGGCGCTTCTGTGCGTCTGCCGCGCTTGCCAGGGACTGGGGCTTGCGGGCGAGTGGTCGGGTGCCGCGCTTGTGGCGACGGAAAACGCGCCGGCCGACAAACGCGCGCTGTTCGGCAGCTTCCCCAACCTTGGCGCACCGATCGGCTTCTTCTGCGCGTACGGTGTGAACTTGCTGCTTGACGTGCTGCTTCCCGCCGGAGCCATGGCCGCCTGGGGCTGGCGCATCCCGTTTCTGCTGTCGTGTTTGCTGGTCATCGTCGGGCTGGTGGTGCGCGTGCGCATGAGCGAGACGCCCGTTTTCCAGAAGGCCGCCGCCGAAAATCGCACGACGAAAACCCCGCTGCGCGATCTGTGCCACCATTGGCGCCGCGTGGTGCTGGGCACGGCGACGATGTCCATCACCTACACGCTGTTCTACGTGTTGGGCACCTGGTCGCTGTCCTACGGCACCTCGACGCTGGGCTTCACGCAGCAGCAGTACTTGGGCATGCAGCTGATCTCGGTGTTCTTCTTCGCCGGGTTCGTGCTGGTGGGATGCCTTTCGGCCGACTCGCGCGGGCGCAAGCCGGTGCTGCTCGTCGGCAACGCGTGCACGCTTATGTTCGCCCTGGTGGCGCCCTCGCTACTCGCTGCGAACAGCGTGCTTTCCGTCATGGTGTTCCTCTGCGTCGGGTTCGCGTGCATGGGAACCATATTCGGCCCGTGCGGCAGCTACCTGCCCGAGCTGTTCCCCGCGAAGGTGCGTTATTCTGGAGCGGGCCTGAGCTACAACCTCGCGGCCATCACCGGCGGCGCGTTCGCCCCGACCATCGCATCGGCCCTGGTTATGAACTTCGGCATCCAGTCGCTCGGCTGGTACATGGGCGGCATGGCGGCCGTGGCTCTGGTGGCGCTTTTGTTCTTCCGCGAAAGCAAGAACGTCGACTTCGAGGAGTAGCGGGGATTGCTCGTTTATCCGCTTCGTCGGAAGGGTTGCTTGGCGAATTGCCGGCAGCCCTTTCTTTTTCTTAAGGGCGAACGCCCGCCTTTTCCGCCCTCGCCGTTCTGATACCATGCTCTGTGATGGGGCGTTGTTTCGAAAAGGGGGACCAATGGCTTCGAAGAAAAACCGCTCGTCTTGGGCCAAGGAGAAAGCGCAGTTCAACGCGCAGTTAAGCGATTTCGGTGTCCTTGATGACGTGTTCGCGCGCGAGGATTCCCGCCATGCGGAGGCGGTTGCCGACAAGAAGGCCGCTCAGCGTTACAAGGCGTGCGAATCGAAGAACCGTTACGCCACGCGCGCCGATGCGCAGGAAAA
>CAVHFC010000176.1:0-2337 GCA_963635025.1 Eubacterium sp. CAG:786
ATGTCGCAGGCGCGCTTCATCTGCGCGCGCACCATCGGGTCGGCAACCTTGTCCTCAAAGTACTCGTAGGGGGTGCTGCCGCCCACAGGCCTATTCGCCAGCAGGTAGCTGAGCATTTTCAGGAAGTGCGATTTGCCGCTGCCGAAGAAACCGCTGATCCACACGCCGATGCGATCGGTCGGGTTGTCGATGGCGTCGGTGTAGCTTTCGAAGAACGTGGTGAAATGCCGCTGCAGCTCGCGCGTGATGACGTACTCGGACAGCTCCTGCTCAATGGAGTCCGCGTCGTCCTGAGCGACCTTCACAACGCCGTTGATGGTGCGGTTGATGTCCTTGGCGAATAAGTCTTGGATGATCATGGTGCCCCCTACAGAAGGTCGAATGCTCGATAATAATTCCCATCCGGCAATGAGCTGAACAGGGATAACGACTGTCCCGTGTACTTGCCGGGATAAAACGCGATGACGGGGATGTCTTGGAAGCAACCGCGCTGCTGCAGGGTTTCGAATAACCCGTGCAGGCGCAAAACCGGATAAACTTCGCCCACGCCGGTAAGGAATACCGCCGCGGGTTGGCGGGCGGTTGTGGGGCTGTTAGGCGCTGCGAGGCCGCTGGCGTCCGTTGCGTCGTCAGGCGTCGTACTGTCGGGCGTTTCCGAGCCGCCAGCCGCAATGGATAGCCCGGCTGCGGACGCATCCGCGATAGCGTTCGCGAAGTCGTCCACGCCGATGGCGCGCTTCAGCTGCATTTCCAGCCGTTCAAGCCCGCGGCGCTCCTCCATGGCGGGGATCCGATCCAAAATGCGGCTACGTTCGCACAGCATTAAGAACACGTCATACAGGTTGTATTCCAGAATGCTGCAGCCGAGCACTCCCTGCGCCGCTTCGCTTGTGAGCTTTCTCGTAAAGGCCCGCGCGTGCAGCTCAAGCGCCGGATCGTAGCAAAACAGGTAGAAACCCACCTCGTTGCCCAGGCCCTTGTTCGCCAAGAAGCCGGCGTTGCCCAGGCGCTCACGCAGCACCTCGCAGCGGTGGTCGAAGTCGGCAAGGCTCTTCGGGCTGATGTTGGCTGCGGCTGTCGGTTGCGCGGCTACCCCGTTCATTCCCGCAGGTCCCGCAGCCGGTGCGCTGGTATGCATGTTCGTCATCTTCCCCACCTTCCTATCAATACGCCGTCGTGCAGCCGAAGGCAGGCAGAAGATCGAGGTCACCGTTGGCTTCCATGCCTTCTTGAACGGCGGGATCCAGCAAAATGGGAAGAAGCTCGCAGGCGCGCGGGCCTTCGAGCATCCCGGCGCCGGCAAGGCTTTTGCGCAGCACCTGCTTCAGCTTGCCGATGGTGGCGTCGGACCAGCCGGCCACCTCGGAATTGCGCAGCGTGAGGTTCGCGAAGTAGTAGTTCATCTCCGCGGCGCCGAACATGTAGTCGCGCGCAAGGTAGCGTGAGGCGATCTCGACGGAAAGGAAGTCGTTCATCAGGCGATACGTTCTCGCCATGGCGTAGAGGTTTATCTGCGCGGCCTGGTCGTGCGAGCCGATGTCGCGTGCAACCAGGCGCTGCAAGCTCGGCTGCTCGAGCAGCGAAAGACGGCGCAGGCATGCCTTAGCGATGCTTTGCGCCGTGCGCGTTGTTGGATATTGGAAGATGTTTTCCGAGCGCGAAAGCTCGATGATTTCCTGGTCGGCGTAACCGTCCAGATGCATGGCGGCCACCATGCGCATTTCAGGCAGCAGGAACTGCTCGCGCGTGAGTGACCCGCCGCTCGCGGGCGGCTTATCCCCTACTTGCTCCTGATGAAATTGGGGGGGGGGTCGATTTCAGAGCAGATTCGGCGGATTCGGGGGTGTTATTCGTTTCCAACCGCAACGCTCCTTTCGATTCTGCGATGTTGATGCGCGTCGCAAGGGAATTTGTCGTGCGAGACAAGACAAGCTGCGGCAACGCGATCGGGACATATATGTTCGCATTCGACTATACCATTGATGGCGGCCTGCAGCGGCGAGCATGCTCTTTGTTGGCAACCTGCGGCGGCGAGCCTGCCATTGTTGGCGCGCCCCGCGGGCGGTTGGGGTGGATTTTGGAGGACATAAGACAGTGAGCGCCTTCGGCGCCCTATTGCTGGCCGAGTCATGCCTCGGCCCTACGAATTCTTGGTGTGAGTCGAACGCTTCTACCAGGGTTTTCGTGACGACCCGTTTTCTCGTAGGTGCGAGCGAGAGCTCGCACCGTTATAGAGAGCATCCGATGCGACACTCATTTGAAAACCGGGACGTATTCGCGCTAGCGAAAACGCACGAAGGGCGCGCATCAACCGATGCGCGCCCTTCCCGATTTGGG
>CAVHFC010000177.1:0-2323 GCA_963635025.1 Eubacterium sp. CAG:786
CAGTTGGTGATGTTGAACGTGGGGCAGGGGGACGCTTTTCTCCTTCGTAGCGGCAAGGCAAGCGTGCTTATCGATACCGGGAATCAGGATTCTCTTCTGCGCGAAGCCTTGGCGCGCCAGGGCGTGCGCTCGCTCGACGCCGTCATCATCACGCACCCCGACGACGATCACATGGGTTCGCTTGAAAGCTTGGCGGGGATTGTGCAGGTCGGCCGCGTGATAGTTGCCTCCGATGGGCTTTCCTGCTCGTGCGGCAATTGCTCGCGCCTTCGATCGGCAGCGGCGGTTGTGGTGGGGCAGGACAACATCGCGGGAATCAAGGTGGGCGATGCGCTGAGCGTGGGGCGCTGGCGTCTTTCCTGCATTTGGCCGAAGGGCTATGCGGACGAGGGCGGCAACGCGGACAGCCTCTGCTTCTTCGCCGATGCCGACCCGGACGGCGACGGCGTCAGCGATGCGCGCACGCTCATGGTTGGCGACGCCGAGCACGATCAGCTGCAGGAGCTGGTCGATTCCGGGGCTCTTGGGCGCGTCGATGTTCTGAAGGTAGGGCATCATGGATCGAAAAACGCGCTCACGCCCGAGCTTGCGCAGGTGCTTCGCCCGGCGCTTTCCCTCGTATCCGTCGGCCGGGGCAACCGCTACGGTCATCCTGCCGCGCAAACCCTCGACTGTCTTGCGCAGCAGGGAAGTCGCATCGTGCACACCGACGAGTCGGGGGACGTTGTCTGCGAATTCACCAAGGGAGGCATCTCGGTTAAGGAGCTGGGGTAGAATGTTCGCATGACTGATTCCAAGAACACTTCGCTTTTGCCCGCCTACCTTATCGTCGGCGACGACGCGCTTAAACGCGCGCACGTGATGCAGCGTCTGCGCACGCGCCTCGAGAAGATGGGCGATCTGTCGTTCAATTCCGACACGTTTGCCGAAACGGCGGACTTCACAGGTGCGGACGTTGTTGCGGCATGCAACACGGTGCCCTTCGCAAGTCCTGTGCGCTTGGTGGAGGTTCGCGCGGCTGACAAGCTGATCAAGGCTGATGCCGAGGCGATCGTGGCCTATCTGTCCTCTCCGAACGACACGACGGTACTTGCTTTGGTGGCGGAAAAGCTGGCGAAGAACACGCGCCTGTACAAAGCAGTCGCCGCGCTCGGCAAGACCGCCATCATCACCTGCGATGCTCCGAAGGCGCGCGACCTGCCGAAACTCGTGCGCGATATGGCCGTGACGCACGGTATCACCATTTCCCCTGCGGCGGCCCAGCTACTCGTGGATTTGGTGGGCGAGGACACGGTTCATCTTGATGCCGAGCTGAAGAAGCTCTCTGTTGCGCATATGGGTTCCGGTCCGGTTTCCGACGCTGAGGTGCGTGCCGCCGTTGTGCGAACCGCCGAGGTGAAACCGTGGGAGTTCGTCGACGCTTTCGCCGCACGTGACACCCGCAAATGCCTGCTGTGCCTTGAGCGTATGAAATCGGAATCGCCCTTCAGCCTGCTGCCGCGTTGCACGTCGCGCCTGCGCGAGCTTATCTGCGCGAAGAGCCTCGCCGCGCGAGGACAGGGATCTGCGCTGGCCTCGGTTTTGAAAGTGCCCGCGTGGCGCGTGAAGAACCATGCGGCATGGGCGCGCGGATATAGCGCCGAGGAGCTTCGCCGTGCAATCATCGCCGCGCGCGATGTGGAACGGGCGATGAAAAGCGGCCAAGATGCCGACGAGATGTTCCGAGAATGGGTGGTCGGCGTCACCGCGGGCGCCTCTTAAGGAATCCGTGTGTTGAGGCGAGGCGCATCTCGTTGCGAATGCTGTGTGTAGGGGCGAGGCATGCCTCGCCCAAAAACAACCCGGAGCCACTTGCTGACGATCAACCCCAAACCGCCCGAAAACGCAAAACACTGTCGCGCCCGACGGCGCCCTTAAATACAGGTCGAGCTGTCGCTCGACCCCACGAATAATTTGAAAAGGTATTCTCAGCAGGTGTCTTTAGTAGGCGCGAGGCATGACTCGCGCATTATTCGGTCAGCGCAGAAGGCGCGTCAGACTTTTTGACAGCTGTGCCCAACCCCAACTCGATTGCGAACTATTGTCCCGCGTATGCGCGCGGCGCCCGCCTTCGCTCCCCCTAATGCCAAAAAAGAAGGGCTCCCGCCACTGGGAGCCCTTCCGTCATATCCGCTGTACGAGACCCTTTCGGGCTCTCGAGGCATTTGCTATTCGGCAGCCTCTTCGGCTTCGGCCTCAGCTTCGGCCTCGGCCTTGGCAGCCTCTTCGGCTTCCTTAGCCTTGCGAGCCTTCGCGGCAGCCTCTTCCTTCTGCTGCTTGGCGG
>CAVHFC010000178.1:0-2284 GCA_963635025.1 Eubacterium sp. CAG:786
AGGCGTTTCATCGTGTGGCGCAGGCGGCGGTGCTCTCGTGGTCGCCGGGATGCGAACTTTCCGCTTCCGCTTCGCGCCGTCTCGCCATCGCTCGTGTCGTGGGGTTGCGCGATGCATCGAACTTCGAGCGCCTCGATGCTGCGCTCGACCGTTGGTTCGCCAGCGATCTCGCTGCCCGCGTCGCGGGTTTCGCAAGCTTGCGTGCCGAGGTTCCTTTCATGTGTGATATGGATGGCGACCAGGGTGCTGAGGATTTCCTTGAAGGCGAGATCGACTTGCTTGCCTGCGACGAGATGCCCGGCACGCTCGCCGAACCGGACGGGTTCGCCCTCGTCGTCGATTACAAAACGGGCGGCCTGGAGTCGGAATCGTCGGAGCAGCTGCATGATAAGCATCTGCTGCAGGCAACCTGCTATGCGTATGCGGTTTTGCTACAGGGATACGAGCGGGTTGAATGCGACTTCGTTCGCGTTGAACAGGCTGCCGCGCCGGTGGGGGCGCAGAACCCTGAGCAGGTAGGTGATCCGATTGAGCAGGCGAGTGCTCAGCAGCCCCAAGTGGTAAGCTACGAATTCGCCGCGTGCGATATGCCCGAAATCAAGCGCGCCATCGTTGCCGCGCGGGCGGCATCTTTGAATTCAGCCTCAAAAACAACGGGGGATCGTTCGTGAACATTCAAATCTTCGGAACCAAGAAAAGCTTCGACACGAAGAAGGCCCAGCGCTACTTCAAGGAGCGCCGCATTCCCTTCCAGTTCATCGACCTGAAGGAGAAGGGCATGAGCAAAGGCGAGCTCACGAGCGTCATGCAGGCGGTCGGCGGCCTTGATGCGCTGGTGAACTCCGGTGCGAAGGACAGCGACACTGTGGCGCTGCTTCAGTATCTTGCCGCTGACCAGAAGTTCGAGAAGGTTCTTGAAAACCAGCAGGTGCTGCGCGAACCCGTTGTTCGCAACGGGAAGAAGGCGACGGTAGGTTACGAGCCGGACGTTTGGAAGAGCTGGGAATAGCTCAGACGCGCAGGCGCTAAAGCCGTGCGTGCTTTCCGCGCGCGGCTTTGCCCCGCAACATGATGGCTGCTGCGGCATAGAAGCAGACGAGCGCTGCGCCGAGCAGCACGCCGCCAGCGATATCCGTCGCCCAATGAACGCCGCTGAGCAGGCGCGCCGCAACCAGTACGATCATGACGGCAAAGCAAAGGCAGATAGCCCCGGTACGCTTGCCCCCCTCAAGGCGCATCTTCGCTTGCACGACAGCGGCGCCAAGTGCGGTCACCGCGAGCAGCGTATGGGATGACGGGAACGAAGGCTCGCAGATACCGTCCTCGAAAACGGGGCGGTTGTTGAGCGATACGTGGTTGAACAGCAGATACAGCAGCAGCATGACAACGTAGAGCGCGCCGAGCGCCAAAAGGTCGTCATCGACGAGCGCCGACGAGCGCCGGGCGATAACCTGACGAAGGCCGAGAAAGCCGAAAATGAGCATGCTGACCAAGGGAAACAGCACCAGTACGTCGGATAGCTTATAGAACAGATCGCTCTCACCGGTTGCGGCGTGAATGGATGCGTTGAAGCTGGCAAGCCCGACATTGGTCCCGTCGGCGGCTATTGGCCGCACATCGATGGTGAGAAGAAGGGCTGCAAGCAGGGCGAACGCTGCAGTGAGTACGCCGCCGGCGATAAGGGCGGCGGCGGGAGTTTCGGTGCGCATCGGTGGTGGGCTCCTTTTAGCGACTTTGTTTTGTAAGGGGATTGTAAAGTCGAGAAGCCCACCGCGCACCCATGCTTCGGTGATTTCTGGAAATCTGCGAAGATGCGGTCTAGCGACCTAGACGAATTTCACCGCGGTGCCGTAGGCCAGCATCTCGGTGACGCCGGGATCGAGCGATTCACCGGCGAAGCGCATGGCAACGATGGCGTCCGCGCCAAGCTTTTCCGCTTCCTCGATCATGCGGTCCTCGGCGATCTGGCGAGCCTCGTTGGTCATGTCGGTGTACGTTTTGATTTCGCCGCCGACCAGCTGCTTCATGCCGGCCATAAGATCGCGGCCGAGGTGCTTGGAGGTCACGATGTTGCCGCGCACCAGGCCGACAACCTTCACATTTTGACCGGGAATAACGTCTGCGCTCGTCACAATCATGGAGTGCCTCCTTGGCCTTGTCGCGCAGGCCCTGTGCCTACGTCGGTGGCTCGATTGTATCAGATGGATTGAGGCGCCCTGTTAGCCAGAAGAAGTTCCACCCCTGGCCGGAAGGATGAACCCACCTCAGCAAGGTGGGTGCTCGC
>CAVHFC010000179.1:0-2263 GCA_963635025.1 Eubacterium sp. CAG:786
TCGCATTGCTCAGCTGGTGGTTATGCCTGTACCGTCGGTTTCATTTTCTCAAGTCGACGAATTGCAGGACAGCGAACGTGGTTCAGGTGGCTTTGGAAGCAGTGGGGTTAAACAGAGGTAGGCGAAGCGATGAATTCACCCGAGGATCAGAACAAGACAACCGAGCAAACTCAAGACAAGGCACCGGAGTCGTCGTCTCCTTATTCGCAGGCGCATGACCTGCATTCGTATTCGCCCAATATGGAAGATGAAAAGCGATTACGCTCCATTCGAACGAAGATCACCATCGCATATGTTGCTGGGCCCATTTCTTTGTTCGTAGGCGGAGTTCTTTTAGGTGCTATCGGTTTAATCTGCGGATTTACTGCGTATCGTTCTATTAATCGTCTGCAATCGAAGAACACCGAGGTTGCCGCCGCCGCGCTTTCCATGCGCAAATCAGCCATTAGGGGTATATTGATCTGCGGAATCGCGCTCGCTTTGAATGTGGTGACGATAATTGCTTTATATCCCATGGTCCTCGAAATGATCAATTCTGGCGATATCAATTTGCTTGCTTCGAATGGCGCAGAATCGTCAACATCAGCGTCGTCGGTTTGGGGTTAGTCGTTTAACGAATCTTGTGCAGGCGTGGAGGTGTTTCGAATGGCGATGTCGCATCAAATCACAGACGAATCGATTGTTATGTGGGGGCAACTTTTATCAGTCGTACGTAATGCTACCGAGCGGATCGGTGCCGCCGACAAGTTATTCGACGAAGAATCGTTTTGCCGTCATCCGCGGGAGGAAGCGCCAATGGTAATCGACGCTTTGAAGGCGAAGGATGCGCTGTGCGATGACGAAGCCTTTCTTGTACGTGCATTGATGGATAATACAGAGCCCGGTGAGGATTACGGAACCCGCTACGAACCATTAAGCGACGTCGATCAGGAAACGGTTCGTCGTGTTTCGTATCGCTTCGATCCGCAATTGAAAAACTTGCAGGAAGCTGCTCAGGCTTTAGGGGTCTCTGAACAACGCGTTCTTCAGTATTCATCCGATGGATCACTTGAGGTGTTTACCAGTGCCGGAGAGTCGCGGGTATCAGAACGTTCGCTCAAAGCGTTCCTTCAGAAGCAAATCGCCCGGAGCAGCCGTAGCTATTCTCGTTATTCCTCGAGATACTAAGATCTGATAACGTATGTTATGTTAACCAGTAGATAGGAAGCCTTCTCTGCTTTTCTTGCCATTGGCTGCATAGGCGTGAGTGAACGATCAAGCCTATGCAAAACACGCAAACGCGCTAGCCTATCGACCGCAGGCTCTTGACGCGCGCTCTCGATGAACCCTGGTGGGTCGCTTGACCTACCGCACGCAGACCTGCTCGTACAATTCGTAGAGCTTCGGTGTCGCACGCTTGATGCTTACCGGCTTGAAGGTTTTCTCATCTACCAAGCAATGCGTGGTTTGAGCCGTGCAGTACGGCTTGTCGTGTTCGATATCTTGCCCTTCCACGAACACCTCATAGGAATACGTCGTCCTCATCGGGGTTGATTTGCTGATCCAGGTGCGAACGATGGCGGTGTCGCCATAGCGCAACGATCGTCCGTAATTGATGTTCACGTTGAGCACCGGCGAGATATATCCGGCGTCCTCGATCAACTTGTAGGGGTACCCCAGCTCTTCAAGAAAATGCGTACGCGCGTCCTCCAAATACAGCAAGTAGTTCGCGTGATATACGACGGCCATCTTATCCGTCTCGGCATAACGAACCGTAATCGGTGTGCAAACTTTCATCGGTGAACCTCTTTATGGATTATGGACTACAATAGATTCATGGATTCAATCGTAACCTACATCGAACACGAGCAGCGTGCTTTTGCTGAATCATCGTTCAATCCCGTTGATTCGCTGGTGCTCAGCTCGCTTTGCTATTTGAATTTCGAAGCGATTTCGACCGATATGCTCCAGGGCTATTCGGTGAACCTTGACGCGCATACGTCCCGCGAGGTTTTGCTTTCAGACATCTTGGCCCTCATCAGCATTGATGATCTTGCGGCAGGAAGTTGGCTGGAAGACGCCGAAGAGACCGCCGACTTCCTCACCGCCATTCGCGCAAGCCGCCGGTATCGCGACGTGATGGTATCGTTATATGCGAACGAATATTCAAAGGCGGTTGATAAGCAATTCTCGGCATGCACCTTCTCATTTGAAGACGCCTCCGGTTGTTGCTCCTATATCGCATTTCGCGGAACGGACGGTTCGTTCACGGGATGGAAGGAAG
>CAVHFC010000180.1:0-2252 GCA_963635025.1 Eubacterium sp. CAG:786
CCACGTTCACCATGTTGCGCGGGAACCACAGGCGCATCATCTTCGCCACGTTGGCGTTAAGCGCCGCCAAGCCGAATCCGTAGATCGTCGACGTGATGAGCATGCCGGTAAAGTCGCCCGTGAAGATGCGGGCGACCGACCCCGCCAGCGACAGCCCCAGGCCGATGAGCATCGCGAACTTGATGGTCTTGCGGTCGGCCAAAACGCCCATCGCCAGGCAGCCCAAAAAGCCTGCCAGGTAGGGGCAGCTGTTCAGCATAACGAACTGCTGCGCGGTGAAACCGTATTCGCCACCTGCGGATACAGGAGTCAGCAAAAAACCGGCCATGCCGGAAAAGACCAGCGTGCCGCCGTTGACGACGATGACGGCCAACCCGCACAAGGCAAGGATGACCCAGCGGTACCGGTACGCGCCGGTACGCGAGACAGACAGGGTATTCATTTTTCTCCTCAGGGATGCGGCCGATAGAGGCCGGGAAAGAGGGGCCGAGAAAGGCGCAGCTGAGCGGCGAATCTCGGCCCGGCAAAAGACAATCGGTCGGCCAACTGAAGGCTAACCGGATGCTAGCGGATGGCTAGCGGAAAATCGAAGGGGCTGGCGAAAGGCGCGAAGCCATCCCGCACAGGAGCTACTTGCCCCAGACCTCTTCGGCGATTTCGCGCACGAGGGCGACCTTGGCCCACTGCTCGTCCTCGGTGAGCTTGTTGCCCACCTCGCAGCTGGCGAAGCCGCACTGCGGCGAGAGGTAGAGGTTCTCCAGCGGCACGTACTTCTCGGCCTCGTGGATGCGCGCGATGACGGCGGCCTTGTCCTCGAGCTCGGGGCGCTTGGTGGTGACGAGCCCCAAGACCACCTTCTTGCCCGGCGCCACCTGGGCGAGCGGCTCGAACCCGCCGGAGCGCTCGTCGTCGAACTCCAGGTAGAAGGCGTTGACGTTCTGGGTGCTGAACAGGGGGTTCGCCACCGTGTCGTAAGCGCCGGAGGAGAAGTAGGTGGAGTGGTAGTTGCCGCGGCACACGTGCGTGTTGATGATCAGGTCGTCGGCGGGCGCCGAGGCGATCACGCGGTTGTTGATGGACACGAGCAGGTTCATGTAGGCGTCAAGCTCCTCGTCGGTGGAAAGACCGGTGAGCTGGCGCGCCATCTCGGGGTTGACGAAACCGCCCCACGTGCAGTCGTCGAGCTGCAGGTTGCGCCCGCCGGCCGCGTAGAAGTCGGCGATGAACTGGGCATAGGCGGCAACCACGTCGTCGGCGAAGGCCTCGACGGTGCCGTAGTGGGAAAGCGTGTTCTCAAGCTGCTCGGCGCCGGTGAACAGGGCGTAGAACTGGCCCGGTGCCGGGATGGTGAGCTTGGCCACCGTGTTCTCGTCCTCCTGCGCCTTGACGAACAGGAAGTGGTCGATGAAGGGGTGGTTGCTGACGGACAGCTTGCCCTCGATGGTGACCTCGTCGATGGCAGCGGCCTCGCCCTCGAAGGTGGTGTTGCCGGTCTCGGACTTGACGCGCGCCACGCCGTTGATGTTCCACATGAAGTCAAGGTGCCAGGTCAGGCGGCGGAACTCGCCGTCGGTGATGACGTGCAGGCCGGCGGCCTTCTCCTTGGCGATGAGGTCGAGGATGGCCTTGTCCTCGGTGGCTTTCAGCTCGTCGGCGGAAAGCTCGCCGCGCTCGAAGGCGGCGCGGGCCTGGCGCAGGTAGTCCGGGCGCAGGAAGCTGCCGACGATGTCGAAGCGCTGCGGTGCGTAGATGGTGCTCATAGGGTTTCTCCTTCGTGGTTCGATTGCGTTAGGTGCATCTTAAAGGAGCGGCCATCAATCGTAAAATACCGGCTTCCTTCCGTTGTCCATAGCTTTTTTCTATGGCAACTTTTCGTCGAAACTGTAGCACCGTGCACAGAATGCGGCCCGCGATGGCAAGAAATCGCCGCTCCTGTAGCGCCGTGCAGGGCAAACACGCCCTTTGAGGCGAGTTATTCGAGTTTCCGTAGCTTCAGGCGCGTCAAGCGGTACAGAAACTCGAATAACTTGCCACCGAGGCCCTATTTGGCCGCATGAGCATTCGGAAACTCAAAAACCTTGCCAAGAGCCCCACCCGCCCGCGACACCAACCTTCGGCACGCGATGTTCAAATGAAGTGCGAGTTAAGTTACTGAGGAAATCAAGCCGAATAATCTGCTAGCAAAGGGAAAGGACCCTCGGTATGCTTGCGGGTGTCGAATCCAAAAGCAGAAGAAAGGCCCTTCGCGATGA
>CAVHFC010000181.1:0-2233 GCA_963635025.1 Eubacterium sp. CAG:786
TTCCGCCGAAGGCCTCGCAAATGGCCTGATGCCCCAGACACACGCCGAACAGCGGGATGCGACCGGAAAAGCGGCGGATGGCCTCGATGCACGCGCCCGCATCGGCCGGGCGCCCGGGTCCCGGCGACAAGATGATCGCCTCAGGCCCCATTTCCTCAATGTCGTCGCAGGTCAGCGCATCGTTTCGCACCACGCGCATGTCGGGGTGCATCGCCCCTGCCATCTGGTAGAGGTTGTAAACGAAGCTGTCGTAGTTGTCGATGAGCAGGATCATCGCACGCCTCCTTCCGCGGTCTCGATGGCGGCAACCACCGCGCGCGCCTTGTTCCGGCATTCCGCATATTCGGTTTCCGGCACGCTATCGGCCACGATGCCCGCGCCGGACTGCACGCACACGCGGCCATCCTTCTTATACGCAAGGCGAATGGAGATGCACGTGTCCATGTTGCCGGTGAAATCCAAGTACCCGATAGCGCCGCCGTAGATGCCGCGCTTGGCGCCTTCGAGCTCTTGGATGATCTGCGCCGCCCGCAGCTTCGGCGCGCCCGACAGCGTGCCGGCGGGCAGGATCGAGTCGATGGCGTCAACGGCGTCGAAACCTTCTCCGATGCGCCCCGACACTTCCGAGCCGATATGCATTACATGCGAGAAACGGTGAACGGAAAGGTAGCGCTCTACCTTCACGCTGCCCAGCTCACAGACGCGCCCGAGGTCGTTGCGCCCCAGGTCGACCAGCATGTTGTGCTCGGCAAGCTCTTTTTCATCGGCTAAAAGCTCCGCTTCAATGGCGCGGTCGCGCTCAGGCGTCGCCCCGCGCGGGCGTGTGCCGGCGAGCGGGAACGTCTTCACCACGCCGTCCTCCAGGCGCGTGAGCGTTTCGGGCGACGCGCCGGCAAGCTCGATGTCGTCGCTTACGAAGAAGAACATGTAAGGGGAGGGGTTGGTGGTGCGCAGCACGCGGTACACGTCGAGCAGGCTGCCGGTTGCCTTCGCCGTCATCGGGTTGGAGAGCACCACCTGGAAGATGTCGCCCTCGTGGATGTAGTGCTTAGCGCGGCGCACCATCTCGCCGTATTCCTCCTGGGAAAAGCGCGGGGTGAGCGGCTCGGTCAGGTGCAGCGGCGGGAAGTAGGCGCGCGTGTTGCCCTCGAGCAGCGCGGCCATGTCGTTGCAGCGCACACGGGCGCGCTCGTAGGCGGCGTCGATGCCGTCGGGGTCGTCGAGCGCCACGCCCGATACGATGAGCAGCTTCTGCTCAAGGTTGTCGAACACGATGACCTGGTCGAACAGCATCAAATCCACGTCGCGGAAATCGCGGTCGGCCAGCTGGTTGGCGCGTAGGCGCGGCTCGGCGTACTTGATGTAGTCGTAGGAGAAGTACCCGATCAGCCCTCCGGCCAAAGGCGGCATGCCGGGCACCTGGGGGCTTGCGAAGCGCGCGAGCACCTTGCGAATGGCCGCCCCGGGATGCTCCACGGTGCGCTCGGTTGTCGTTTGCTGCGACCCTTCGGCGCCTTCCGTGATGCGAAGCAGGCCGTTCGTGCAGGTCAACTCCATGGTCGGATTGCAACCGAGGAACGAATAGCGCCCCCAGCTGCGACCCTCCTCAACGCTTTCCAGCAAAAAGCAGTGGCAGCTTGCCGATCGCAGCGTGCGCAGGACCTCCACGGGCGTGAATCGGTCGGCGAGCAGTTCCTGGCACATGGGCACGCGCTTGTATGCGCCGGTTTCGGCGTACGCACGAACCTCGTCAACGGACGGGAACATGCTTGGCACCTCCTTCAACCTTGCCGGCCGCTCTGGCCGGGCCGGTCGGGGCATGAAAAAAGCCCGTCCCGGCAAACGTATCGTTTACCAAGGACGAGCTTTAAGAAAACCCGCGGTGCCACCTTGCTTCCCGGCTTGCGCCGGGCACTTTGCGAAGCGCCTTCACGCTTCCGGCAACTAACGTATGCCCTCACGTCGCGAATACTGAACGGGAAACCCGTCGTTCACCGCGCCCTCAGCGGCCCATTTGGCAACCTGCGTTCGACCCGGATTCCAGCACCCCGGGCTCTCTGTGCGTGCACAGCTGCTTTGACTTCCGCCTCAACGGTTTGTCGAAACTGATTGGCATCATAGGTCTAGGATCCGCGCAGCGTCAAGAAAAAATTCCCCAACCGGCAAAAATTCGCACGGGAAGCGGGTTGGGGTTGAGTCGGGGCGGATTGACTCCTGCCATCCAATATCTCGC
>CAVHFC010000182.1:0-2184 GCA_963635025.1 Eubacterium sp. CAG:786
GGATACTACCGCCTGCTGATGCCCGGCGAGGAGATCCCCCGCGAGCGCGCGGCGACGATCCTGATGAACGCCTTCGAGAGCGGCGTCCTGCAGTAGCGGAAACGATGCAGACCGCCGCTCCCGGTTGAAAAGTTCGGCCCGCATCCCAATTCCGGGGTGCGGGCCTTTTCGCGTTCCGGGCCGTTCCCAGGCCGGCTCGCGCCGGCGATGGCGGCCACCACGACCACGCCCTCGAAGACCTTCCAGCTCGCACCGCCCTTCTTGCGGGCGGCAGCGCAGCAGGCCAGCGGAACGATCGCGCCCTTCGATGGCTCAGGCGGCGATTGCGACGACCGCAAGCAATGCACACCTTGACGAGGCCCTTGCGAAACAAAGAGGCACGGAGGCGGCGCACGACGACCCCGACGCAACCGCCGGTTCCTTCGGCGGAGCGCTGAACTTTTTTGGGATGAACCTTTGGACTGTCCAATATACAGAACAAGATGATATACTATCTGTTCAGTATATCGAACAGATTGGGCTTATCATGAACCACGAGGTCCTAAAGAATGTTATCTTCGATCAGCGTGAGGTCATTCGCAACGCGAACATCGTGCCGCGCCGCTACGCCTTCGACCCTCAAGCGAACTACGTGATCACGGGCCTGCGACGCGCGGGCAAGTCGACGCTGCTGTACAAAATCGCTCGCGACTTGGTGCATTCGGGCGTTGATTGGAGCCGGATCATCTACATCAACTTCGAGGACGAACGTTTAGCCGAGTTCCGCATCGGCGATTTCAACGACATCCTGGCGGTGCAAAGCGAGCTCAGCCCACAGCCCGGCTACTTCTTCTTCGACGAGATTCAAAACATCGACGGCTGGGAGAAATTCGCGCGCCGTTTGGCCGACGCAGGCGAGCGCGTGTGGATAACCGGCAGCAACGCCAAAATGCTCAGCAGCCAGATTGTCACCACGCTCGGCGGGCGCTACCTCATCAGGCACGTGACCCCCTACCGCTTCGACGAGTACCTCGATGCCACGGGAATCCCCCACGATGCCGAAGTGCTTTACTCCACGAAGGGAAAAGGCGCCATAGCCGGGGCGTTCGACGCGTTCTACCAGCGCGGCGGGTTCCCCGAGTCGCTGTGCTACGCCTCCGCCCGCGAGTACGTGGAAAGCGTCTACCAAAAGGTGCTGCTCGGAGACGTGGCCGCGCGCAACGGCGTGCGCAACCCGGAAGCCTTGCGCGTGCTCATGAAGAAAGTCGCTGAAACCGTCTGCAACGAGACGTCAGCCACGGCACTGCACAGCATGTTGAACGCGCTCGGGTACAAGGTGAGCAAAGGAACCCTGGTGGAATACCTGGCCATGGCGCGCGAGTCGTACCTGCTGTTCGACGTGAGAAACGCGGTGGCGAAGTTCGTGGAGCGCGAGGGCAACCCGAAGCGCTACTTCAGCGACAACGGGCTGCTCGGCCTCTTCCTGATTGGGAGGGAGCCGGCGCTGCTCGAGAACGAGGTGGCCGTCGCCATGCACGACGCGTTCGGCGACGGGCTTTGCTACCTGAAGTCGCCGAAAAACGGTATCGACGTGGACTTTTACGTTCCCGAGCAGGGACTTGCCGTGCAGGTAGCCTACTCGCTTTCCGAAAGCTCCAAACCGCACGAGATCGGCAATCTGGTGAAGCTCGCGCGCGTAGACGATTCCATGCGCCGCTTTCTCGTTGTGACCAAGGAGGAAGAGGGCGAGGTCGTCGAAGACGGCATTCGCATAGAGGTCAAGCCCGCGTGGAAGTTCCTGTTGCAAGATTTGGCATAGCGCAACAAGGAACTGCTTTGAATGAAAATGGGATCACACCGAACCACCGCATTTTCGTACACGCCGCCATGCTTTTTACCTACGAAATGCGAAATTTATTTGGCTCTGTTATCGACAAAATGCAAGGTTTTTAGAGGCGGAATTTCTACGAAATGCGGAAATTCAAGAAGCGCATCGATATTTGGGGTGCGTTACCAGCGGACGCTCTTGTAACCGTGTTTCTCCTAAAAACTGTCCGATGCTCGTCGGCGAGTCTGCGAGCGAACGCCCGCAGCGAAGCTGGGCTGTTCGTTGCGGGACACAAGGCGGCCCCTTCCGTCTGGAGGCTTTCCCGTTTGCAAGGGGTTTGGGGGTAAGGGAAGCCTCCAAGCGGAAGGGGCCGCTCG
>CAVHFC010000183.1:0-2139 GCA_963635025.1 Eubacterium sp. CAG:786
GCCCACGATGAGCGCGGCGTCGGAGATGGTGTTGCCGCGGAACATGTAGCGCAGCACCGGCCAGTTGCTGTACGTGGAGGCCTTGCATCTCCAGCGATAGCACTTCTGGTTGTCGCCGACCATCGACCAGTGCACGTCCTCGCCGCGCGGCGCCTCGGTAAATCCCACGGCGAACTTGTGCGGCGTGTACGTCCAGCCCTCGGTGAGGACGGGGCCTGCCGGAAGCTCCAGATCG
The DNA here is from genome assembly GCA_963635025.1 of Eubacterium sp. CAG:786. GTDB lineage: Bacteria > Actinomycetota > Coriobacteriia > Coriobacteriales > Eggerthellaceae > Senegalimassilia. The sequence continues at coordinate 236 of CAVHFC010000183.1, forward strand.
AGCAGCTCCTCGATGATGTCGATGCTGTCGAAGACCTCGCCGATGCGCACGAGCGTGCGGCCGAGCACGTCGCAGGAGTCCTGCGTGATGGGCTGATGCTTGTCGGCGATGAGCTTGTAGCCGTCGAAGGGATGCACCCAACGCGTATCGCGCGCAAAGCCGCTGCCGCGCATAAGCGGGCCGACGGGGCTGTAGTCGCGGGCGATCTTCTTGTCCAGAACGCCCACGCCCTGCGTGCGCTTCATGAAGTTGGGGGTGGATGTCATCTCATCCACCAGGCGCTTCACATCCGCGCGCAGCTCCGCGAGCAGCCGGCGCGTTTCCACCGTCTGCTCGGCCAGAATGTCGCGACGCACGCCGCCGATGAGGTTCAACCCATAGGTTTTGCGCGCGCCGGTCAAAAGCTCGGCCAAATCCATCGCCTTCTCGCGGATGCGGAAGAAGTGTTGGAAGCCCGTGTCGAAACCGGTGTAGTGGCACACCAGGCCCAAGTTCAGCAGGTGCGAATGCAGACGCTCGGTCTCAAGCGCGATGGAGCGGATCACCTGGGCGCGCAACGGCACCTCGATGCCCTGGGCGTGCTCGATGGTTTCCGAGTACGCCACCGAGTGCGCGTAGCCGCAGATGCCGCACACGCGCTCGGCCAAGAAGGGCACCTGGTCATAGGTCATGCGCGCCTCGGCGCACTTCTCCATGCCGCGGTGGATGAAGAACAGGCGGTAGTCGGCGTCGATGATGTCCTCGCCGTCGACGAACAGGCGGAAATGACCCGGCTCGTCGGAGGTGATGTGCAGCGGGCCCATCGGCATGATGGTGGTTTCCTTGCCGCCGGTTTCCTTCAGGAACTCGTAGCTTTCCAAATCGCTCGTGGGAGCAGGGCGATAGCGGTAGTCCATCGAGTCCTTGCGCAGCGGATACAGGCCTTCCGGCCAGTCGTCGGGCAGAACCAGGTTGCGCCCGTCGATGATGCCCTCGGCGTGCAGGCCGAACATGTCCTGCACCTCGCGCTCGGACCACACCGCCGCCGGCACCTTCGCCGACACGGCGCGGAACGTTTCGGTGTCGCGCGGAACCTCCACGCGAACCGTCAGAAAGCCGCGGTCCTCGCCTTCCATGGACAGCACGTAGTACAGCGCATAATGGCCGTTGAGCTGGCGCTCGTCGTTGCCGACCATGACGGGCATGAAGCCGTCGCGCTCATAGTACAGATACTCGATGATCTCCGGGGCGCAGTCGGCCTCGACCGTCATAGTCACCTGATCGGCGTCCTGCCACTCGTAGCGCTTCACCGCGCCGGGGAAGCGCTCTTGCACCGCTTTGATATGCGACTCGCACACCCTTGTGCGAGCAGTTTTCGTTGCAGCCATTGCTCCTCCTTAATCCATCGTGCCGGACGACGCGCCGAACAGGCTCGAGAAGAGCGGCTCTTCGTGCAGAGCGCTGACATCGGATTGCAAAACGATGGCGGTCGCCTGCTCAACGCCGTTGATGACCGGCTGGGGCATGGCAACGCCGAACCACAGGATAACGAACACCATAATGACTTCGGGGACGAGCGCCAAGGGGCTGACGTCGCCTTTCTTCACCGTTTCCGGCGCCTCGCCGAACACCGCGCCGGTGACCACGTGCACGCAGGCGGCCACAACGATGGTCAGCGCGATGCCGAACAGCACCACCAGCGGGATATGCCCGCCCAAAACGCCAGCGGCGAAGGCCATGATCTCGGACACGAACATGGCGAACGGCGGGAAGCCGGCCAGGGCGAAGAACCCGATGGCCATCAGGATGGCCGTGGTGGGCGCCACGCGCAGGATGCCGCTGATCTTGTTGAGGTCGCGGGTGCCGTACTTCATGAGCACGTTGCCCGAGATGCAGAACAGCAGCGCCTTGGTGAAGCCGTGCGT
>CAVHFC010000184.1:0-2109 GCA_963635025.1 Eubacterium sp. CAG:786
CCAACGCGTTCCGCTCCGGAGTCCTGGATCAGCCGATCCGCTAGTTGAAGAGGCGTCGCGCCTCTTCGGCCATTGACGCTTCGCGTCGAAAACAGTGTCGCGCCAAGGCGCTCTCGATTGAGGTGCGAGTCATGCCTCGCACCCACGAAAAACCTGGTGGAAGCGTAAGTCCAACAACCGAAATTCGTGGGGTCGAGCGACAGCTCGGCCCGCATTAGAGAGCGCCGTTAGGCGCGACACACATTTTAAAAACGGCGCGGGGTATCCCATCGATAGCCTTCCGATCCGCTTCCTCCCCGCGTTGAAAACACTGGCGCACCCTTCGGGTGCTTTCGATCAAGGTGCGGGATACCATCTCGCACATAAATAGCCAGCGCCTTTAGGCGCGTCAGACTTTTCAACACGCGGGCGGAACCGGTTATGCCGACCGTCAATCAACCGCTTGCTCGTCCGGGAAATAAGTGTTGCACCTTCGGTGCTCTCGATTACGGTGCGCTTGCGCCCATGAATCTTGCTGCTGGACTAGTGTTTCCAGCAAGTTCATCATGGGCGCCATGGCTCGCACCTATGGGGGATCTTGCTGCTGCGCTTAACGTTTCCACCAAGATTTTCGTGGGGTCGAGCTATAGCTCGACCCGCATTAGAGAGCGCCGTTAGGCGCGACACAAGATTTCAAAACTGCAGGAGAGGGATCATGAAGCAGGAAAACGCGAACCGTTCGGCACACCCCCGGCATCCTCGGCCGCTCATCAGGCGCGGCGCCAGGACGGTGTTCTCCGTCACCCTGGCGGCGGCGCTTTCGTGCGTGACGCCCGCAGCTGCCTTTGCCAACGATGAAGAGGTGGCCGCCACTTGGTCCGACGCCGCCGCGCAGCTCGGCGACGGCAGCCGCCAGCCCTACTCGTTCGCTACGTCCGACGGCGCGGCTTCGCTGGCTTCCGACGCCGCCGCGAACGCGGGAACGACCGAGTCGCTGAAGTCGAAGTACGACCTGCGCGACCCCAACGGCGACGGCGACCGCTCCGACAGCGTCGTCACCCCGGTGAAGCTGCAGAAACCCTGGGAAACCTGCTGGGACTTCGCGACCATCGCCGCCAGCGAGTCGAGCATCCTCTCCGAGTCGGGCAAGACCGCTGCCGAAACCGGGCTCGACCTTTCCGAATTGCAGATCGTCTCCTCCGTATTTAGGAACGATGGGGCGCCTGAATCCATCGTCGGCCCTGCTCAGGCGGGGGAGGGCTATCGCAACGCCTCCGATGAGGTCAACGTCGGCCTGAACAACGGCGGCTTCGCGATGTACGTCTCGAGCATCGTCGCCTCGGGCACCGGCCCCGTGCTTGAGAAGGCCGCGCCCTACCAAAACGCGGAGGGCACCGTTTTCTGCCTTGTGACCGATCCCGGCGGCGTGACGGGTAGGCCGCTCTACCTCTCCTCCGACGAGATCGCGCGCTACAAGCTCGCCGGCTCGACGGTGGTCCCGATTCGCTATGCGGGCGACTACGTGGCCGAGGACGGGACCTGGACCCGCAGCGACTGGAGCGTCGACGAGAGCCTGTGGAACGCCTCGATGATGAACCTCGAGAACGGCAACATCTTGCCCGATGCCTGCGTGCGCGACGGCAACGGTGATTACCTTTCGACGAACGAGGACGCCATCACGGCGGTCAAGGGCGAGATCCAGTACTACGGCCGTCCCTCCGTCGTGTACTACTGTTCCGACGACGCAATCTACAACGCCGCCACCGCCTCGCATTACACCTACGATGCTTCGGCATCGCTTGACCACGCCGTCGTAATCGTCGGATGGGACGACGATTACGACGCGAGCAACTTCTCGAGCGACCCCGACAAACAGCCTCCCGCGAACGGCGCGTGGCTGGTGAAGAACAGCTGGGGAGCTTCGACCGAAGACTTCCCGAACAGCGGAAACTGGGGCATCGTCGAGGATGGTAAGGCGACGGGCTACTTCTGGCTTTCGTATTACGACAAGTCGCTCGAGGGTCTCGAGACGCTCGACTACGACATCGAGTCGTACGGCGAAAACGACGAGTACTACATCTCCCAGTACGATTACATGCCTGAAGGCGATCTTCTCGCGACGGCCAGCGA
>CAVHFC010000185.1:0-2042 GCA_963635025.1 Eubacterium sp. CAG:786
TCTGTTCATTTTGATGAAGCTGTATGATTATTTGAACAGATACAATCTGCGAGCAGAAGAACCTGTTAATCAAGCACAGAGCCAGAAAGATCGGGGCGACCATTCCCGATCTTCGCGATGCGCGCTGCATCGCATCAACTTAATGCCCACATGAGCCATTAATAGATTGACGTACGCTTTAACGTACATTAGATCGCCGAGATCGGCGAGAAGATGCTTGAACGCTTGCGCAGGGACGCAAGCCGCTGCGGGACTTGGCGTTCCGGCACGCCGCACAGGTGGGCCGCCTCCTCGGTGGTGAACGACGTGACCCCGTGCGAAAGCGCTGGCAGATGATTGTTCCGTCCATGTTCAGCCGGCAGAGGACATGAATAATGGCCGACCAACTCACGGAACCGAAATGGTCCAACTCCAGGAAACAGGTTCGTCCAACTCACGGAACTGAAATTGTCCAACTCACGGGGTCGTGCTATATTACCAGCAGATTTAACCAATGCATTCTAGAGCACATGATAGGAGCTTTGATGGCAGGTTCGGTATACCTTCCTCGCGTTGCGGACGAGGTTTTGGCAAAAAAGCTCACGACAGCGGGCGCTGTTCAAATCAAGGGCCCAAAGTGGTGCGGCAAGACAGCCACGGCGCAGCGCTTGTCAGCAAGCGAGGTGTATCTCCAAGACCCCGACAAGGGACCGTCGCTCCTGGAGCTTGCAAGCCTAAAGCCGTCGGCACTCCTAAACGGCGCGGAGCCCCGGCTTATCGACGAATGGCAGATGGCCCCGCAGCTGTGGGATGCCGTCCGCTACGCCATAGACCGTGGGCACGGCAGGGGCAGGTTCATTCTGACGGGCTCGGCAACGCCGCGTAAGAGCGAGCAGCCAAAGCATTCTGGCGTGGGACGCATCTCCAAAATGTACATGCATACCATGTCCCTCTTCGAGTCGTGCGAGTCAAACGGCGCTGTATCGCTCCGAGCGCTGTTCGACGGCGCCGCAGACGCCGCATCGGTTGCCGACTTCGACATCGAGCACATCGCGTTTGCCGTGTGCAGGGGCGGCTGGCCCGAAGCGGTCGTCGAAAAGGACGAAGCGATTGCGCTTGGCATGGCGCGAGACTATGTGACCGAGCTGCTAGATTCCGACATCGAGGAAATCGACGGCGTGAAGCGCAACAAAACCTGGATGCGCTCGATCATGCGCTCCTATGCGCGCAACCTGTCTTCCGAAGCCCCGCTGACCACGATAGCCGCGGACATGCAGGGAGAGGCGCCCTCGATCGACACCGTTGCCGAATACGTTGACGCCCTAACCCGCGCATGCGTTATCGAGGACCTGACGGCCTGGAACCCTCGCCTTCGGTCAAAAACCGCCGTCAGAACGAGCCCGACCCGTCATTTCACCGATCCCTCAATCGCCGCCGCAATGCTGGGAGCGACCCCCGAAAAGCTGCTTGGCGACTTTGAGACGTTCGGCCTGCTGTTCGAGTCCATGTGCGTGCGCGACCTGCGCATATATGCCGAGCCGCTTGGCGGGAACGTTTTCCACTACCGCGACAAAACAGGCCTTGAGGCAGATGCCGTCGTAGCCCTGGCAGACGGCCGATGGGGGCTTGTGGAGGTCAAGCTGGGATCCCGACAGATAGACGAAGCCGCGGCCCACCTCAAGAAGCTTGCAGGGAAAATCGACCAGGACCGCGAAGGAACGCCATCGTTTTTGATGGTGCTAACGGGCACCGCCGCGGCCTATCGTCGCGAAGACGGCATCTTCGTCGTACCCCTGTCAACGCTGGCCCCCTAAGCGCAGCGCCGCCCACGCAAGCAATGTGTCCAGCCTAGGCGGGCTACATCAATCACCCCGCTATTGGACGCGAATAGGACATGTGGCTAGTAAGCCTTCTTGGTACTAACAGTCAGCAAATTCCGGTACCGACGCCTGGCATCTCCACGACTGCCGCTGCTGGCGAAAGCAGCGGCACACCGCCACGCGCGTCTACGTGAGGCTGCGCGACGAGCTGGGCTATTCCGGCAGCTACTCCACCGTGCAGCG
>CAVHFC010000186.1:0-2036 GCA_963635025.1 Eubacterium sp. CAG:786
CCGAGTTCGTCTACCGCGTTGCCAGCTCGCCCGAGCCTTTGCCCCTGTGGCTGCCTGTCGGCAAAGATGCCGTGAAGAAATTCGAGAAGAAGCTCAGCAAGATGGTCGAATCCATCCAGCCCTACAAAGAGCAGGCCTCCAACCTCTTCATCGACGAATAACCCCGGCGCAGCCCAGGCAGCTGCGGTCCAAAACCCAAACAGCCCTAATTTGAGCCACATCACAAGGGGCCGATCAGCGCATCACCGTCACATGCAACCACAGGCAGAGCAAGCTGCACCTCGCCACACATCACCCCGGTCGCGGGCGCCGGCTTCACTCTGCCCGTCCTGCCAGGCTCATCTGCGGCTGGAGTGCTTCAGCACCACAAAGGCCATCCGCAGCCCAGGCAACCTACCAGGACGTTTTCTCGTCCTCTTCCACTGAAACCTCGTCGGTAGGCAGGCGGTCTATCTTGCGGCGCAGCTTCCTCGTCGTGCCGTCAAGGTGCTCGTAGCGCTCCCGTTTCACGTCGGAGCCCAAGAACACAATGGCGTGCGATGCATCCATGGCAAACTGGTAGTTCGCCTCGGTCAGTCGCTCAACCTCCTGTGCCATGTCGGGCCCGATGCGCTTCGAAAGCGAAGTGAGCAACGATGCGTTCATGTGCAGGTAGTACAGCAGCTGCACCGTGCGATCGTCCTTCGCATGACCGCGATCCATATCCACGCGCAGCTGCTGCAGCAGGCGCTCGTCCACGCGCTCCATTTCCCTGATCTTATGGGCAATGGTCATGCGTCTGCGCGACTGCAAGAACACGAAGATGATCGAAAGCACCACCAGCGTGCCCAAAAGAACGAACGTCAGGCGCATCATCAGCGTATCGCCCAACGACATCGACGGATACAAGGCCGCAAGCGCCAGCTGAGTACCCGCAGCCATAGAGACGGCCGGCCCTATCTGCAGCAGGATCACCCAATAGCCGAACACCAGCACAACCATGATGCGCACCTGCTCGGGCACGAAATGCGTCACTGCGGCAAACACCGCCATGCCCACCAACATGCCCAGAAGCTGCTTGCCCATCATGCGCATGGTCTCGTCACGGTAGGTGTTCATCATCAGGAACGAGGTGATAGGGATCCAAGCGCCGAAGCGCGTGTCCATGAACATCAGCATGCACTCCGAAACCGCGAACGAGGTTCCTACGATCACCCCAAGCTGGATGGCGAAACGCAACTGCGAGTTCTTCAGGTTGAAGTTGTCCTTGATGAAGCGCAGGCGGTAACGGATGCCCCAACCGAAGGGCGTGGAGTTATCGCGTGAGTTCGCGTTTTCCTGCAACGTGTGCACCAAGGCCTCCAGCGTTGCACGCCAAGCGGTATCGTGCTCACCATCAGCCAATATATGCAGGTCAAGGAAGCGCTCAAGCGATTCCTCCATCGCGCGCACCTGCCTGATGCGCCCCTGCCCGAAGCCCAAGAACACCTCGGAAAGGTCCAGCAGATAGCGCTGCTCCGCCGGCCCCATATGGTCGACGTTGCGCGAGGCGGCATGAATCATGTCCGCCACCAGCTCGGCGCATATCAGCAGCTCGAAGGTGTAGCGCTGCCGGCCGCTCATCACCCCGCCCTGTCGGAACACGTTGCCGTACTCCTTGTTGCAGTACTCCTGGGTGATCTTATACACGCGATGCGCGTCCAAATGCGCAGTCTCGCCGTTGGAAAGGTCGATCAGTTGGAAACCGATATCGTCAAATGCCCGCATCACGAATTCGCGGTCGGAGGTTATCTCGTTCCGCTCCGCGAACGCCCGCATCACATAGATGAAAACGGTGGTGCACCCAATGGCGAACAACGTGGCCACCAGGCGCATCGGTATCTCGGGCACGCTGATGGGATAGATCTCCAGCAGCAGGAAGCCCAATCCCAACATGAAGAAGTTGCGCGGCAGGTAGTCATCAGAATTCATAAGGGTGATGCAGAACATGTACAGCGCACTACCGCCCACCAAAAGCACCGGGTGCAAACCGGCAACGGAAGAGCACAGACTCATGA